>CAYMCQ010000007.1:0-83589 GCA_964389025.1 uncultured Verrucomicrobiota bacterium
CAATGATGACCACGATGTAGGAAAGTTTTTCCGGGATGACAATGTCCTCTTCGCGCGGCACGACGATCTCTTCGTCCACCTCGACCGCAAAACCATCCGCGCCCGGCTCGACTTTTTCTTTTTTCGCCATCAACGGCAGTTCCGGTTCTTGCGGAACGAGTTTTTTATTTGGACGCGAGTTGAACGACACGATGTTGCGCACGCCGACGCGCGCAAAAATCTGGTAGCGCTTTTCCATCTCGTTCACCACCCAGCGCAGCGCGAGGATGACTTTCTTCGGGTCGGTGACGACCGGCACGACGAGATGCGGCAGCGTGTTGTAATGCTGCAGCTCGACCACCTTCGGATCAATCATCACGAACCGCAGTTCGTCCGGTTTGAATCTGTAAAGCAGCGACGTGATGATGGCGTTGATGCAGACCGATTTGCCTGAACCAGTGCTGCCCGCGATCATCAGGTGGGGCATCTCCCCAAGGTCGGCGATGATCGGATGCCCATAAACGTCCTTGCCCAGCGCCAGCGGAATGCGCGCCTTGGTGTTGCGCCATTCGTCGGACTCAAGCAGGTCGCGGATGATTACCTTGGTCTTGATGGCGTTGGGAACTTCGACGCCCACTGAACTTTTTCCCGGCACGGGCGCAAGGATGTGGATGCGCTCGGCTTTGAGCGCGGCGGCAATGTTGTTCGACAGCGCGGTGATTTTTTCCAGCTTCACGCCCGGCGCGGGATGCAACTCATAGCGCGTGATCGTCGGGCCTTTGGTGATGTCGCCGAGCGAAACTTCGATCTCGAATTGTGCGAGCGTCTGCTGCATCAGCCGCGCGTTAGCCATCAATTCCTCTTTCGACTCGGTCGGCTTCACGGTCATGTCGGTCTGCTGAAGAAAATCCAGCGGCGGCAACTGGTAATTGCCGATCATTGGCGTGGCTGCAACGGTCAGCGGTTTTTTGCGCGGCTTCGGCTTGGCGGGAAGTCCGGTGATCTTGATCTCCGGTTCGGGTTTCGGTTTGGCTTCCGGCTCCGCGGTCATCTCCCCTGTAACTTTTTCCGCAGACACTTCAGGTTCGCCGGGTTTCCAATCGGTTTTGTCGCCTAAAATATCCGTCGTCGTCGCGGCGGCGACTTCACGCGCGGGAATGATTTCGACTTCATCAGCCGGTTGAACTTCACGGACTGGCTCGGCGGGCTTCTCGATTTTTTTCGCGCGCGATCTTTCCTGCGGCACGCTCAAATCGCGGACGGTCGGTTTGGGAACGGGTTTCAAATCCGCGCCGATGCCGGGTTTTTCGTCCGGCTCGACGCCCGTTCGTTTGACCTGCTCTTCAAGCTCCTTTTCCTGCCGCTTCAAATCGCGCGCGCGACGCTCCAGAATTTTTTCTTCCTCGGTCATTTCCGCCAAGCCTTCGGCGCGCTTCCGCCATTTTTCGCCGAGCCACGGGCCGAGCTGGAAATTCGTCAGGAACAACAGGCTGATGAGGTCGAGCGTGATGTAAATGATTGCCGCGCCGACCGGCCCAAAGAAATGGAACACGCCGTGCATGGCCTGGCCAAGAATTCCTCCAGCCGGCGCGTGAAGGACGCGGCTGACTTGATCGAGCAGGATGGTTTTTTGATGCGCCAGTTCGAGAAGCCCCATGATGGACAGCATCAGGACAAGCGCCCACGCCCAGCGTCGTCTGAGGTAATTCAAAAAATCCAGCAGATGCGCAAGCCCAAACGCGGCGAGCAACAGCGGCAGCACGTAAGCCGCGCAGCCAAAAACAAAAAACGAAGCGTAGGAAATATGCGCGCCAAGCGGGCCTATCCAATTGTGCGTTGGTTTGTTCGGTGGCTCGTGGATTTTGGCCAGATCAAATGGGTCAAACGAAAGTTGCGCGACGAGCAGCAGCAACGCCGCCGCGATGAGCGCGACGCCGATGACGTCGCCATAACCACGCGAAGTTTCCGAGCCATTTTCCTTTCGAGCCATGCGCGGAAAGTAGCAGTTCAAAGTCCTAAGTTCAAAGTTCAAAGTTCGGGGCCTGATTGACTTGGCTGGCGGCTTTGTTAGCGTTGCTCGTCGTTGTGTCGAAGAAAACTTTTTCCAGATTGGTCCGCATCGTGACCGGCGCGCGCGCCGACGGACGCGTGGTCTGACGCCGAACGAAATCAAGATCGTGAAAGGCGCACCCAAATGAAATCTCTTTCACAAATCCAGCAGTAATTGGCCGCCGGAGAATTTGAATTCAGCCGTCACGCTTTCCGGCGCGTGGTCGAGCGCAACATCAGCGAACAGGAAATCAGGGAGGCGGGCGGAAAGGCTGAGGTCATTGACAATTATCCGGACGACAAATATTCGCCGAGCGCCTTGTTGCTGGGCTTCACGGCGGCTGGACGGGCGCTGCATTTTCAAGTATCGTTTGAGGAGTCGGATTTGACGAAGATCATAACGATTTATGAGCCTGACCCGAATGAATGGATCGAAAACCGGAAACGGAGGTAACCATGTTTAATTGTCACGTTTGCGGCAACACCGCCGCCAAATCCGAGTTTGTGAGCGAAGTTTTCACCATTGAAGGCCGCCGCGTGCTGGTGGAGCACATCCCCGCACAGGTGTGCGAGCGTTGCGGCGAAGCGGTTGTCTCGCGCGAAACAACGGAGCACATCCGCCGGTTGGTCCACGGCACACGTCCCGCCAAAACCATCCCGCTGGATGTGTTCGCGCTGGCTTGACGGCCTCCCCGCAACACAGGGGAACATGAAGCGCGAATAAATTCTCCGCTCCGACAAGTTCAAACTTCGGGGCTGATTGACTTGGTTGCGGGCTTTGTTAGCGTTGCTCGTCGTTGTGTCGAAGAAAACTTTTTCCAGATTGGTCCGCATCGTAACCGGCGCGCGCGCTGACGCGCAGGACGAGCCGCTGTTGGAAACGGGCGTTTCCAAGCTGGAAAAATTCGCGCACTTCTGGGTGCTGGTCTGGGGAAGTTTCGTCCGCAACCGCTGCCCCGTCCGCGCGTCGGCGCTGTCGTTTTCGACGCTGCTCGCGCTCATCCCGATGCTTGCCGTTGCCATGAGTGTGACGAGCATCTTTTTGAAGTCGGAGGGCGAAGAACGCATTTACCAGTTCGTTGACAAACTGGTCGCGAACGTGATGCCGCCAGCGGCTACGACTGATTCGGGCGAGACAATCGCTGCCGGAACGGGCGAAACGAATTCACCAAATTCCGACTCGCTGAATTCAACCAATTCAACCGCGCCCCTCATCCCATCCGATGAGGAGAGAGTGGCGAAGCCGGGAGAGGGGCGCGTCGTCGCCGCGCAAAAAGAGGCCGCGAAGTGGATCCATGATTTCATCCAAAACACCCGCAGCAAGACGCTCGGTGTCACCGGCATGGTGTTGCTGGTGTTCGTGGCAATCTCCATGTTGACCCGCATCGAGTCCACGTTCAACGACATCTGGGGCGTCACGCGCGGGCGGAACTGGTTCGTGCGCATCATCCAGTATTGGGCGACAATCACGCTCGGGCCGCTGCTCATTATCGGCGCGCTCGGGCTGGCGAGCGGGCCGCATTTTGCGACCGCGCGAAGTTTCATCAGCCAGATGCCTTTCATCAGCAGTTTTGTTTTTCAACTGTTGCCGCTCGTGGTTTTGTGGCTGACGTTCGCGCTGCTTTATCAACTCGTGCCGAACACCAAGGTGCGTTTCAGCGCGGCGATGGTCGGCGGAATCGTCGCCGGCTCGCTCTGGCATTTGAACAACGTGTTCGGCTTCCTCTACGTTTCGCGCGTGGTGACGAACAGCAAAATCTACGGCAGCCTCGGACTCGTGCCGGTGTTCATGGCGGGGATTTATCTCTCGTGGCTCATCCTGCTTTTCGGCGCGCAAATGGCCTACGCGTTCCAGAATCGCGCGGCTTACTTGCAGGACAAACTCGCCGAGAACGTCAACCAACGCGGACGCGAATTCATCGCGCTGCGCCTGATGACGTGCATCGGCCAGCGGTTCCAGCGCGGACTTCCGCCCGCGACGATTCAGGAGATTTCCGGCGACCTCGGCGTTCCCAGCCGACTCGTCCAGCAAGTCCTGCAAACGCTTTTGGCTGCGCGTCTCGTCGTGGAAGTTGCAGGCGTCGAGGCGGCGTTCGCGCCCGCGCGACCTCTGGAAAAAATCAATTGCCATCACATTTTGGTGGCCATGCGCGCGACGCAGGGACAGGAACTCGTCACGCGCGATGAGCCGTCGCGCGCCGAAGTCTATGGCGAATTCGCTCGCATCCAGGAAGCCGAGCGCGTGGCCGCGTCGTCGGTGGACATGCTTGCGCTCGTCAACCGCGCACACGCGCGGCTCGAAATTTCCCCGCTGCCAGCGCGCGAACAAACGGCGGCGAATGTTTTGCCGCCAGCTGATCCGGTTCCGGAAAACGAGCCAGCCGTTGAATTGACTTCCGCGACCATTGCGGCAGTTTCAGCGCAGACAAAAAAAACAAACGAACCAACTGAAACCGACAACAACCAGTCCTTTCCCCTATGATCATCGGCGTCCCCAAAGAAATCAAAAACCAGGAATTCCGCGTCGCGCTGCTGCCTTCCGGCGCGTATCAACTCATCAAGCGCGGCCATCAGGTCATCGTGGAAAAAAGTGCCGGCACGGGAGCAGGTTACCCGGACAAGGATTACGCAGACGCGGGCGCGACAATCGTGGACACGCACGCCGCCGTTTTTGAGAAAGCGGATTTGATCGTAAAAGTCAAAGAGCCGTTGCCGGAGGAATTTCCGTTGCTGCGAAAAGGACAGTTGCTTTTCACTTATCTGCACCTCGCCGCCGGGCGTCCGTTGACAGACGCGTTGCTGAAATCCGGCGTGACCGGCATCGCCTACGAAACGATTGAAGTGAACCGCCGCCTGCCGTTGCTCGAACCGATGAGCGAAATCGCCGGACGCATGAGCATTCTCGTCGGTGGATATTTTCTGGCGAAACATTGCGGCGGCAGCGGCGTGCTGCTCGGCGGCGTGCCGGGCGTGCTGCCGGGAAAAGTCGTCATCATCGGCGGCGGCGCGGCAGGCGTCAACGCCGCGCGCATGGCGCAGGGTCTCGGTGCCGACGTGACGATCCTGGAAGTTGATCTGGAGCGGATGCGCTTTCTCGACATCACGCTTCACACCGCGCACACGCTTTACTCGAACGAGGCGCACTTGATGGAATTGTTGCCGGATGTGGACTTGCTCATCGGCGCGGTGCTCGTGCCGGGCGCGAAAGCTCCGAAGCTCATCAACCGCGAAATGCTGCGTCGGATGCATCCTGGCAGCGTGCTGGTTGACATCGCGATTGACCAGGGCGGCTGCGCGGAAACTTCCCGGGCGACGACCCACGACAATCCCGTTTACGTCGAGGAGGGAATCATCCACTACTGCGTCGCAAACATGCCGGGCGCCTACGCGCGCACCGCGACGCAGGCGCTGATGAACGTGACGCATCGTTACATCGAACAGCTTGCGGATTTTGGACTGGCCGAAGCCTGCCACAAAAATCCCGCGCTCATCGGCGGCATCAACGTGATGGGCGGCAAGGTGACGCACAAAGCCGTTGCCGACGCGCACGGGATGAAATTTGAAAAACCACCACTCACATGAAAAAAACAATCCCCACAATCCTTTTAAGCGCGCTTTTGTTTTTGACGAGCGCAACGGCAGAGCCGGCTTCAACAAATTCCTTCACTCGCGACGAGGATGTCATTTACGGGCGCAAATTCGGCACCGCCCTGACGATGGATGTTTTTCACCCGGCGAAAACAAACAACGGCGTCGGAATTATTTTCGTCGTCAGTGGCGGATGGTTTTCTTCGCACGAAGCGATCAATCAAGCCTTCGTCAATCCGTATATCAAACGCGGCTACACCGTCTTCGCAGTCGTCCATGGCTCGCAACCGAAATTCAAGATTCCTGAAATCATGAACGACATGAACCGCGCCGTCCGGTTCATCCGTTTCAACGCAAAAAAATTCGGCGTGGACGCGAGCCGTCTCGGCGTCACCGGCGGCAGCGCGGGCGGGCATCTCTCGCTGATTCTCGGCGCGCAAGGCGCGGGCGGCGGGCTGGACGCAAAGGACCCGGTTGAACGCGAGAGCAGCGCCGTGCAAGCCGTGGCGTGTTTTTTTCCGCCGACGGATTTTCTGAATTACGGCAAGCCGGGTGAAATCGCGCTCGGTGAAAATGTTTTGAAGACATTCAGTCCCGCGTTCGGCGAAAGTCCCACCAACGCCGAAGCCAAGATCGAATTCGCCAAAAAAATTTCCCCGATTTACTCCGTCACTTCAAACCTGCCGCCGACACTCATCATCCACGGCGACGGGGACAAGCTCGTTCCGATCCAGCAGGCGCAAATTTTCGTCGAAGCCGCGAAGAAAGCCGGTGCGACCGCCGAGATCATCACGAAGGCCGGAAAAGGCCACGGCTGGAAGGACATGGCGGACGATTTTGAGAGTTGCGCGGATTGGTTTGACGCACATCTGCGCGGATTAAAACCGGAAAAGAAATAACCCTTACGTCCACAATTGCCGGTCAAGGGAGCGATATTGAATGGCTTCCGAAACGTGGTCGCTCAGGATTTTCTCTGAACCGGCGAGGTCGGCAATCGTGCGCGCAACTTTCTGGATTCGGTCGTAGGCGCGCGCGCTCAGGTTCATGTCGGCCATCGCGAACTTGAGCAACTCCTTCGTCGGCTCGTCCATCTCGCAAAACTCCTTGAGTTCGCGGCTGCCCATAGGCTCGTTTGATTTTTACACAGTTCTTCAGAAGAAGGTAGATGTGAAAGGGTTATGTCGATTTCTCCGTCGCCGATCACAATCTTTTCGCAGACGGTTTCAGCGATCTTGCGGCGGTCGTCCACTGGTAAGGACGGCCATTTGTCATACAAAGTATTGGCTTCGGCCATGACATCCTCGGTTGAAATCCGATTCACCTTGATCAAATCAATCTCGGCTTGGAGTTTTGGCAGTTCGGCCAGCAATTGATTCAATCGTTCTTCGGCAGGCTTATAGAATTCCCCAAAGCCTTTCGAGGTGATATTTCCTTCGAGATAGAGCTTGTGAGTCTGGCTCATTTCCTCACGCACTTTCTGGATTGTCTGCTGGTGGCTCGCAATCAATGTCTCTTTATCTTTCAATGTCTGCGCGGCTTCGACCAGATGTGTTGCCAGCTTTGCGGAGTTGGCAAAAAACACCTTCAATTCTTCGTGAAATTCAGAAATGAAGTCCAGGATGTTGCCGCCGTGCCCGCACTTGCTGAAACAGTTCCAGATATTCTTGATCGTGTTTATCCGAAACTGCGTGGGATTGGTTCCCTCGTGGATGGGACACGGCCCGCTCAGACTCTCTCCGTTCCTCTTGAACTTGTCGGTGAGGCCGTAGTGCTTGAGCACTTGTTCCATGGTGATGACCGCTTTAACGGCCTTGAAGTCAACAAACGATGATTTGGGCATACTACTCCTATGGTTGAATTGTGAAGGGACTGTTGACGGCTCAGAAGTGAGCCGCATCTAACAACCAATCCTACCGACAACGTGAGAACCAACTAGACGGGAAGGTTTGACGTCTGCGGCAATGAAACAAAAAACCCTTCCAGTTCAAAACTGGAAGGGTGTATTGGAGACATGCTCTGACTACTTTTTACCCGCTTTAACCTTTGCCCACCTTGCCTTGGCTGCCGCCGAAATCTTTTTCCTGGCTGCCGCGCTCATTTTGCGTTTCTTGGGTGCCGCTTTTGTCTGGCCCGCTGAACCATTGCTTCGCAACAGTCGTTGCAACTCTCTTTGCAACGTGTCGATCTTGTCTTTGATGTTTGCCGCCTGCCGCAGTTGTTTCGATGTCAGTTCTGTCATTGGTATGTATAGGTTTTTAATTGTTGTTTCAGCCAAGAGGTTATTATTTGGTTGCCGATTGACTTTTGTCCAACATTAACTCAATTCGTGTCCGGTGAATTCCATGCTCATCCGGGCTTCCGCACGATTCCAGCGCCAGTATTTTTGTGCTCCCGGCAAGCGTGACGCTCCGGTTCAACCCTTTCCGCAGACATGGAACGTGGACATCCTGCCTAATGGTCGGAGCCAATTGGTGATTCTTGCAAGTGAAGAATACTCGCTGTTCTCCTTTCTCATCCCGGCCAGTCGAGAACGACACATCGACTCGTTCCTGATTCCATTTCGCACACGGCTGGTTCAACTCTTTGAGAAGATTCTTTTTGAGCAACAGCCCGACATCACACAAATTACTTTTTCAAACAGGACAAACCGCAGAGTCATCGGCAGCCAGAACGATCTTCTTTACCTCACGCAACAAGCCTTGAAAGATTCGGGAAAACCCGCGTCCCTGAACACGCTACAAAAAACTGAAAAATGGCTTAATTCCACGCCGATGTCCTATCTGAACATGGACTCACCAAGCCAGGCTTTGTCGAAGCAGGTGGAAAAACTGAAACATGGCTCCCGCTAATCAAGCAATTGAGCGGTGATTCCCGGCTGCGCCGTCTGCCATGCGAGAGAAAAGAAATCTGGTTTTGAATGAACCGATTCAATGTCAGTGAAAAGAAACAAGCCGCGACCGCGCTCCAGTTTTCCACAGGCTTCAATCAAATGCTTCACGCGCTTCGTATTCGTGGTAACGGTGAGGACGCGGAAGCGATTAAATCCAAAGCGCGTCTGATGGATTGACTGGGACCATGTCGTTTCGTATTCGAGCAGCTTTCGGTAAAACGAGGTTTGGGAAAGGTGACTCCGCTTCACCGGCATCGTTCCCCGATCCGCTTCGAGGAAGAAAAACGCGCGGTTAACTTCGCCAGCCCCACTTGTTGTTTCCAACGCAAACACCCGATCAGGAACGACACCAAGGTTCTTTCCATTTACCTTTACTTTCCACCGAAACCGTTGATGTCCTCCGTTGGTATGGTTGGCAGGAGCAAGCTCCCGCTCCGTGAGCAGTCGAATTCCTTTTTCACGGCAGGCACGTTCAATCGCCACCATCACTTCTGAAACCAAAAGCGTGTGTTCAAGAAGGACCCTTCCCACAGGATGGTTCCTTCGCGGCCACAAAGTCTTTCGAGACGCCGAGCCGGGTTCCTGTTTCAGGAACGAAGCGCCTTTGTCACCGAGGCCATAGACGATTTCACGCGAGCCGCCTTGGTGATAATAGTCGAGTTGGCAGCGTGGCCGCTCCAAGTAACCATGATGATACAGCAATTGGAGTCTTCGCAGCATCTGCTGTGGGCTGCCGGGAATGAGCGAGCAAATGTGTGATGAACGCAGAAAACGGTGCCGGTGAACAAGCCAGATGACTTCACGGTCGCGTTCGGTGAGTTGCATGGGTGCAACTGTTAAAGCACGATTGAATCGGGGAAGGCGGGAAGATTCCATAATTCCATTCTATTGAGAATGGAATTACCCAGAAGGCGGCAAACCTTGCGCAAAAGGACAATACCGGCATAGAGGCTTCCAACGAAAATACCCTCTTCAAAAGAAGAGGGTATGATTGAGAGAGCGCTGGCAAGCGGGATCAATAAGGAACATCGTCCTCATGCCCCGGGGATTCAGGCTGCTTTGCCTTTCGCGGCTGAGTGGCAATCCACTCAAAAGCGCGTGCGGCGATGAGTCCCACGACCAGAAGGTCCTTTCGACCGAATGCGGTCGAATTTTTCCAGTCGTCTCCATCCTTATACGCGCGCTGAAACGTGACATTGAACATCGGCCCCTTTTTTGTCTCCTGCCTCCAAATGCTCGCACTCACGGCACCATGGCGGATTTTTTGAACAGGTTGTGATTTGGATTTTGGCATATGTATCCTTTGGTTAACTGTTAAATGAAGATTGCGACGCCACTGTGCTTGTTGTTAAGGAGCAAAAGACGGGTGTGCAACTCCGCCTTCGATCTTACCGCCTCCTAGAAACCACAAAAGCCGTCAAAGTTTGCTCCTTCCGGCAAGTCGAGATTTGTTTAATCACCTCTCCCATTCAACCAGCGATTGAGCTTGTCTTCGATGGTCGTCCGCCTCATAGCAAACCGTTCACGCGACCTTGCGATGAGCCTGTCTTTTCGACCAATGCGGTTTTCCAAAGGCGGGAGCATCTTGGCGCGGAACGGTTCTCTGTTCGCTCCGTCCTCCAATAACTTCACTATGGCCTGATACCGATCGAGGTCAGTAATCACAGTTGCCGGAAAAGCTTTTCCAAACTCTTTTTCCAATATTTCCGCATCTGTATATCCTACACGAAATGAAATGAGTGTTCCCACGTTTCCAAAGACTGCCTGACGAATTGGAAGCGGAAGCTGGTCAATGTATTGATGGGAGAGAATGAGGCACGAACGGTATTTGCGCGCTTCAGCCAGAATTGACGCAAACGCATCGGTGGAAAAGTTCTGGAACTCGTCAATGAAAAGATAAAAGTCACGGCGTTCTTCTTCGGGCCGGCTTGACCGAGCCATTGCCGCAAGTTGAAATTGAGTGGTGAGAAGTGAGCCAAGTAAGTTTGCTTTTTCATGCCCAAGACTTCCTTTGGAAAGGTTGGCGATAAAGAGGCGCTGGTTGTCCATGATGAAGGGAATACTCACCTTGGTTTTCACCTGGCCTAAAATATTTCGAACGACGGGATTCAAAAGGAACTGGCCAATCTTGTTTTGAATGGGAGCAATGGCCTCGCGTTTGAACCGCTCGTCATAACCTTCGTATTCCTCTGCCCAAAATGCCCGAATGAACGGATCGCTAATCTGACGAATCACCTTCGCTCGGAATTTGTCGTCCGTGAGCATCCGATTCACTCCGAGAAGTGTTGCATTCCTGCAATCAAGCAGTGCTGAGACGGCATTGTAGAGAATGTATTCCAAACGTGGTCCCCATGAGTCTCGCCAGATTCCTTTGAATGCGCCGACGATTCCAGAAGCGACAAGGTGCCGATTGTCCGGCGCGACGTTTGCAAGCACGTTCAACCCGATGGGAAATTCCAAGTCACCTGGATTGAAATACACCAAGTGATCCGCCCGTTTCGGCGGAATGTGATTCAGTAATTCCTCGGCCAAGTCGCCGTGCGGATCAATGACCCCGACTCCATGTCCAAGAGCGATGTGCTGGATGATCAGATTCCGCAAGAGCGTTGATTTTCCAGAACCAGTTTTTCCGATGATGTAGATGTGTTGCCGTTGATCAACGGCAGATATGCCAAAAGGCTGCGGGTCACCCCAGCCTTCGCGCTCTCCGATGATGATTTTTGGTTCAGGTTCCAAAACCAGTCGCCACTCCTTGAAAGTCCCCGTGTCGTTAGACTTTCCATAGTGAAACGCCGGCAGAAGTGTTTTGGGACACGCCGGCGAGGTAATGGCGACTGATCTTGAAATCCGAACGAGGAATCTGAGCAACTTGCATGGTATTCGATGTGGCTACCCAGAACTAGACGGTATATCTTGCCAAATTTGTCGTGCAAGGATCGCTCTAGTCGCAACTTCTGCTAGGGGTTTCCGTACTTTAATCGGTCCAGCGAAATGTGTCTGTCCCAAAGGAAAATGCGCCGGGTGATGACAAAGAGGTTGTCAAACTCGTCATCGGATATCGGACCGATGGTATCGAATGGGCTGAGCGCATTAACGATAAGATGTATTTCCTGCGAATGTCTTACGACGAGTGTGTTCGTCCCGCTAACATTTTTCAGTTCTCGTATGACACGATCTGTTTCAGCACGAGGAATAATGATGGGAGTCAACCCGAAAAGAGTTGCCGTGGGCGCTGCGGTTTGCTGCGTGCGCTGCTTGTCGCTTACGAAGATTAATCGGATGCTCTTGGTTGAAAGTCTCTCGGCCAACGCGTTTGCTCGTTGAAACCCCGCCGGATTGAGCGGTGAATCATCGGTGTTATTCAACTTCTCAGCGTGCCGCACAACGTAATAACGCGTATAGCTGCACGAGGTGAGGCCCAGCGAAAGCGTTAACAGAACAACATGCAGTAGCAGTTTCGTTTTCATACTTTCTAAAAAATGTATGTTGCCGCAACTCTAACAGCTGCGGCAGAGGTTCCTTCTTCTAAACGGCCTTGACTTTGACTGTCGCGGACACTCCGTATCCGCGGCTCAATACAGGATATGTCTCAGTCGAGACAAAATCGCCTTTCTTCACGACACCGGATCCGGATCTGTCGACATGCGCGCGTATCGAATATAGATTGCGCTCGTCGATCATCTCAGTCGGCACCTCGATTACGAAGGGAAGCCGAGCACCTGGGTGAAGTAATAACCCTTTTTGTCTCTGTTCTCCAATGACAAGAGATGGCGCATCTGCTCGGGAAATATCTTCAACACATATTACAACGTCCGCCGATCCAATCGGCGGCCCGCCAGTTGGAAGGACGATTTCACCTTGGATGGCACGCGTATTTTCCATGCCATATTCTAAGCCGCCTTACGGTCTAGCTCAACCAGCAAATTAGCCATAGCTTCGGTAATGGGCTGTCCTGTTTTGTCCTCTACAAATTTCCACTCACCGGCCGGGTTTATCTCTAAGAATACATCTCCGTGGTTTTGGGTTCGACGCAAATCGATCGCCCCATATACGAGACCCAATCGCTTCATTAACGCGCGAATTCCTGTTTCCGTGGAGGATGAAAGTTCGGCAGGTTCAAATTGCGCCCCGTCAAGATCCATACGGTAATCGATTTGGTAACCTGCCGGCGCAGGTTTGATCGCGGTTGCAATCATCTTTGGGCCTAGAACCGTCACCCGAATATCCGCGACCGCCGGAATGTATTCTTGAAAGATTACGGGTGCCAAACGCACACGATCCAAGACGGCGAGTTCTTCTCTGCGCATTATCCGGGTTTCGCGCCAGCATTCTTGAGACGCAAGAAAAGTCTTGTATATCGTCCGCTCAGGACCGAGGTCGGCAATGAATTGCCGCGCCGCGCCGGGGTCATTGGTAATAAGAGTGCGGGGGATAGCCAACCCGACCTCGCTCGCCACCACTAACTGATGCGGCTTGTGATGGGCAGCCTCGTCAAGGAGAGGCGGATTAACCCATTTGACGTTCAGTACTGCCCACAATCCGGCCATTGCTTCATGGCATTCGCTGTAGGTAAATGAAGCGGCGTCTGGCGCAATTCCTGGCTCCAGCGTGAATGGCAGCGGTCGCCGCCACCACGCCGAACCACACAAGGCCAGATTGACACGCTGCCCGTCGGTTAAGAACTCATAGCGCTGGACTCCAGCCTCAAAAGATTGAGTTATTGACGCGCGGCTTGGGAACTGAGCCGTATCCATCATCAACACTGGATGCCCTCTCCGTTTGAGTGCGGCAAGCACTCCTACTGCATGATCATCGCCAGGATGAGAAACGATTAAGATCACGCAGGCCCACCACCGCCCTGGGTCATCGCTTGCTCATACGCATCGGCTAGAGTGTTGCTGGCCTCTTGAAGACGGGCAACATCGGCGTTTGCCTGTGCGGCAGTCGCCTTCGCTTCGGCAATCGCTGCTTCAAGATCAAGCAACTGTTGCTCAACACCAGTGTCGCCGCTCATCGGATCCGCCCCACATCCGCCGCCCATAGGCGCATGATGTGGAGTAGCGATTGCAAATGGCTGCAATGTTCCCGGTTGAGTTACGAGTTCGGGACGCGCAATCGGCATCGGATCGTAAGACATCTTGACCGGTCCGGGATCACGCGGAAGCTTCGGGTCGCGCAGTGGTTTTGCTACAAGGTCATCCCGGAATTTCTTGAAGCGGTTGTCGTCCCGAAGTTTCTTAAAACGCGGCGGAACGAAATCGTCGCGAATTTTCTTGAAACCTGGATCTGTCCAAGGGCGCTTGACGGTATAGCATCCCGGATACATGGCTCGAACCGCCGCGAGATCCCCGGCTGATAAACCATTCCTCTGTCCAATCTGCGCGTTAGGGTCGGTCGGCGTAATCGTGTCTTGGCCGTTGCGAGAAAAAGCCGTCCGAGGGTAGTGCATAATCGAACCGTAATCGTAAGCACCCAAATCATCACCGTCAGCGATATGCTGATTGAATTGCGCGGCCATTCCGTCCTGAATGTTTGCCCAGTTGATAGTCACGAAGAGATCGCGATCTTCCCGGCTTTGCTCGTGCCAAAGTCCCACCGTATGGCCGATTTCGTGAATCGCATTCCCGGTGGCGCAACCCGGCCCGAGGCTGATTGTCTGCTGACCGCCTTGCATTCCAACCCGTGACCAGCATCCGCCGGCATCTGTAAATCTGACGAAGTTCGGATATTGCGCCGCGTTCGCCGCTGTGCGAAGGGGAAAGCGAAAGGCGGTATTAGCTTCCCAGTGAGCAATTGCGTCGGTCACCCGTTGTTGATTGGGTAAGTTTGGATCGATCTCGTAGGGGATTCGACAATTGGGCCACCGAAATTGACTTCCCGTAATACCAACTCCGAAAGCAATGTTCGGGTCAGCACCCACAGCATCGCGAACGGCGGCTGTTGCAGCTTTGACCTCTTCTACGGAGCCTAATGCGATATCTCCCTCGACTATGGCTACTCCTTCCACCTCGTAATACGTTACCGACTTTTGAGCGAAGGTTACTCCCGATATAACTGCAACACCCATTTTTGGAGATCCTCGGAACTCACCGCGTTTTGAAGATGTCGAGGCTTCGGATTCATTGGATTTTTTTTCTGGGGGCATATTTTTTCCTTTTGGTTGTCTATGACGGTTTATTCTCTACCGCGAGTTGCTGAAACTTCCGAACTGAAATTATGATGAAGCTCTTTAGTTGCTATAAAACCTACAGCAAGATTTTTGGGGCGGGCTATGCAGAAACTTGTCTGTGAAAAACAACTTGAGGGCTGAATGCCAGAAGAGGCCCAGTCCAAACCTTTCGCTATCTTTTTAGCGTCCATACGTTTCCTTCCAATTGATTGCCCGTTTTTGCCTTTACAACACTAATTATGTATTCTGTCAATGCCTTTGATCAGAAAGTTATTCACAACCTTTAGACGTTATACCGGGGGCTGTTTTCGTTGGCAGAAAAGGTAATCGTTGGCCGGGTGATCCGGAGGGGTAATTGCGACTGATTCTTGAAATCCGACTGGGGAAGCGAACACAAACAGCCTAGTCGAAACAGTCGTTTCTCTCAGACACCGTAGTTTGCCGAGTTCGGCAAAAATGACGCGCCATTCGGCGTGGCTCACATTCTTTGCCGCAGTCACGGCGACGCTTTTTCCAACAGTCGTATCGGTAGTGAGCACGTCGTTTCACTCCGCGCTTCAGAGCGAAGATGTCGCCTTTGGCGAGTTCGTCTCTCGGTGCGGTAGCACCTCATTTCAGAACCAGTCCCCCCACGTGTCGTCGGCTAGGGTGATAGCCCGGTCCGGCCGACTTAAAACGATTTTTGGTAAAGGACATCCGATAGGTGGACTGCATCCCGAAGCCGATAGGAAAAAGCGTTTTAAGTCGGGCGGTAGCCGACGACACGTTGGGGGAGCTAGTGTGAAGTGGTTAAGCCGTGGAAGTAGAAAAGTGATTAGCGTCTGCCCCTACATACGATGTTTGTAGAGGGTGTGGAATAATCGCTTAGAACAAACACGGTTGCCAGCAAGTCTTGAAGTGATAACATCGTTTAAGCAAAACATTCACGGATGGCTCTGCAAAAATAAATAATATGAACCAAGACGCAAAATCTCAAAAGCCGAAGGAAAATTATTTTTACTTCGTTGATAACGAAAAGTTTGAATCCGAGAACGAGTTTACAACTGGGGCAATCATTAAATCAAGGCTTCCGGAAGCAAAACGAAGCTATGCTCTGTATCTCGAAGGGCATGGCAATGATCCAGACACGCTGATCAATGACGATACCAGTGTTTCTCTCGATAAGGAGAAAGGCCCAAAACGGTTTTACACGACCCCGCCGGCGAGCTTTGGCCTTTCATGACACCGTTCGAAGAGCAATTTGAAGTCCTGCGCAGTTCCGAACCCAATGCTTCTTATCAAAAGTTGCCCGATGGAACGCACCTCGTCATTGTTCCCGGAGTCAGTCTCCCCGATGGCTGGTCTAAGAAAACGACAGATGTGAAATTCGTGGTGCCTGTTGGCTATCCGTTCGCGAAGCTGGATTGCTTTTGGGCCGATTCAGACTTGCGACTAGCCACTGGAACGGTCCCAGCAAATACGGGAGCCAATGCGATACCTCACGTAGCCGAACCCCATCTTTGGTTTTCATGGCACGTTAGCACCTGGAATCCGAATGTGGATAATCTACTAACATATCTCCACGTCATTGAGCGGAGATTCTACAGCCCGCGATGAGCCGCCTTGTTCTCACATCTGATTTTTTGTCCACACTGCGCAGCAACCTGCTCAAACATAACGAGGAAACATGCGCCGTTCTTTACGGGCGTGCGGTTGAAATATCCAGCAAACTTGCGCGGATTGTCGTTCGCGAATCCGACCATCCGCAACCCAGCGCCTACACCCATCGCACCGTAGTCCGCGCGCAACTTCGACCCGAGTTTGTGGCCGAAGTAGCACAGCGAGCGCGCCGCAATCGTGAATCAGTTATATTCGTTCACACGCACCCTTTTTCTTTGAACACGTTCTCCGCAATTGATGATGCTGGCGAGTTGGAACTGGCCTCATTTCTAAATCAGCGGATTCCCGGTGTTGCACATGCTGCGTTGCTACTTACGCCAGAAACGAGCATCGCGCGCCAAATTGGAACTAACAAACCGCTCCGGGTGGTAGGCGTTGGCGAGAAAATCTTCTGGGGCGAGATGCCAGCAAGCGACGGAGCAGCAGATCGCTTCGACCGTCAAATTCGGGCTTTCGGTATCGCGGGGCAAAAAAAATTGGAATCAATCCGCGTCGGCATCGTAGGAGCAGGTGGCACTGGCTCCGCCGTGCTCCAGCAACTTGTGCATTTAGGCGTCCGCGATTTAGTTCTCATCGACCCGGACACGATTGAGGAAACCAATCTGAACCGCCTGTTCGGTGCGACACCACAGGATGTCGGCAAATTTAAAGTTACCGTTGCTGAAAGCTGGGCAAAGCAAATCAATCCAGCCGTAAAGATCGAGGCTAAGTGTGAGAGCGCGCTGAAAGCTTCCGTGGCAAGGTCGCTCGCCGACACAGATTTCGTTTTTTGCTGCACTGACTCTCACGGTAGCCGGGCCATTCTGAACCAATTCGCTTATCAATATCTCGTGCCGACAATAGATATGGGTGTCGTGATAGCAGCACAACAGGCAGGAAAAGTGACACACGTTGCCGGACGAACGCAGATGCTCGCGCCGGGCCTTGCATGTTTGACTTGCGGAAACCTCCTGGATGCCGAACAAGTTCGCCGCGATTTGTTGACCGATTTCGAGAGGCGAGCAGACCCTTACATTTTGGGCGAACCCGAACCGGCTCCCGCAGTGGTTTCTCTAAATAGCACCATGGCTTCGCTCGCGGTCACAATGTTCCTGAATGCCGTCGCTGGTGTGCCAGGTTCAGCACGCTTTCTAAACTACAACGCCATGACCGGAATCTGTCGTCCTGCCATTTGCACGCCGCATCCATCATGCATCGTTTGTTCGTTTTGTGGGGCAATAGCACGAGGGGACGAGTGGCCTTTGCCAGCAAGGCAGGACTGATTATGCCGGCAGATAATCGCAATGATGTCTTGGTGATTGGCGATGTCGCACTCGACGTAACAGAATTCAAGCACCGATACCTGCACATTAAGCCAGTTAAGCCAGAAGACGCGCCCATGCACTTCGACACTGCCAAAGCGATCGTCGTCGTGGACGTGCCCAGAAAGTTTCTTCTCATCAAGGAATGTTACACCAGCGTGTTTTTGAAGGCAGCAGACCACGGACTCGCTCAAATAGTGATGGTTCATTCCAGTGAAGATCTACGGCAAGTAGACGCGCTCCGAAAAATCGAATACCCCAATTCAACGTCGAGAATATTTCTTGTCGGTGAGACGTGGAAAGCAGCCGAATTTATTGCTCGTCACAGCATCGGTCCACCTGCCAGAAATGTTGCGATTGATGCGCCGGGAATTTCCCTTCCTGACGAAATCGATTTGCTATTGCGCCGAGCATTCTATGATTGTGACCAAATATTTCTGAAGTGCTTTCCAGGGGGCAAAGCATCAATTGGTGTTTATAGAGTTCACGCTCGGATGTTGCAGTCAGACGCCGGCCCACATCCATTTCCATTTTTTTTCAAGGTGGCAGAACTCAAGTCTATTGAGGAAGAAAAGGAGAAATACCGCAAATATGCGGAGCATTACATTCCCTTCCACCTTCGCCCAAATTTGAGCTATGATCGTTGTGTTCGCACATCTAACAGAGCTGCCTTGGTGGGCAACTTTGTGGACGATGCGATACCGCTTCGGGAAGCGCTCCGCTCAGGCCAAGGTATTGGTGCTCTCTTTTCCTTGTTCGAGACCAGCCTAAAAGGTTTTCGTCTCCAACCCTTCGGCCCTTTGCAGAAACCTCGAGATGATGTTCTTCCAGGAATAATCCAAGAGCGCGTCAAAGTGGAGAAGATACCGGCAGATGTGGTCGAGTGCGCCAGAATTCGTGGCCTCAACTCTTCGCCAGTGGAACTCGAAGCCAAACTTCGACAGTTAGCGGACGGACTTCCTTGCCGAATTGGTCCGTGTCATGGGGATTTGCATTCCGGCAACATCATGGTGAGAGGAGGCGATGCGATTCTTTTCGACTTTAGTTCCGCTAGTGATGGCCCTCTTACGGCTGACCCCGCGGCGCTTGAAGTGAGTTTGATGTTTGGCACGGATGGAGATGACGAAGGTAACTCCTTTGACACGTGGCAGAGTTTTACGGACAAAATATATCATCCAACAAACTTGACCTTGCGCCCGCCAGCCCTACACGAAGGCCGGCCCGGTCCTTACTCATGGCTACGCCGCTCAATAAGGGAACTTCGTCACATCCTTTTGGGCTGCGAGGCTGGAGAGCTAGAGGCGAAGCTAGTTTTAGCTGCCTACTTGATGCGTTACGCTCGGCTTGGACTGGAAACTCTGGAGAATCCAAAGCTCAAGCCCTTAGCATTTGATCGTCACGCTTACGCGTTAGTTGTTGCTGAGCGTATTGTCACGAACCTTGGAGGTGGTAATGCACCGAAAGGAAATTCCTAATGGCTCAACGCGTCAAAACAATCGGGTTTCTTGGGAAGGTTGAAACTCGCGATGCGGCTTCAGCATTATTGTCAAAAGCCGGTGATGCCGTAATAGTCGAACGTGGCAAGCCGCGGCTTCTCATCCTGCGTTGTCCTTGTGGATGTGGCGACGATTTGCTCATCAACCTCGACAGAAGAACGGGAAGTGCTTGGCATTTCTACCGTAATCGAAAAGGGATTACGCTTTTCCCGTCTTACTGGCGCGATGACGGATGCGGGTCACACTTCATTATTTGGAGCAACCAAATTTACTGGTGCCGTGGCTGGGAGTCCGACGAAAGCGACACTTGGCAAGTTTCGGTGGAAATTGAAGATAGCGTATATGCTGAGTTGCCGGACGAGTGGTTCATAAACTACGAACAGATTGCCGAAAAGTTAGATATAATCCCTTGGGAAGTTCTCCAAGCCTGCCGTCAGCTTGTAAAAAAACGCAGAGCGGTTGCAGATAAATGGCCTCGGAGTGGGATGTATAGAAAAATTAAACCCGATTGAGCGGTAATGGCGTTCAGACAGACAGGAAATCTGATGAAGACTTGCCGTCCCCGACAAGCTTACAGGTCTTTTTCCGTATTCATCGGGCATTTATCTTGTGCGTATATGAAAAAAATATACAACGCAGCACAGAACCGTTCTTTTCGCAGATGGGTCAGACAATTTTTTTCCAGTTGGATCAAACACCAAGGCTGTGATTGCCCGGAGAAGATTTTTGAGAAGCTTCAAGACATAGAAGACTCAATTGAGATCATCGCGCGGCAAATCGCCCGGCAGATCAAGTCGTGAGAGTGCCCGCACGGAGATTCTAATTCAGGCTGTGGTCGCGGTTTGACCAGTCAGGGAACAATTCATACGGAGAACCTTCAAAGCTTTGAAAGAAGTGGTATACTTTTTTGACAACCACATTTCTTGACATTGTGTTCAGACGGTTTACCGTGTATAAAGTTTTGCAATCCCCGCTCGATAGGAGATATGATATCTGGTTCCATCGACATTTTGCGGCTAGGTGGTCCGAAGTCGCCTTCATCTGATGTTATTGCGAGAATCCGTCGCTTTCGAAACACTTCCTCGGAGATTGAGTTGATTTGCAAGGCATCGAGGTTTCGCGACTTTACGCGAGAGTGGCTTCCGGAGTTGGTCGGCCTTGGGATTGCCATCAGAGAGAACCTCGCCAACGGCTGTCTAGCTGTCCTCGTTGAGAAATTCTGCTTGGAAGATATTGATCGTCAAGTGATCGATTTTATTTACTTGGTCATCGCAGGGCATATCGGCATTCCGGCTGTCACCGATGTAAAAAATCAGAAGGTCATTTGGGAAGTAACGCCTCGCGCAGGACTGCCTTCAGAGCATCGGCCGACACTTAGCGAAATGGATGGCGAGGCCGAACTACATACCGACTCCGCCTACCGAATAATGCCCGAGCGATATGTGGCGTTGCTGTGCCTAAAGCCTGCTTTCGATGGAGGCATCACTACTTTGTTCAGTGCGGATGCTCTGTTCGGTGTTTTAAGGAGTATGCCGGGCGGAGGTGAATGTGAAAAAGTCCTTCGTGAGACGATGGTTCCATTTTGTGTCCCTGATTCTTTTACAACAACAGGACACGCCGCTAGCAATGAGCTATTTTCCGGTCCTGTTTTCGGAGAACACCCAATGGTGCGGTATCGTCGAGACTCGGTACTTGACGGATCGCGTGTTGGCACCTCGACTAACACTCAGCAAATCAAACAGGCGGTTGATATATTGCGTGGTGCATTGGCTCAATGCCAACCATTGACACTTCCTTTGCGTCGAGGTGATCTTCTGATCATCAACAATCATTTACTGCTCCATGGCCGAACAACCTTTAAGGATACAAAGCGACTCCTTCTACGGGTTCGCATACACGCCAACCAAAACGACGCTGACGCAAATCTAGCGTGCTTTGTTAAAAACAACTGAACCTCCTGAAGCCACTCAATACCTCAATGCTTATGTTTCGCGAATGGACAAATGGAATAACCGCTAGTTTTCATCTTGATACCATACGTCAGGTTGGTCGTTATTCTGGGTACAAGCACGTTAATATCTGGGTCCTTGTTGCTGATCTACGCGGCTCGACTACTTATCAGAGGGATATGGATAAGACTATTGCTCCCAATGACCCCAAGGCGGCCCGGTTCCTTAGTGACTACTACGACATATTTCGAAAAGCGGTCACCAAAGCGTTATGGATTAGAGGCGTTCCAAATGGTGATGGATTTAATGGGCAAAACGACTTCCTGATCCCAAAAGTGCTCAAGCTACTTGGTGATGGCGTTATGCTTGTATGGGAATTACCAAATACCGGAATCGATCCCGCTTCTGAATTGACTAAATTTGCATTGGATGTCGTTTCCTTCGCGCAAGGCTACTTTAGGCTTATGACCTTAGCGGCAGGGCACGAAACTATTTACCTTTCTGCAGCCCAGGATCTTAAAGTTGCATTTGGGTTGGCTGCTGGACCAGCGCTTCGCATGAAGTTTGGAGCTTCTGATCCTTGGGACTATGCCGGGTCGGTAATTAACCTCGCGCACAGGCTCCAGTCTGAAGCAACTAGAGGGGGTATTGTTGTTCATGTCTCAAGCTGCGGTAAGAACATTCTGCAAAGAATTGAAGCCACGCAACGCGGCAAGATCCAACCCCGCAAAATCAAAGGCTTCGACGACAAAATACATTTATGGCTGTGTGACGACGAACAGTTACCCGTTATTTCATTCCGATTAGAATCCACGCGACCACAGTGGAATGGTCTTTGTCTTGACGGCATCTTACCCTTGGCACCAGACGCGCTCCTCGTGAAAAATGGCACTACATATAGTCCGACATTGAAAATGCCTGAACAGGATCAAAGAGGCGAGGCTTTTCAACTACGCATAGCGGTTGAAATGTACATAGCTTGGGCTGCCGCAAAAAGATACCGAGCGGACAAGGCAAAAAATGTGCGCCAAATTCACGCGCAAATGAAATCGGCGAAGTCAGCGGGCACATTTGACACATTAGGGAAACAATTCCATCAGGAGGTTGCACGCATCGCGGATAAAGGTGAAGCAGGCGAAGTGATTGCTGCACTTTTTCAAGCGACCAACGCACGTCTCAGTACCCATGACGGTCTCAGTAAAAAAGATAGGAGAACTGTGGTCGATGAGCATAATGCCATTCTCGACGCGATCCGCGAAGGTAACGCAAGCCTTGCACGACAGCAAATGTGTGATCACCTGACAAACAAACCCAGACGATGGGAACGGGACTTCGAGTAATAAATCCGCTGATTAAAAGAGTTCCAAGTTCAAGCCAGCCTTCCGCTGCATTCAAATGGTGATTATCGGGCGGAGGAATTTTCCGCATAGCAAATCACCCAACCAAAACTGAAAAACAATACAGTAAAAAAGACGTGAACGAAGAATTGTAATCTGCTCCCAATGCTGTTACCCTCGTTAAATACCGGATAAAACGACTGTGCATCTATTTTTTCTTGTAACGGCGGCTGTCCTTACTCGCGCTTGAAACCAATCATTCAAACTTCGACAAAGCGCAATGTTGCTTCACTGCTTCTGAATGCAGGATTGCTTTTCGCCGCGCTTCAAGCATTCGCCGTTATTGATGCTTCTCTGCAAATGCAGTTGGGCAATCCTAGCGGTGCGACTGCCGATACGAACAACCACAGCAATTACCTGATTCAACGTCCAATCGAAGCGCTTGATTACAATGACAATCGCGGGCAGGCAAATTGGGCGAGTTGGGATTTGACCTCGGGCGATGCCAACAACGCGGTGGTTCGTCAGGACAGCTACGCCTCAGACACTAACTTGCCGGGAAATTTCTATCATGTCGGCTCCGGTGAATACAGCGGTTCGGGCTATGATCGCGGCCATCTTTGCCCGTCGGCTGACCGGACGGATTCAACGAACAACAACGACATGACGTTCTTGATGTCGAACATGATGCCGCAAGCTCCCGACAATAATCGCGTCACTTGGGCTGACTTTGAAGATTATTGTCGGACGATTGCCGATGCAGGCAATGAGTTGTTGATTATCTGCGGGCCGAGTGGCTTCAACGGCTCGAACATTTCCAGCAGCACTCATGTCCTCATTCCTTCAAACACATGGAAAGTTGTAGTGATAGTTCCTCTGGGTGGCGGCACGGCGTTGAGCCGCATCACAACGATAACCAACCGCGTCATCGCCATAAGAGTTCCGAACATGAACGGCGTCAGCGCAAACTGGTCGAACTACGTCACGTCCGCGCACTCGATAGAGCTTGAGACTGGATTTAATTTCTTCACCGCCTTGCCCGGAACAATCGCCTCGGCATTCCGCGCCAAGATAGACAACCTTGTCAGTCCGCCGCCGCCAAGCATCACGAGCTTTACGCCCACTAGCGGGAACGTGAACACAAACGTCGTAATCACCGGCACAAACTTTAACGGCACTTCTGTCGTGAAGTTCAACGGAAGCAACGCCGTCTTCACTGTGGATTCAAACACGCAAATCACGACCACAGTTCCGACCAACGCGACCACCGGCACGATCGCCGTCATGACGCCCGGCGGCACGACAAACAGCGCGAGTAACTTCACCATCGGGTCTGGCGGCTCACCCGATCTGTCACTCACCGCCACTCATTCAGGCAATTTCACGCAACAGGACGTTGGCGACACCTACACCATCGTTGTGACGAATGTGGGAACAGCAGGGTCATCCGGCACTGTTACCGTTTCCAACCTTCTCGGCTCCGGCCTGACTGCGACGGCCATCAGCGGCACAGGTTGGAGCACGTCACTCGGCACACTCACCGCCACGCGCTCTGATACTCTCTCGGCAAACTCTGCCTATCCCGCCATCACAGTCACGGTAAACGTTGCTTCCAACGCTCCGGCAAGCGTCACCAACACAACTACCGTTTCAGGCGGCGGCGAAACCAACACTGCAAACAACACCACAACCGACATCATCACCGTCAACACTTTCACGAACGGCGGCGGCGGTGACTTCACAGGCACGCTTGTTGGCTGGGACGTGAATGGGCTGACAGGCGGCTCTGGAAACTACGGAGCTTCGCCTTTGGCTCCCACAACCGGCGCGGCGAACCTCACCGTCGTTGGTCTCACTCGCGGAACCGGCGTCGCTCAAGTCGGCACCGCAGCGGTTCGCGCATGGGGAGGCACGAGCTTTACGAATCTCACATCGGCGAACGCCATCGGTTCAAACCAATTCGTCACCTGCTCCATTGCCGGACAGACCGGCTACTACGTTTCCTATTCCTCAATCAGCAAGTTTGATTACCGCCATTCGGCCACGGGCGCGACCAACGCCTTGGTGCAATATCAAGTCGGCTCTGGCGCGTTCACTGACATTGCCGCCATTTTCTACCCGTCCAACACCAGCGCAGGCGGGTCAATTGCCCCGATTGACCTTTCAGGAATCACGCCATTGCAGAACGTCGGCGCGGGAACAAACATTACCTTCCGCATCGTGAACTGGGGCGGCACAAGCTCGGCGGGAACCTGGTATATCTTCGACGTGGCGAACAATACCAACTACGACTTCGCGATAGATGGAACTGTTGCCGCCGTGCAAGCATACACCAATCCGGTTTACAAAATCCTTTCCTTCAGTGTGAGCAACCAGACCGCGACGTTCAAATGGGAATCCCTTGCCACACGCACCTACAACATTGAGTGCTCCAGCGACTTTACGAACTGGACAATCTTCAAATCCAATCTCCTTGCGACGGGAACGAGCTACACCTTTACGACCAACGTTCCTTTCGGGATGAACTTCTTCCGGATTTACCGCACGCCTTGAACGGATTTTCGGAGGGCGGAGTTCCACGATGCCCTTATTAAAGTCAATCCCGAGTCGGGGCGTCGCCGGTTCCAAGGCCGTGCTTCATTGCGAAGTTAAGGCCTTGTCAAAGTGTGGGCAGGTCTGCCTGTTTTGTTATCAGATCGCCAATTGTTTATCACCTTTTTAGACAAAAAATGCCCACATAAAATACAGAATAGGACACTGGCAAGCAGGCTGCGTATGTGTGGGCGACGCTATGCTTGGGGGAATCATAAATGCATTAAAGCTAATCATCGGTCTGCGAAAGACAGCCCGCGATGATAAAAAGACCGGTTTGGAAATAAAAAATTTGGAGACGGAAATTGCCGGGTCTGAGAGCCGTATTCAGGCTGCGACATTCGAGAACATTACGAAGTATGACCCCAAGATTCAAATCTTAGAACGGAAAAGTTTTGGTCGATGAGCAAGGTTATGACTGGGCGCGAGTTAAAGTGGGCGCGAGTTAAAGTGGGCGCGAGTTAAAGTGGGCGCGATGTTATAGCGCGGCTTGAAAGTGAAAACTGTGTTCGTGAATGGAATCCTCCTGCCAAGTGCGGAAGGGTCTTTCGTCTCAGAATAGCGTCCACAACACGCCTCTTCAGGGTTTGTCAGGTGGTCCATCTGTTGGCTGTTTGATTTCAAAAACGAACGGTTCATTCAATTTGTTTCCTTTGAGTGTTACCGCAGCCGGCTCAGCGACCTCAATTTGAAGTTCCACACCCTGCGCTACTGGAATGAGGCTACTCTGACCACTGCTTCTATCATCGCTTACTTTGTCTTCGGTAGCTTTACTACCTGAACCGAGCAAATCGAAGCGCAAAAGTTTTGCCGGGTTCACGGATGCTGTGAATTCAACTAACCCGAGCGCCTGGTTTTTCGTGGCGACAAAGTAAAGAGTTGAAGTTAAACCAGTCTTGGACCGTTTGGTTTCCCTGGTCACCAGCTCGAGCATGGCCGGTTTAGCCATTTCCGTCGTCTTCACTAGTTGCGCATTAACTTCCTCGAGCCGGTTTGAAGCAGCCATAATCGCGGGTAAGATATTTGTTTCAATCAATTCTTTCACAAGCGGACCAGCGGTTAACTCGATACGTTCTTTCGCCTTCTCGGTAATGAGCTTCTGAATTTCCTCTTTAGCAAACTGCCGATCTAATTCTGCAGTTACTTCCTTTCTGACTCTATCAACCTCGCCTTGAGCAGTATTTTTGGCGATAGTCTGTAAATCACTTAAAGTTTTCACCCCCAGAAAAACGACAACGATGCCAACGATTAGCAAAAAAACGCGGACGACTTTTGCTATGTTTGAATATGCATCCCAAACGCGTCCGATTTCCTTTTCCGCAGCGACAGTCAACCGCTCACGTCTTGCTAGTTCATCTTCTAATTGTTTTACACGAAGGTCATCTTGGTTTGGTTTTTCATTCATAGAGATGTTGGTCGATGACGGTGTTACCATCGTCGCTCGATGGCGTTTAGATTATTGCATCCCCGCCATTTGTCCAACCCGCCGGTTCAAAGTGCTGACATGAATGCAGCGCGGGACTTCATGTGAAGGGAAGATCGCGCCGCGTAACCGATTGCGAACTTTTGTTTCTCGCGAAAGTACTCCAAGTGTCCTTGCCAGATTTGTTCCCGAGCAGTCCAAATCTCAAAACGCTCAGCCCTGCTTTTCGAACCTAATCTTGGGATTCGTCTCCGCGTTTCGCTCGGCGAAAAATCGTGATGAATCGCACGACCGTTATTATTAGTTCCAATTCCACGACTAGCCGGAAAATTACGAGAATCGTTTTTGCTGCAAATGAGCGTGGCATTACGGCACTTATGTGAGTGTCATAGATGTCTGGAATTCCAAAGAGCACAATATCGAGGACGTTTTCGAGCGAGAATAGCAGCCACGTGAAAAGACCGGGATCGGAAACCTGTTGGAACTGTCCCGTAAACACGCGATTGAGCGAGTCAATGAAAACCGCAAAAGTCGCAACGAAGCCGAACATGGAGGACAGGGTCCAGCCAAGCTCTTGTTCAAAGTCACCACGCGCCAGAAAGCCTTTTAAGACTTTGTCATCTTGTAGTCTGAGACCGCCCTGCACCATTGCAAGGAACACGAACAGGATGCCCGACGCGCACAGGGCGAGAACCGGATGTTCATGCGTCATGCGATTCAACCACCCGACTGGGAGCAGGGTGAACATGACCATGCCGAAGACAAACGTTATGCAGAAGCCGCCTGTATCAAATCGCAAACGCGCCGCCGGTTCGGGTTTCATAACAATTTTTTCTATTCGGTATAGGAACCTCTGCCAATAGTTGCTTCAATCCGCAGCTGTAATCCACGCTGCAAACTTTCCCATTCACCCTCCATCCATGTAACAAAATTATATTGGCGATTGTCGAAGTGGATTTTTTCCAATTCAGATTCTTGGCAAAGCCAAACAACTGGCAAACCAAGTCCTAACGCGAATCCCGCTTCAAAATAAACTCCACCTCTTTGGCCGGTAAAATCCGCAATCAGAAATTTGCTTTTTCTTATCGATGCTATGATTTCATCGTCAATGCGGTTGTTGTGTTCATGCCTGTCTATACGAAAAGGTTTATAGCCTGCTTGCAGTATTCCCGGATAAATTGCGTTGACCCATGCAAGTTGCATTGCCTCAGAAAACCACATTGCGACAAAAGCGACATTCGAATCGCTATGCGGTGGTGCGTCTAAAAAAGCCCAACCCGACGGAGTGATCTGCATACTGTTGTCGCCTGATAGCAATCCGCGCTCTCTAATGAGAAACTGGTGGACCAAAAACCCAACTTCCCGAAAATCTCTCGACCAAGATACACCCAGCAATCGCAACGGCAGACGTATCTGTTCGACCTCTCCAGTGTTTAATTCAAATTGACCGGCGATAGCTGCTTTTGACCTGCTGGACTGCAAGAGCGGTTGAACAAAGTCCGGTGCAAAACCGGCGCGACTGCCGGGAATCGGCATTAACGCCGCGAGAAAGCGTAACAGCTTATCTGCTTTATCTGCGACTATCGGAGGTTTTCGCTTTAAAATAAAAACCAAAACGTCCTTTCGTAACAGCTCCCCTTGGTGTCCGTTAATCCAGCCCGAAATAATCGCCGTCTTATCCGGGTCAGACTTGACTGACAGATTACTCAGTGCTTCCAAAGACGAGTTATCAGCGCGAAATCGTCCGCAGCGCAAGCAGTCTATATCACACCAGTTTTCTCGCGGCTCGTTTTTGCAAGGAGTCGAACAAACAGGGCACTCAAAAAACACCATAGTAAGCCTTTCACATTCGTTTCTTACCGCCGTATCTTTGCAGCGATTGAAGGCAAATCCTTAATCTATTTCGGCATGACCAAAAGACACGTGCCGCCGCTGCGTTCTTCCCATATTCAAGGAACCCACCTGTGAGTCGGCAGGTTTTTGTTTTGTGCAAAAGCCGGATCACTGAAAACCTATTTACGGTTGAGCAAGCCGCCGGTCGCCGGTTCTTCGCGTAGTTCAAGCGAATCGGGCTGAATATAAGGTTCGGGGTAGCTATAATTCGTCTGGCTCTGAATCATCTCTCGACGGATTTTCGCACAGAGGGGAGATTGCGTGAAGGAAAATCAACGCCCACGCTCGACTCGGTTCAAAGCTCCTCAATCTCCGCCCGCATAGCTTCGCTCATTTTTCCTGCTGCGCTCCGCGCTGTGGTTCGCTTCGCTGAATGGAATGAATTTGCTCTGGGCCAGATGAGGATTACACAGAAAGAAACTGCGACTACCGCAACAACACAAACTACCGCCAGTCTAGCAGATTAGCGATTTAAGAGGTTGTCGCTCTCGTCAAACATTCAGCGTCTCGTTCTCTGCGCACCGGTACCCTTCATTTAAGTTGGAGAATCAAAATGTAATTCCGAGACCGGCAGTGAAAGTCTCGACTGGCTTTTTCGTGATTTCAAGCCCCCCGTCCTCGTACAGCAGCTTAAGTGAAACTTTTTGTTCCCCGTCTTTGCGCTTCAAAATTGCCCAATCGAGGCCGGTGCGGAACAAGGAGTCATGCCCCGGATTGATGCCGCTCAAAGTTGGAAGATATGCATATGAAACGTGGAGCGTTAAGCCTTGCGGATCCATACCTAATGACCGCGCGATTATACACGGCTGAACTTCCAGTCTTGCGGTCGGGCCGAAACGGAAGAACCTGCCCGTGCGTACGGCGGGATCGCCACCTGAATCTTCGACATTGCCCGATTCGCCGTGACCGAAAAATCTTAAGCTATAAAGCAGTTCACTCGTGTCTATAGGATGATCTTTGTCTGGCGTATGCGGAACAAGGCTCGCTTTGAAGCCCAAGGCCCACCGGGCATTTTGGTCTTGCCCTGCTAATCGTGGCTCAACATCAAATTCCCCGACCCAAGCTGAAGCTTTATGATCGGTATCTGTCGCGTGAACACCAAAGCCGCGTAATTCAAATTCAGAGATGAAGGATTCTCGGACGAGGTTCCATCGGGCGCTCGCGCCAAGCCGATAAATTAAAGAGTCAACTTTGTTTGTTGGTTTGCCGTTAGTATCTACTTTGTGAAGCGAAATACTTGGTATCAGATACACCGCACGCAAAGTAGGTCCATCGCTCGCTGAAAATCCTTCATCGTTGTTAAAGATGCGGAAAGGGCGGATCAACGCTCCCTTGGCCGACCAAGTATCGACATCCGAAATAAAGTTCCGTGAAAAGCTAAAGGCAGCTCCAGCAACCTGATTACGTTTGATTTTCGGATCTTCGACCGAAGGATCTTCGTCTTGCACCACGTCATTGGCATCTTGCCGAATTTTCAATCCCCAGAGCATCACTTTTTTCTGCGGTGTAGCGGCCTTTTGATCTGGTGACGGGAGAGGATTGGGTTGCGGCTTGCGCGCTTCTAGGAATACAGCAGCATCGTTCTTCATCTGTTCAACTTGCGTGAACGTAAACGGCTTGTCCTTTGGCTGCTGCCAATAATCGAAAATTCGATCTTTCAAATCAACAGGAACCGGCTTTTTCAAAGACTGGAGATGAAATGAAATGATAGCGGCTGTTTCGTCCAGCGAGTAAGCCACTTCGTCAGCCAGAAGCTGGGCAGAGAAAATCCCCAAAAGTAAACACACTGAAGTTAAACAACGGAGAGCGAGTTTTAGTTTCATTGGATGACATGTTTATTCAACCGAGAGGAACAGTGACCCCCTTGGAGCCAAGATCATTCTTAATATCCACAGCCGCTCCACGAACTGTTAAAGACATATCTGGTCTCGCTGCGGGATAGCGCGCTACTCCCGCCCGAATGTGATAGGTGTCATTGATGGCCGCATTTAAGGCAATCTTTCTTACATTCGTCAGGTTCTGGAGAACTTCCGTATCTGCTATTTGTCGACTCTCTGCTCTTGAACAGAAGGCAATCACAAACGGTCGCGTGGGTGGAAATCCCAGCAGGTTCGCTGCTGCCGGACGCTTTATCTTAGATCGACTCGAGATTTTCTTGATAGCCATTTTTGGTTTCTTCACGGGATACTCCGAGTTGATTGGTGTTGAATGACGACGATACGTTTGAGCTATCGCAGCGCAAGAAAAAACACACTGCGAATAAACCGAGATGGGATGATTGTTTCGTTCGAGTCCGAAGCAAGCCATAATGTTTTGTCCCGGAACTCGTTAAATCCACCGTAACGGACATGTTGTTAATAGCCGTAAACTTGTCCTTCTGTGAAAGATCTCTTTGACGTAGTGCGAAATTCATTTGGTGAGCCTTGAAAGATAACTTCAAAAAGTCTTAAGATTTGGCTTGCGCCCAGCAAAGCTTCTTCTAAAAAGGTTGTGTTCTTGAGACTCATAGTCAGACGAGCGCAAGTTAGTCGGACATAATCTCACGTATGACAGAGCATCCGCATAACAGGTGGAGAATCTGCAAGCTTGTATCTTGGTTGCTAGTCTCACTGCTTTTCTCAATAGCCGGCCAAACTGCGCCGCCTGAATACTCAACGTTTCAAAGAGAACAACGTCTCGACTATTCGCCAGCCGAGACGGAAGTCCTGAGAATTTGGATGGTGTATGTGGCGCAGGGGGACGGAATCATCATACAGTTGCCGACGAAGTATAACTATGACCCAAATCCGGGCGGTGGTGGATCAGAACGAAGCGAGAGAATAGATGTGGTCGTTGACGGCGGTTCAAATCCGGATTCCGATGTCAACCGAATGACAGACTTCATCCGAAAGCTCTACGACGGGGATAGTCCAACCATTGAGCACATAGTCATTACACATCATGATCAAGACCATGTAAAAGGCATTACGCATCTGCTTGGCCAAAGTGACATCGCATTCGACAGCATGTATCACAACGGATTAGCCTCCTACCTAAAAGGGAAACGTAACTTTTCGGCTTCTCACGATCTTTCGAAAGCGGTCTTAGACAACACGAAGGATAAGTTTAAGCGCGGAATGGCTTTCGTCGATTCTTCCGGCGAAATCGAGGACAGCTACCTCATCAAGAATATCGTGGACTTACGGCGTTCGCAGGTAGATGAAAAGGAACTCCATGGCATTTATGAAGAATTAGCGAAAGCCGTATTGAAGCGGAAAGACGAAGGCGACCTCAAAACCTTCAACCGGGCGCATGCCTCGGCACCATTCATCGCCGAAAGAGAGACAGAGCGCGCAACGAGTTTGCTGGACATGGAGTTCAAAGTTCTGTGGCCCCTCAAGAAAGCTAAGGCTTACGGAGGCAGAGATTGGGGCGAGACAATCAATGGAAATAGCGTGACGTTTCGTCTGGCTTACAAGGATTTTTCAATGGTCTTCACCGGCGATCATAATGATAAGTCCGAACCGGAACTCATCAAGTATTTGACTGCGGAAAGCAAATTGGAACTCCTGGATTGCGACGTGTTCAAGATACCGCATCATGGCAGTTCGCACGGCGCGCATGAGTTCTTTGAACGGAGCGGTTTCAATCCCGTGCTCTCGGTCGCTTCCATGGGGAACGTCGGCTTCAAATCAAAAAAGATGGCCGGTTCGGGGGCGTGGCAACATCCTGCCACGAACATCATTAATTGGCTCGGCGGGCCTCAGCGCGTGTATCACACCTTTATCCACGAAAAAGAATTGAGATACGATCAGATCACAACCGAAGCGAAGCGGCAAAGCATGATTGAAAAAAGCCATATTCTTATCGAAACGGACGGGAAATGGTTTCGGTTAGTCGAAGTGCCGATTGACAGCGATAATCCGAATGCGCCGCCGTCGGTGGCGATTACACGACGGGGAAACGGCACCCGATGGATCAAAGCGACGAAAGAGTAACTGCATGATTCTGGACACGCTCAATACGTTCCTCGGCTTCGTGGGCATTATGCTCGTTTTGAGTTTAATGGTTACGGCCATCGTCCAGTTTGTTCAAAGCATATTCCAAATGCGGGCAAGAAATCTGCGGGTCGGTCTCGAATCACTTATAGAGAAGCTTCAAACAGAGCAACCAAAGGGACGAAGTGATGGAAATGCACGGCTTCAGCCATCGAATGAGAACGAGGCGGCAGATACGCGCCATTCCAATCCGCCAGGCGCAGAGGGTCCCGCTAAAGATCCAAAACGCATTGCCGATGATCTCGTCCGGAAGTGTCGGTTCGTTCCGAAATCAAAGCGTGCTGCTGGTTCCATGAAAGCAGAACTTGCGTCACAACTGAAAGGCCCACCCTGTAGCTGGATTTCGCGCGAGGAACTCATTGAACGACTCGCTGATGAGAATCTCGTATCGCGGAGCAAGGGCAATATAGGGGCTAAAGGGTTGCTGTCGGACGTCGATCAAACTGACGAGAAAAGGATTTCCGTCCAGTTTCAAAGGATGGAAGCGTATCTCAACAAACGCTTCCTTTTGTATATCCGCGTCATAACGATTGTGTGCGCGGTGTTGGTGGCCGGATATTTTCAAGTAAGCACGCCGGAACTCTTGAAAAAACTTTCTTCTGATAAGCGTTTCCGCGAGGTCGCCGCCAAGACAAGCGAACAACTGTATAGCGAAGCGGATGCACTCATCAAGGCGAGCACCAATTACCAGAACGTGTCGGAAATGGCTTTGGACAAATTGACGGCCAAGCATCCGAATCACGCGGCGTATCTCGAGCGGGCCTCCGGCCTTGGCGACAGTCGCACTGATATTGTCGGAGAGTTGCAGACTGTGTTGTCACCACTGCCCCCATCGGAACGATCTAAAATTATCGATGACTACGAAATGCTGCTTGATGGTCTGCAAAACGAGGCGTCTGAAGCGTCGGTCAAACAAGTTGGATATCTTGCCGACAAACTGACGGCATACGACATTACTCCTTGGGCGTATGGTTTCAAGTATTACGGAAATCCGGCAAACGTCGTCGGCGTTCTCATGACGGCCATTTTCCTCGCGTTCGGCGCCCCGTTCTGGTATGAGCGGCTTCGTGATTTGATCCAGTTGCGTGATGCGCTCAAACCAAAACAACAAAAACCAACTGACTCTCCTGATAATTGATGTCGCCTCACTGTCTTTTAAAAAGGTGAGGCATTTCGAGGTAACGTCAGGGTTTCGATTTTACTTGTAAGAAATGTTGCAATGATTGTGCAAGCGTAGTTCTGGCGATATGCAATCAACAATTACACGCCTATGCCTGACGACAATGTAGTTTCTGCCAGTCATTCCCCCGTAAGCCTCACAGAGTCGGACATTCAAGCTCCAAAGCCGCTTCGTGGAATGGGCTTGTGTCTTTCAGGCGGCGGATATCGCGCGATGGTATTTCACCTGGGAGCTTTTATTCGCCTCAATGAAGCGGGTCTCTTGAAAAAAATGGACCGCATCTCAAGCGTTTCTGGCGGATCCATTGCTGCCGCGATGCTCGGTGTGCGCTGGAAGCAACTCAATTTCCAGAACGACGTTGCCACCAATTTAATGGAACAAGTGATAGAGCCAGTTCGGGTGCTGGCGGGAATCACTATAGATGTGAAGTCCATACTCGGCGGAATTTTTTTGCCAGGCACCATAAGCGACCGAATCGTCGCCTCCTACAAGAAACACCTCTACGGAGAAGCCACACTCAAAGATTTGCCTTCTGACGATGAGGGGCCGCGTTTCGTCATCAACGCAACCAATGTGCAATCGGGTGCCTTGTGGCGCTTTTCAAAGCCGTATATGGCCGACTATCTGGTGGGAATGGTCAAGAGTAGGACGGTATCGCTGGCGGTCGCGGTGGGGGCTTCTTCGGCCTTTCCTCCTATCCTTTCACCGGCTCGGTTGAAACTGAACCACTCTGATTTTGAGCCTGACGCAAATTGTCCATTGCAGAAAGAGCCTTACACGACAAACGTCGTGCTATCCGACGGCGGCGTGTATGACAATTTGGGATTGGAGACGGTCTGGAAACAATTTAAGACCGTTTTGGTGAGTGACGGGGGCGGCAAAATGCAACCTGAAGCCGATCCAAAAAGCGATTGGGTGCGCCATGCAATTCGTGTTTCAGGGCTTGTTGACAATCAGGTGCGCAGTCTTCGAAAGCGGCTCATGATCGCGGCTTTCATCGATCAAACGGATGCTCACGATGGAGCGTATTGGGGAATCCGCAGTAAAGTTAATGCCTATCCCGCTCGGGATCCGTCACTGCCATGTCCAGAAGACCGCACGCTGGAATTAGCCAAAACGCCGACGCGACTAAAACGCTTGGAACCAGAGTATCAGAACAGATTGATTAACTGGGGCTATGCGATTTGCGACGCGGCAATTCGATCTCATTACAAGCCGGCTCCGGCCCAAGCGAAAGGTTTTCCATACCCTGGGGGCATTTGAGCGAGGCCATGAACGCGCATCTGCAGCATTGGCTCTTATTTTGATAACCAAACAAGGGAACGTCACGGTCGCATATCGGAATAATTGACGCCGATGCTCTTTATATTTCGCGTTTACCGCAAAATGACATATGCCGGTTCGTGTGTGAATGCCGTGGGCTTGACAGTTTTTGAAAAAGTGATTGAATCAGAACACTGACAAAACAAATCGTTTGTGTTTTTGTTGGGGACAAAAAGGCGGTCTCAGAAATGGGATCGCCTTTTCTTTGCGGATTGAAACCAATTCCAAAATGCTGCCTGACCGCGTGAGCGGACGTTATGAACGATCAATTCGAAACGATTGTCTTGGGGCTCGGTGCAATGGGAAGCGCTGCCACTTATCAGTTGGCTAAAAGAGGAAATCGAGTACTCGGAATCGACCAATTTTCACCCCCTCACACCTTCGGCTCAACTCATGGTGATACTCGCGTCACAAGGCTCGCTATGCTATTTATCACCGCAATGAATCACCGTCAGTTCGAGACATTGCTGCGGCAGTGGAGCTTCGGTCATCACGATCCGGATTTCGTCTTTTGAATCAACTTATGGATCGCGGATTCATCTATCGGGATAAAAATGAGGATCTCCACCTCTCGGAGCATGTCAGGGGATGTGGCGTGAAATTCATAGAACTTAATTAAGGCGAAAAAACCGCTACCCACCGAGATCTCGATCAGCTGTAAATAATATTTACCACTCTCGCTCTGGTGCTTACTTTTCCCAAATCGTCCGTGATAGACTTAGAACAATAGTAAGGCGCCTAAAGCCTGAACTTGGATTTTATGATCGGGAAAATTAGCAAAATAAAAAATCTTGGACTCGTTTTCTGTAACTATACTTGGGACTTAAATCTTCCTGTCTTCAAGCAGTTCAACCTCGTTTATGGCTGGAATGGCTGCGGGAAAACGAGCTTTTCCCGTTTGTTTGATGCTATAGGAGGAGCACCGATTAAAGACTTGGAATACGAAATCGAAGATGAAGCGGGAGTGAAATATAAACAGAACGAAGCATTCCCTCAAAAAATCCGCGTCTTTAATCAAGACTATATCCAAAACAACGTAAAGATTCTTGAGAGCCGCGCCAACTCCATCTCCGTCTTACTAGGCGGAGAAAACAAAGAACTTGTAGAAAAAATCGACGCTGACAAAAAACTGCTTGATGGTGATGTCGCTGATCGTACCAAGCCGGGAAAGATAGGATTACGCGCCGGACTTGCTAAAGAGATGATAAGTAATACGTCCGCACGTGACAGCAAATTCACAGAAATAGCAAAGACGATTGGCGCGGCAATCGGCGGGAATGCTTTACGGGATTATCGAAAGCCCCAAGCGGAAAAAGATTTTGCGGCGCTAGGCGCGAAAAACGAATTGGCTGAGGACGACTTGGTGAAATATTTATTGTCTGCAAAACAAGAGTCTATGCCTTCTCTGGACTTGGTTGAACTGAAAAAAATAAAATTGGAATTAGAAGGAGGCGAATTGGAAATAGCGGAGCACCTCGTCTCAATCGGCTCTAAAGCAAAGCAACTTCTGCTTAAAACAGTTGAGGCGGAAATAATTTCCCGACTTGCCTCGAACGATGATATTTCAAACTGGGTAGAACGCGGATTTCATTTGCATAAGCAACTTGCAACGGACACATGCGAGTATTGCCTTCAAGCAATTCCGAAAGAACGCGTCGAACAGCTCGCGCGACATTTCAGCGATGCAGATAAAAAACTCAAAGAAGGCATCGATTTGCTCCTTGTAGATTTGAAAATGATTTATCCGTTCATCCAAGGCATACAAATTCCCGACAAGGCTCGGCTATATGCTGAATTGCGCGATATGTTCGATAGTAGACGAACGGATTTTGAAACTGACAAACGACAGCTTCTTGCCGATGTCACCGCTCTTGCAGAGGAATTAAAACATAAGAAATCTAAAACAACAGAGGCGTTAGATTTGAAAACAACTCCTCAAACTGACAACTTTTCTTTGCGGATGAACGGGATGAATGAGCTTATTGAAAAGCACAACAAAACAACCACCGACTTTGAGACCGTCAAAAAGGCCGCGATTGATAAGCTGAAACAGCATTACTTGAGCACCATTTATGATGAGGTGAAAAAATATGGAGTTGAGATATTGGCACTTGCTGGAAAAATAACCTCCTTAGGATCAGAAATTACGGAGATTCAAAATCGAATTTCTGAAAACATGGCCAAAATTTCCTCTAAGCATAAAGCCTGCGAAATAATTAATGGGAAGCTTGCAACTTTTCTTGGACACCAAGAATTGACCTTCGTTCCTGCGAAGGAGTCTGGCGACAAGGGAAAAGAAACTGTGGATGGATACAAAATTATGCGCGGCAATAAACCGGCAGTTTTTTTGAGCGAAGGAGAAAAAACCGCCATCGCCTTCGTATATTTTGTTGTTCATCTGACAGACCAAGAATTCAAAGTGAGTGATGGAATTATTGTCGTAGACGACCCTATCTCTAGCTTAGATTCTAATTCGTTATATCAAGCGTTCAGTTTCTTAAAAAACTCGGTAAAAGACGGCCAGCAGGTGTTCATCCTCACGCACAGTTTTGATTTCTTAAAACTATTAATAAATTGGCGGCGACACGCGGCAGGAGGCACCAGCTGTTATATGATCAAGAACACTTTTTTGACCAATGTTCGTTGTGCTTACATTACCAAATTGGATAAGGAGCTTTCTGAATACGAAAGTGAGTATCACTATTTATTCAAATTGCTAAAACAGTTACGAGACGAACAGGATAACTCGATTGCGAGGGCGTATCCTGTTCCAAATATTGCCCGTAAAGTTTGGGAGACTTTTTTGATGTTTAGCGTTCCCAATAGCGACTCTCCTTACAGAAAAATGGATGTCCTCAAAAAAGCAGGACGTGACGAGCAGAAATTGGATGCGATCTATAAATTTACAAATGACCAGTCCCACATTACCGGCGCGGGGTTTAATCCAGCACTTGTGCCCGAGACAAAAAAAGTGGTGGAGGAATTATTTGAAATGATGGCTGAAATTTCACCTGATCATTTTAAGATACTCGATAATGCCACGAACTAATTTAAGACACCTCTTATCCAGGCCTGGTAATTTTCACCGCTTTGAAAAAAAAGTTTAGACTTCGTAGCTTCTTGATACTACTCGCAAAGGCTTGCCTCTTCCGGCAAATCTGTCCGTCTTTGCCACTGCTTTCCACCATCTATACTTCGAGTACCTTTCCAACAGGGAAAAATTTCATACGGCGTGCCTCTGAAGCTTTGAAAGAAGTGGTATACTGCTTTGACAAGATGCTCATTTTTGTGTCCTAATGTTCTATCGTCGTCTAAGCCAGCCAGCAAAACTTGGTAGATATACCAAAATGTCAGTTTGAGTTTTAGTTTTCTACAGATTCCAAGCTGGTGAAGTCCTCTGGTTTCTACACCTCCTTATCCGCACAATGCCATTGCACTATCCATGTCATTTAATTCTTGGTGAGGTCTGGATTCCAACCTTCCTCCAATGATGTTTTACATTCTTTCGAACAGCAGACGGCCATGAGATCAGCGCCACTTTTCTTCGCCTCTGAACTCTCCGGTATTACGAAGATGTGAACCCATCGACGATTTGCGAGCCACACAAAAACGAAATTTCCTTCTTCTGCTTTCAACTTACCGCCGGGGTCTTGAAAGAAACTTGGAAAAGCTTTGTTGCTAGATCGTATGTGGCTTTTACACCATGGACAAGTTTCGCCGGGCGGAAACGGGAGATCGTTTGGCGAGATCGGTTTCATCAGTTTGTCTGAGCTTCTTAACCAAGCACTGACATACTTTTGAATTTCAGGCAAATCCGATTTATAGGCTTCTTCTCAAATCACGTTCCTCGGTTCTATAGGCTTCTATGCCGGCGAATCGTCAGGCTTCTGCGCTTCGGTAACATCCTTGGTCACCGATTCGTAGAGCCCCACATACAGACGCTCCGGTGATATTCCATAGATGACCGAGAGCTTAAAGAGGTTCACCAAGCCGGGAGCCGCCAGGCCCTTCTCCCAATGAGAAACCCTATCGGCGCTCACATGCCCGAGCATCTCTGCAACGTCAATTTGCCGAAGCCCTGCTTCTTTTCTCATTCGCTTCAACTCATTGGGGAACTGCTGATCGTTAGTCATGATATTCACGATACTGATCACGCACCCATTTCAAAGAGGGTTGGGTTTGCCCAAAGCGGCAAGTGCTCGTAAGTAAGCTAGACTTCGTCATGGCCATACTTTCCAAAAAGGCCAAAGACGAATTGCGTGCCATATATGAGGAAGAGTTCAATGAAGTCCTTACCGATGATGAAGCAGAAGAGATGGGAGTGCGATTACTCCGACTCTTCGATCTGCTTACACGAAAGGACCGCAAGTAGCTTGAACCATTCTCTAATGGGATGCCCGATGATGTATCCGATCTAGTTTTCATGATGATCGTGGTTTTTACTGCTGTTCCAGTCATATAAAGTTTCCCAGTCAGAAAATTTAAGCCGCCCTGAAGCAACTTCATCTCGGAAGAAGTGGTATACTTTTCTTACGACCTTTTGGTAGATGTGCTCCGTTCGTGCTTCGTGTCTTCCTCCCAGCAGTCTTGGACTTAAAGAGGCACTTGCCTCTTTTTGTCTTTGTAGGGAGCCAACATTTTCAGGTTCGATTGGTTCATTTTCTTGTTCCTCACCGGACAAGGACTTTTCCAAAATCAGGAACGGTTTTTTGGCTTCAATACAGAGGATTTTGTCTTTCAAAGTCAGGTTCGATCCAATCGCGAGAAGAATCTCCTTCTTGGTCTTTACATCACCTTTGGAGAATCTGTCCCTCGCTGTGCACGCGAATTCAAATGTCCGTTCGGAGAGTTTCACCCACTGCTCGACCCGGTGTCCGGCGTCACGAAGCAATTCCTCAAGGGCGGACTTTTCCTTAAGCAACTCCACCCGCTGTCGCCCGTATTCTTCATCCGACAGCAAACTTCCGTCCGCATTATCCGGCGAGGTCTTAAGCTTCACCAAATTGTCAATTCTCCGCACACACTCCCGATAGGCGTTCTGTTGAGCTTGAATGATGTCGTTGTGTGACACGCTTTCTTTTTCATGCAACTCGTGGAGATATTTGAGTGCCCAATCCTTGAACCGTTCCGAAATCTGGATGCGCGAGAGATACCCTTCAATCTGCCGGTCCAGTTCTTTTCCACTCACCGATTTTTGGACGCAACTGGGATTCTTATTTCTCGTGCAATGGTAGTAGGTGTAGTGAAGAAAGATTGCCCCGGTCATCTTCTCGATGGGAGTCTTGCAATGTGGACAGGCGTCACGGTTCTGGTAGGCAAATTTGAACCGACACTCGCTGCAAATGAGTTGCCGCTTCTCCTCTGCCGTAACCATGGAAGCGCAGTCGCCGCAGCGAATAAGTCCCGTGAAGGCGAATTCAAGGTGCGTCTTCGGTCGGGGATTGCCGTTACGACCAAGCAACACCTGCACACGGTCATATTCGGCTTGAGTAATAAGCGGCTCGTGTTTTCCTTGATACCACTGGCCGCTTCCGCTCGGATACTCAAAAGAGCCGTAGTAAAAGGGCTTGGTGAAGACTTGATAGATGGCACTTCGGCATAGTGGCTTGCCTCCCATTTTGCGAGTCGGCCTTGTGCGAAAGCCCCACTCGTTATTCGCAATCTCCCGAATCCTTGGCGGAGTATAGAGACCGGTCAACATCAAGTCCCACATACGCCGGATCAAGGGGAAGCGTTCGGGGTCTTTGATGAGATTATTCTCGCCACTTAATTTGACGGTGTTGTTCAAATAGCCTGCCGGAGCGACACCGGGATACCAGCCCTTCTCAATTTTTGTTTTCAATCCCCGCTTCACGTTCTTGCTCAGGTCATCAACGTATTTTTGGGCCATGCCGAATTCGATATACATGAGGATGATGTTGTCATCCTCGTGCGCGTAACTCTGGGCCGGCGTCATCACTTTGATTCCGTGCTGCTTAATCGCCCAGATGATGGAACCGCCATCCACCGGGTTGCGCGCCAAGCGGTCAAGCTTCCAGCAAATTATGCCGGCGGCTTCGCCCCGGTAAAGGCGTTGCATCATGTGATTGAACACCGGTCGTCCCGGTTCCTTGGCGGATTTCGATTCCATCAAAATCTCTGCGACGGGCAGATTGAGTTTTGCGGCTAACTGCTCCAACTCGCGGGTTTGCGATTCAATGGAAAGAACCTGCCGGTCTTCGGCTTCGGATGATTTGCGGCAATAAATGAAATATCCAGACATGAAGATGTGTGATTAACGAAGTGGAAGCGCGGGATAACACCATCCTAACGTACCCAATGGTTGCGTCAACGGTGCTACTCTCGAATGGCAGGTTCGTCTGAACGTGGCCGAACAAGGATGCCAAAAAATCGGAGCAGCCGAACGGCGATCTCCTGGACTTCATCGTCTGAAAGAGTCTGACCAAATTCCTCCTTGTAAATAGCCTTGAACTCATCAATGGCTTGGCGGCTCAACTGTTGTGGTGTTTTCATAGCTCCACTCTACGTGGATATCAGTATGAAAAAAGGATGGCAGTCTTGTCCAATCCGGCATGTTCACGCTCTTTGACAGAAAACAAATGGCGTGTTCTAATACAACCTCCACCAAGCTGAACAGCCTGGTGGTTTTGTGTAAAAAGTTGCCGCTTCCGGCAAAGGTTCCCCCCTTTGGCAATTTTCGTATTCCGATAGTGTGTAGAGCGAACTCACTTCGAGCTTCTTCGCTTCAACCATCATGTCTTCGACTCAACTTCCAAACTATCTCAGGGCAAATAGAAAGCGCCTCGCTCTCTCGCAAGACGAAGTGGCTTTTCTTTTGGGAACAAAAAGCGGAGCCAAGGTTTGCCGCTATGAGATGTTTGTTCGTGAACCGAGCTTGGAAACGGCTCTGGCTTTTGAAGTGATTTTCAAGAGGTCGGTCAGCGAACTTTTCGGCGGACTTTATCAGAAGGCTGAACGTGAAGTTGCCGAGCGAGCCAAAATTCTTGCGCAGAGAAATGGCGGCAAAGCTAATCAGCGAACTCTCCGCAAGCGCGAAGTGCTGGCTAAACTTGAAACCTAATCATCCATGAAGAAACCACTTCCGAAATATCCCCGCATCCTGGGCATAGCACCCTCAACTCGAGGGTTCGGCTTTGCTCTCGTTGAAGGACTGAACACGCTTGTCGATTGGGGCGTGAAGTCGGTTACGGGGGACAAAAATACTGGCTGCATGGCACAAGTGGAAAAGATGATCGCTCATTACCAGCCCGACGTTTTGACTCTTGAAGATACTTCGCACAAATCCGTTCGTCGCTCGGCAAGAATTCGGAACCTTTGCAAAAGAATAATTCGCATGGCAGAAGGCCGTGATGTCGCCGTGCTTTTGTTCTCGAAAGAACAAGTGAGACAGAAGTTTTTCACCGATGGTCATGGGACAAAATATGCCGTCGCCGAAATCCTCGCCAAAAAATTTCCTGAAGAAATCGGTTTCCGGCTGCCGCCAAAGCGCCGTCCGTGGATGAGCGAAGACTATCGGATGGGCATCTTTGATGCGGTGGCATTGGCTTTGATGGTGCGCAAACAGCGTCATCACAAGAGTTCCACAGCCTGTGACTAACTTTTTCAGGATTCCACTTGACCCTCAACAAGTGCAAGAGTAGAAACGGCTTCAGCACTCTGGGATCAGCTATTTTTCCTCTGTGTTTTCTTTCGCGGCGCGGATAGCAGACAAGCTTTATGGTCTCGCATATTGTTCTGTCGAAGCGACTGCGGTTGTCAGCGACAACCGTTTCGGGGCTAATTTACCTATCCAGCTTTTGGATTGTCTCACCTCTGAGTTGAACTTTCTATGAAAGTAATTATCGGACTGCTTTGTGGGCTCGGCATTGTGTTCTGTGCGCAGGCTCAGACGCCTGACAACTCCACCTCGGCGGCTGTTGAATCGCCGCCCACAATTGTCGAACGCGGGGCAAACCATCGCGTGTGGGCGCGGGTGGTTTTGGAAACCAATCGCCTCGGAGAAATCATCGCGCGGACAAATTCCTACACCGAGCTTGAAACCGGTATGCATTATCTTGAAATCGGCCAGTGGAAAGAAAGCAGCGCCGAAATTCAAATCACGGCGACGGGCGCAATCGGGGAGAACGCGCAACACAAGGTCACGTTCGATGGAAACATCAACTCAGCCGAAGCGGTCAGGCTTGTGACGCCGGATGGCAAGCAATTGAAAAGTCACATTCTTGGTTTGGGTTATTTCGATACGGCAAGCGGTGAAAGCGTGTTCATTGCCGAACTGAAAGATTCGCAAGGGCAGCTTCTGCCGTCCAAGAACAAAATCATTTATCAGGACGCTTTCACGGATTTCAAGGCGGATGTGCTTTACACTTTCACGAAATCCGGGCTGGAGCAGGACATCATCATCAGGGAACAACCACCGTCACCGAGCGAGTGGGGACTTGATCCAACAACAACCCATCTTCAAGTGCTCACGGAATTTCTCGACCCGCCCGAGCCTGCGAAAGAACAGGTGGTCGTTGACGGGCAAGCCGGTCTGACGGATGAGAAGCTTGATTTTGGCGTGACGAAAATCGGCAGAGGAAAAGCTTTTACTATTGGCGCTGAGGCCAATCAAAAGTCCGGTGTGCCGGTGGTGAAGCAGTGGACGGTTTTGAGCGGGAGACGATTTTTGGTTGAGAGCGTCCAATACAACCGGATCGAAAACTTGCTAAAGCTTTTGCCGGAGAAGCCGCAGGCATCGCTTCCTGACACAACGAAGTTCCAAAATGTTGCGAGCATCGAGAGGAAGCTGCCGGCCTTGCCGACGGGAAAATCAGACAAGCCCGTTGAAGTCGCCCAACTGGATATTTACGGGCAGCCCGGTTTCGTGCTGGACTATACGGCGCTCGCGAGCAGCACCAATTTCACGTTCAAAGGCGACACGACGTATTATTGCAGCGGCGACGTTTATCTGGACGGAACGACGACGATTGAAGGAGGGACAGTGGTAAAATTCGGCCGCAGGTATTCAAGTGGTGGTATGTGCGGTGGTGGTGATCCGGCTGGAACCATTTCTTTCAATGGCCCGATTGATTGCAAGACGAGTGCTTACAGACCGGCCATCTTCACCGCGATGGACGACGACACGGTTGGCGAAACTATTTCCGGCAGCGCCGGGACGACACCCAGTGGCTATTTCTGTACCGATGGCTATTACGGCGGAAATTACTCCGAGTTTCATGGCGGCGACGAAGACGTTTTGCGCGTGTCGGAAAACGGCACGGATCTCCGGCATCTGCGGGTTTCCTGGTTGATGAGCGCTTTCCGATTTCCCGATTCGGGCGACATTTATGTCCGGGACATCCAGATGCTCAACTGTTATGTCGGGATGATAAATCGGGCAAGGCAAGTCTGAAGCGCAATAGTGAAGTGCGACTGCATAGTTAAACACGACATTTGTTTTTCTGCCGCCACTGCCAGATCAGCAGCGCGTAACCGCCGATGAGCAGGTAAGCCAGGATAACTTTCATGATATTATCTGCCAATTGCGGCGAGATGTGGAGCGCGTCCGTGAGATTGCCGAGGCAATTACACGGACGATGCCAATCCATCCACCACAAACCGAGGCGATAGACCACGAAGTTTGTGGACAGCCACGCCACTAGGATCGTTGACAGCGTTGTTTTCTTGGTAAACAGGCACACAAACGCAACAGCCAGTTCTGCCACTGCAACCGCCAGCATCAAATGGCGGAACTGAACTCCCAGCACGGGATCAACGACGGCCAGCAGCTTAGTGTTGCCGAACGCGCTCCACACCTTGGCGATTCCGGTAATTGCCAGAATCACCCCGGCGCTGGAAACGAACCATTTGGCCAAGGCGTTTGCGTTGCCTCTTTCCAGCCTTGCCACATGTTCTGAAGTTGCTGCATTCATTCACACTTACTCGTGGAGCTAATCTTTACCCACTGACTACGCGCGCGCAACTTAAATGGAAATCAGCTGTCAAAACTCGGCATCAATTCTTCTGGTTTGCGGAACTTGCCTTTACCCGTAATCTCACAGATACAAAGAGTGCATTGGTTCCATCATCGTAAGCTAGAAAGTAATTGCTCACTACATAACTTTTCCACAATGGATGTTGATCTACATCAAAGGACAAGAGTAGTTGTTCGGGTTGGTATCGCTTTACGCAACTCACGATCTCGCCCTCGGTGATTTGGCCCGACCAAAGGCGCTTGAGTGATACGACAGCAATTTCTGGAGGAACAGGCAACTGTGCGTAAACGGCATAAAGGCCACTCGAAGTATAAAACCAATGTGTTCCCTCGCGATATTTCATAATGATCGGAAGAATCCGGTCTTCGGATACTTTTTTGCGTTCTCGTAAAGAATGCAAATCGTGAGCGAAACGGCTGCCGCCTATAGCAGCTAACAGCAAACATAAGCCTATGCCTGTCAACTTAAAGCTGCCAGCTTTTAAGCGGGCTGTGAGTCCAGAACCCGCGGGCTGTAGAGATGCTCTTTCGAAGGTTTGTGCAACTCCGTGTCCGGAAATCCAAACCATCGGGATAAGCAAATGAAGATAATAATAATCCCAGAATGGCCGATGAATTAGATGAACAATGACTGATGTAATCAGAAATACGAACGGCAAACGCATCCTTTTCCAATGCTCTTTCCAAAGAATCACACATATTCCGAACGCCGTTCCAATTACCACCTCAATATGCGTGCGAAGCAAGCCAAAATCGAACGGATAATTCTGAGGTCCCCCGAATTCCGAGGGCAGGGCGGTCGAAAAATGCGTAACCTTGAGAGTTTGAAAGTTTGCACTTATACCTCCGCAGTAGAAAAGGATGGCTGAAAAACTGAGGCCAATCCCCAGAAACCATATACTCAGATGCCGAAACCTGGCCCAGAATCTCCCCTGCCCGTTGCTTCCCGTTTCTTCCAGCAGAACCTCTATGATCAGTGCCGGCAACAGTATTGCGGCAGTCAATCTGATCTGCAGCGCGCAACCCATCACTATGCCTGAAAGAAGGAACCAGTGTTGGCGTCCTTGGGCTTCCCCTCGCAGCAGTAGTAAAGCGGCAAACAAACCCATACCAAGTGCCGGGATCCTCTGCATCACCGAAACAGAAAATGGTAGAAACAGTGGTGAAACCAAAAGGCAAATAGCCGCCACGATGGCCCCAGTGCGGCCAGAAGTCCTTAGCACAAGGCTATAAAAACTGACAAATAATATCGTCGCAAATGCCAAAACCATTAATCGTCCCGCGAACACCGAAGGACCTGTTAGCTTAAAAAGCGCCCCTAACAGCACGGTGAATAGAGGCGGTTGATCGTTCCAAATCTCCGTGTAAAGACGAAACCCGCGACTATAAAGAAATCCCTTTAGAATTTCAAAGTTTTCGTCGCCGCCAAATTGAAAGGTCTCTTCCAAGGGCAACGCATAGTAAACCAATCCGGCAAAAACACACCCCAGCCAGATTTTAAAATATATTTCTTTGTTGAGCAATTCAGCAGCACAACCTCTCATCGTTCGAAAGGCTTACTTTTGCAAAGGCAAACACCCATCAAAAGCGAGAAAACCGCACTACCCCTACAGGCACCGAGATTAAACGAAACTGTAGGAGGACTTCACCAAGGAGACTTCGATCGTTTCCCCAAATCAATATGGAGCGTCAGTGCATACAGTCATATGCTTTTTCGCGACGGAGTAGCAATACATAATGTTGTAAATCCAGCCGAAGCTTCCAAGCGCAGTCACTCGCCAAACAGGCGCAAAAGCACCACACTTCTGCGCCTGTTTAATCGTTGGATCGTTCATACTCCTTACGATTCATTTATTCGATCATTAGATTCCCGCCCAAAGGATCAAGAACCCGGTGGGGGATCGGTGCATATAACCGTGACCGTCCTCGGAGCGTTCGTCACATAAACAGAAGTGGTGGTGCCTGCGCTACAACGATCCCAAGGTGGCGGGCCGGCTTCATGTATTACTGTACCTTTCCAATGGTACTTCGTAATAACGTCATAAGTTTTTGGGTCAACAGTCGCCAAGGCACATTTATCTGTCGGATCAGGACTACTCTTGCAAAAGACATCTGCCGGAACTGTTCCATCATGATCAATGGTTGCCCACCAATATTCGCATTGGGGTGGAGCAGTCGATCCGTAACTACTAGAGGCTACCTGGTTGCACCCAATGGCATAAAGGCGCCAAACGCCTACGACCGCAGTTAGTGCCAAGATAACGGCTACGAGCCTATTTGTTTTCATTGTATTGATTTACCTTTCGTTTTTGTTGCATTGTTTTTCTTAATTGCGTACCAACACAGCACTCCGAACATGGCGATTGTGCTGGCAGTCAGGAACGCAAAAATGATGCCCTTACGTGCGACCTTTGTGCTTACTTTGGGAGAAAGAGCCGCATGCTGTTGCGCTAGGTTCCGTTGTTCGTCATACTCAAGAGTTTTTTTAACCTCGTCCACAGCCAACCACCGGTCAGACATATACTGGACTGGCCTCGGAAGATTTAACTGCGTGGAACCGGTCCTGTGGTCTGTAAGAAAGGTGTTCTTACGAAGGTCGGGGCTGAATTCTGTGACCGACGAGCGTGTGCGACATTCAGCGATTTCAATGCTGTACTTATTATATGGAATAAGTTTCCAAGTTTCCGGAGATTTTGATTGGGGCGGATGGTAAATGCCCAACTCACTATGCGTCGGAAGTAACAGGCCATCTACATTCGTATGCGCGATCAGCGTGTAAATGGCATTTGTGGGTGACTGATCAACAGCCGTCCTGTACCGTTCGTCCCTGAAAATCATTTTAGACGGCAATCTCGGTTCCTGATTTTGTCGAAAAATAGAAGCGGGCACGGTGAATCCCTGCTCGATTTCTGCGTCTTTGAAGAGCGAGAAAACTGGCGGGAAACTATTCGTTTGCTTCAGATCATCTAAATAACACTCGGATGCGAGGGTCATCCAGAGGACGGGTATAAACCTCATCCCACCGACTGTTGGCACAGTTGCAGTCCGGACGCTTCCCGCACTTACAATCACACTGCGATTTGTGGGGGCATTGTTCCTGCCAGAAGTATAAGCATAAATATTCTGGCCATCATAGGAGACTACATTGTAGCCATGGTCCGGATAGTCTGGATCTTGTGTTCGAATGAACCACTTGCAGTCTTTGACGGCCACCTGAAACAGAACTTGCCTTGTGCTTACGGGTTGCTGTTTCCCAAGCTCAAACTGCTCAAATTTCATGCTTCCCGATAATTCGAATTCAGATGCGTTTGCGTTTGCTGTAATTGAAGCTACCAAGGCATGAACCTGCAGCAAACGGAAAAGCAGCTTCGGCGCTGATGCTGATTTTGGCTTGATGACCTCAGCCGCAAGCGGCGCTTTTACAGTTGTGGCGCACGAATCATTAAACAGCTTATTCATGATCCCTCTTGAGAGTCCAGATTGATTTAATCAGGAGATTAACCCCCCCCATTTTAAACTTGTCAATAAGTTTTTTTGCGTGTTTTCTGACATCGTTTTCAAAGTTTGTCCTCCCCATGGACTTGCCAACAAGTCGCTTCATTGCAAAGCTGATGACCAGCAATGAGAGATGGATTCTTCAGCAGAGCTTTGCCAGTGACTCTTGTCGCGATGGGACTGGGTTTGTGCCTGTTTGCGGACAGTGCGGCGTTTCGTTCTGTCAAAGGTCTCGGTTCAATCGTAGGTGAAGTGTTGGTCGCTTTCCGTGATCCCCCGACGCAATGGATGGTGTTCTTGTTCGCGGGCGGTTACTTCGTTGTGTTCGCCCTGCTTCAACACCGCCAAGCAGCACGCCGTCTCCGGCGAATGGACGATCCGGATCTGTGGTTGATCGGCGCTTTGCTAGTTGGATCGCTCGTTTATGCCTTCAACAATCAGACGGCTTCGCAATCCACGCAAGCGTTGTTGTTGTTAGCCGGGACAGTCTTTGGCAAAGGTGCGGCGCTGTGGGCGTCGTGGACGGCCCGATCCCAAGACATCAAACGCAAGAGCGGCTTGGTCATAGTTTTGCTTATCGTGATGCTGTCGGTATCTTCCCTCTGGCCTTCTGATGTGGTCACGATCTTTCAGTATCGAGGACAAGCGCGCTGGAGAGAGCCATGGGATAATCCGAATACGTTTGGGATGTTGATGGGACTTGGCCTTACGCTGGCGTTGGGCGAGTTAGTTTCAAGTTTCAAGTTTTCAGTTTCAAGTCGGCAGGGGAAAAAGATAGCTCGTTGGTTTTATGCAGTTCTTTTTTTGATCGCTGCGGTTCTGTTGGGAATTGGATTAACAAAAAGTTACAGTCGCGGCGCGTGGGTTGGGGTTGTGAGTGCGGTGGCTTATCTCGTGTGGCAGGCTTTGGAGCGCGGTGACTTGTCACCACTTTGGGAGTCGCGACAAGTCGCGACGGGGAAAAGTGCCGACGAGTCGGCGCACTCCATATTGAAAGCTTCCCCTTTACCAATCGGAATAATCGCCGTTTCTATATTTGTGATCGCGTTCTGGTATTTTCGAGATGCGGAGCATCACGTCGCACGAAGAACATTCTCTGGCGGAAACATCAATGACTTTTCTTGGCGCAATCGCGTCGCCGCTTACGAAGGTTCTTTGCAAATGATGGCGAGCAAGCCGCTGTTCGGTTTCGGCTGGAACCAGCCGGAGAAAATCTACGGACAATACTACGCAGCACCCAAAGTGGGCGAGGGCATGGCGATTCATATGAATGATTATTTCACTTTGGGAACGACGCTTGGAATTCCAGCGTTGTTGTGTTTCGTCGGATATATCTGGCTGAGTTTAACATGGCGTGCGGAACGAGGAACGCAGAATGGAAATCAGAAGTTAGGAGTTAGAAGTGAGAAGTTAGAATGGGAGAAAGCAATTTGTCGCGCTGGAGCAATCGTCTTACTGGTCGGATTCTTTTTCGACGGCGGGCTTTTCAAACTTGCGACGGGAGCAACCTTTTGGATTTTGCTCGAACTCGGAAGAGAGGACAAACTGCCGATGCGGATGGATGGAGCATCATCGGTGTAGAGTCATGAAGTTATCAAACCCCAAAGTGCGAAGATGGCTGAAACTGGTGCGGGTCGGTGTTTTCATCGCGCTGCTTGTGCCAGTGCTGCAAGTCGGGTGTGTCACCTTGTTTAATCCGCCGACCACCGCACCGATGGCGGGGAGATGGATTGCCGAAAAAGTCACGTTCAAGAAGCAAGCGGCCAATCGTTATCGTTGGATTGCCCTGAAGCAAATACCTACCAATTTTCTGGCCTGTGTCTGGCAATCAGAAGATCGCCACTTCTTCGAACATTGGGGTTTTGATTGGGAGGAAATCAAGAAGGCGCGGGAAGAAGCAAAGGCGAGCGGCAAGCCGGCGCGCGGAGCGTCCACCATTACGCAACAATGCGCGCGATCATTATTTCTGTGGCAAGGACGTTCGTGGATCCGCAAAGGAATGGAGGCTTATTACACATTGTGGATGGAATTGCTGCTTTCTAAAAAAAGAATTCTGGAGCTTTATGTGAATGTAATCGAATTCGATGAAGGCGTTTATGGAATTGAAGCTGGCGCGGAACATCACTACGGAGTTCACGCTTCCAAATTGACTCGCGAGCAAGCTGCCATGTTGGTGGCCATCATGCCGAATCCCCGAGAATGGGATCCGAACTATCCGAACGAGCGGGTGTTAAAGCGGCAAGCGGTGATATTGCAACGGTCAGAGTACGTCCTGTTACCGTTGGAAAAGAATCCATGAAAGCGTGGCAATGCGGCGGGAATCTTTCGCGTTTCAACAATCGTGTTTGGGTTGCCGGTTTCATTATTCTCCTCTTTTTCGGCGCAATGTTTTGGGCCAAGGGGCGCGATCCATTTCAAAGAATTTGGTTTACTGTTAAGACGCCGACGCATGGGAAAGCAAAGTGCATCGCCGTGCTGCCGAAGACGACCGCCAAACCGTTTCCAGTTGTGATTTATCTTCACGGTTCGGGCGGAAGTATCCTCAATAGCGGTGTTGATTTGCGACAGATGGCAGAGATGGGGCTTGCTACCGTTGCGATTGATTACAGCGAGACGAACGTTGCGGGTTTTGATGAGCACTTCACAGCATTGCTGAATTATTTGCAGCGACAACGGTGGGCGGACATGAGCAAAACGGCGTGGGTTGGTTTCAGTCTCGGGGCGCAAGGAGCATTGAGTTTTGCACTGAAGCATCCAGAAGCCCAGCCGCGACTTCTAGTGCGCGTTGGAGGCGGTTGGGTTTCGGAACTTGATTCACTACTCACAAATCACCAATCACGATTTTTAAACTGCCCCGTCTTGTTGTTGCATGGCGATCAGGACGCAGTGTTTCCGATTTTGCAAGTGGAGCGAGTGGCGACGGTTTTGCGTTCCGATGGTGTGCCGGTTGACTTGAGAATCCTGCCCGGGCAATCACACGATTTTGAACCGAATCGCGCATTGATCTTTCGCGCGATAGGTGAGTATTGTCTTGCGCATCTGAAGGGTAGCGAGGCTCTGATAAAGTTTCGTTCAATTTTGTCGTGGCAAAATGAAGCGACGCCATTGTGGGTTTATTGGATTCCAGCTTTCGTTTGGGCGTGTCTCTGGGTTTATTGGAAACGACGTGTGCTTCCCCTTTGCGCTCCGCGAAAACTTACGCGCGTGGAAATCGGCTTGCGTTGGCTTGCAGCGATTCTCGCAACGGCAGCTATAGCGCAGACCGCATTAAATCTGATACCTCCGCGAGTTGCGGTGAGCGAAAGGACGCTTGCCATCGCGCGAAAATATCTCGTTCAACCGAAGGAGCGGAAAGATTTTGAATACGCGGCAACTAACCGGCTTTGGCAGGCCAAGAAACTGAAAATCCTACTCACTCACGTCGAGCTGGCGAATTACAACCGTGAGTTAGTGAATTGGAAACTTGACGATGTAATCTATCGCGAGTTCGTTCTCTCTCCGGTCATCACGGGCGATTCTAAAGAAGAACTGAACTGGCGTCGGGGACTGTGGGAAAATTTTTACCCACGAATTCGCAAAGAGCAAAGCACGGAGTCGGCGGCAGAAATAGTCGTCCGCTTTTTGCGAGAACGGATAACCATCGCGAATGGAGAAAATTTCCCAACCGGAGTTGAAACTATTTGGACGCGACAGATAACTAACGAAAAAGGATTCGAAAGAATCTATGTTGCGGCCTTACGGTCTGTTGGTGTGCCTTCGCGATTGAATAGTGAGAACAGGGCAGAAATGAGGATAGGTGATAGATGGCAACTCGCGCCTCGTCCGTTAATTTTCAGTTGGTAATTTTGCCAAAGCGTCTCTGATTATAGGCCACATTTTGCGAGCTGGTTTGGTCTGACGCTGCTGTCAATTTCGCAAAGTTCTCAAGCTGGCGCCTTGCCTCGCAGCTAAAGTTTGCGGCGTTGTTCTAACCTCCGAGTGGTGATTCAGAAGCTTTCTGATTATGGTGTGCGAATCATGCCTTACGGTCTTGATCTCTGAAGCATGGGGGATTGACAGCGAGCCAGAGGAAGCGGAATCTGCTCCTGAGCGGTTATTGAAACCTTGTTTATGTTGCACGCATTGCGCCGCAAAACCAATTCAGTGGGCTTGGTCGCCTTTACATTGATCGAATTGCTGGTTGTAATCGCAGTCATTGCAATTTTAGTGGCTTTGCTCCTCCCGGCGTTGTCCAGCGGCAAGAAGACGGCATTACGTATGAATTGCCTATCCAACCTGCGTCAACTTTCGCTTGCTGCCAAGATGTACGCGGATGAGAGCAACGGAAGGTTGGTGTCTTGCTGGCCTCTGGGTTCTGGGACGAATACGCCGGTGAATCCGTATTCTTGGTGTCCGGGTTTTGCTTCCACCAAACCTCACGATCCCGTGTATGGTCCCGCTCCACAATACAGTGCAACCAACGTGTATGCACTTCAGCAAGGAAAATTGTGGCAATACGTCAAATCGGCAGGCGTTTATCGGTGCCCCGCCGACAAACGGAGTGTTGGAGGACAGCCCGTGGTTCGAAGCTATTCAATGAATGCATGGATGAATGGCAGTAGTTATGGTGATCCGACCGGGAAATCAAATTTTACATCGCCTAGGAAAGACTCCACGCTGACGTATGTGTTGTTCCGGACCGAAAGTCAGATTTCCCAGCCGTCCAAGTTGTGGTATCTGATAGACGAGGACGAAAGCAGCATCAACGACTCAATGTTCATGGTGGATATGTCCTCTCAGCAAAATTACATTTATGATCTTCCTTCCAATCGGCACGGAAGCAGATATGAGATCACGTTTGCCGACGGACACATTGAAGCTAACACAATGGTCGCTCCCAGGACGGACTGGCATAGCGGTGATGATCCCGATTGGAAACGACTAAAGGAAATGACTACGATTCCGCGATGAAGGATTGTTGATGTGCAAACTCGAACGCAGAACACCGACTCTCTATCGAAGGGAAAAGCGGCTCGTTTTTCCAACTGGTACTTTTGCGCAACAGCCGTAATATTTAGCGTAATTGGCGTAGTGATGGTATTGGCTGCGTTCGATGACACACTGCTGGAAGATGAACGAATGTTGCGGCGACCGGATGCGTTGTTAGACATCAGTACGCGGAATGTTCTGCTGCTTGCAGCGACGCTTCATTTTGGTTTAGCCGTGGTTCTTTGCAGAGTGCGAGATTTGTTGGCGAAAGTGTTACTTGTCTTGTGGGCGGTCTCGGTTTGCGCGATTTACAGTTTTGGCGTTGGTTGGTTGAGGGCGGGTGCTTCGTCTCCAGTCGTCATCCTGACGGCACACAAGCTCGGCATCAATGGGAAGGCAATGGGTATTGTGTGGGAACTGCTGCTCGCAGCGATGGCAGTGGTGGTGCTTTTACAACTGGAATTGGAGCGCCGAGGACGCAAACGGGAGCAAGAGGCATTGACTCTGGAAAGGTGGCGTGAATTTCGCAAGCAGGGGGGCAAGTTTCCGTGGGCTGGGTAGGCCTGCCACTTGCCGTTTCACACTAGAGCAGATCATCCCCGCCGAGCGCCAAAATATTTTGGATGAATTGTCAGCCGTGGATGTTTGGATTGGTTCACTCACGCCGGACTCGTCCAACTCAACCCTGGCTACATCGCCGGCACGGTAAAAGGACAAAAGATCGAACTGCTGGACTTGCAGACGCTGAAGCAACGGGAATCCCCACCGCGAATGAGGTGACTTACCTCTTCGGTTGGTCGCCGGATGATCGCCACATTGCCTTCGTCCAGACCCCGTCGCGTATAAACTGGCAACCAGCGCCACGCCCAATTATCGAACGACTCGGATTTGAAGACAGTAACAAAAGGCCTAACGAAGTTTGGTCACAGGCCCGAAACTTTGAACTCGCAAAACTGTTAAATCAATGAAAAGTGTCCATTAGCTATGACCTTTCGATCGCGAAGCGGCTAATCAGATTGGAAACAGCAATGGCAATAGGCTTGAACTTTAATTGATAAAAATCGCTATGCCTAAATTCCAGAAACATTCAAATCCGTATACTCATACTCAGCGTTTTTATGCAGTAATCCTTGGTATTGCGGCGGTGATAACAATTTGTGTGTTTTTGCTTAGCATCAGTCACAATACAGACTTGGCGCTTACCGACCCGCTATATCAGCGAATACTGACCAATTTCATGGCTACCCAACCGATTGGCGTGAGCGTGTCTCCTAATGGGCAATTCATCCTGACCAAAATTGAGCAGAGTGACGCGTACAAGTTAAGCATTTTTGACCGCATTTCCAAGCGTGAAATTGCATCCAATGTTTCCAAGAATACACAACGCTCGTTGACTTGGAGCCCTAACAGCCAAGCTATTGCCTATCAGGAAGCTGCTGGAATTGAGCGGCCGATTTATGTGCTTGATATTAGATCTGGTAAAACAAAACGGCTTAATGCGCCGATTAGTCAGTCAGGCTTGCCCCCTATTCGATGGCTGCCGGACGGAAAACATCTGATTTACTTTCAGAACGGACGCCTGCTGGAGATCGATCTTGAAGAGCGCACTCCACCAGTGGTTCTTGATAACGATTTGCCTGCTATATCATGTGATTTTGCGTTGTCACCAAACGGAACTGAAGTCGCAACCGTGGCTGATACGAGACGTGGCGTCATTTCTATTACAGAAATCGCAAACCTTGAACGCTTCTCAGTTCCGGTCAGCACAAACGGAACAATTGGCGAGATTGCCTGGTCGCCAGATGGGCGCTCTATTCTTGTCACGCTTCGTAGTGAATCTGATGAGTTCTTCAAATTATTTGAACTCGAGACTAAAACCAGCCGACTAACGCCAAGAGTCGAGGACATTGGCGACATTCGAAATCCCGTCTGGTTGCCGGATGGAAATTCATTTGTTTACCATGTCTTCTTTAAGGGTATCAAATCTGCCGCCATCGGTAACCGGGCTAATCAAAACGTCCGCATGATCGGCCCTAGCAACGGGGTGGTTCGGATCACACATGTGAGCAGCGATGGGCAATATGCCTATGCCCGTTATGCAGGACCTTCCGCCCCAACCTCGCTACTTGAAATTCCGTTATCAGGTAGAGATACTCGCGTTATCTTTGCTCCCCCCCACTCTTCAAAAGTTGCATGTCCGGAACCGGAATTCATCAATCTGAAATCTAAGGATGGCATCATGATACCTGCCTTCCATTGGCGATCCAACAAGACAGTACCCCCCAAATCGGTTTTGATTGTGGTGCATGGTGGTCCCCATACTCAAGTATTGCCGACGTGTGAACCTTATTTGAGTGTGATGCTTGAGCACAATTGCGATGTTATCGCAGTGAATTATCGTGGCTCTACAGGATACGGGCAACGTTTTGAACTCATGCAAGGAGATCTCCAGCGTGTTTGGGATGTGCTGGCCGCAAAGGATTATGCGGTGAATGCTCTCATGGTTCCTCCCAGCAAGGTGTTTTTGTTGGGAAGCAGTTACGGGGCCGCCCTTGCTGCTGGTGCCGCTGCTCAAGACCAGGAAATCGGGGGGTTGATTTTGGTTTCATGGGTCGGGTCAAGTGGTCAAATAGGTTTGCAATTCACCAAGCCAATTCCTATTATAGAATTACATGGAGAACTGGATACTCAGTTATCTCCCGCTGATGTTCAGACTTCCATTAATCAATTTTTTGATCCAGCGAAAGTTTTGTCATTACATCCAAAATTAATTGTTTTTAGAGGTGAGGGGCATATATTTCACAATGCTGGATCCTTAGCTAGGGTTTATTGGGAAGCCGCAAAGCTTGTGGGCAGGAATTAAAATCGAAAAACGACGAAATGAATTAACCGGCCTTGCTCTGATTTGGTAGAATAGAATCATCCGTTCTACGAGCATATGCAAATCCAGCGTCGCGTCCCAAAAGAGTTATCAACGTTTCGATCTGCTGGCTGTCGGGCTGCTCTGTGCCGCTTTCCCATGATTGAACCAGGCCGGTTGCAATGGCCATTTTGGCTGCCAAGTAGTAGATGGCTAGATTCTTCTCTTGTCGTTTGACTTGAATCCAGTCACCAAGCGGTTGTATGCTCGTCGGTAATCGGTTAGCTTGTCTTCGTTTCCGCAATTTATGCGTGTATTTTCTTGAAATATGGCGGTGTGCAATACCCAACAGTGCTACTAACCTCTGTGGAGGCGAACCGTTCAATACCCCTCACGCTGGCTAGGACTGAGGTGAGGGGACGTCCGGGTTAACGATGCAAAAAGGATCGGTAGTCCTTCAAGATTCGGTGATGCGCTCCTTTTGAAACAAGTTATAACCGAGATAATCGGTGATCTTGGAATGATAGGGAGCGGTCGGAAATATTTTGTCTCGTTCCCAAAGGTATAATGTGAACGTGCTAATACCGAGCCGCCGCGCGGACTCCGGTTGGCGGATTTTCAATTGTGATCGTCGGTTTCTTAAATGTCCGCCTAAAGTGTTTGCGCCTTTCGGAAAAACCTGAATGGGTTGTGTAATTATCGAATTGGGAACTGGTGGGAGATTCAAAACTTTCCCTAGCTTGCTCCATTCAGTCTGCGGGGGAAGGCAGCGGTCCAGTTCCCAACGGCCAAGGCAGTAGATGGGGATGTCAGTTAGTTTGGAAAGCTTTTGACGTGTAAAGCCGGCCTTTTTTCGGCTCACCATGAGCAAATCGCCAATGGTCTTGATAACTGTCGGGAACGGCTTGACGTAACTGGAATCCCTTGATTTGCTGACCAAAACCGCACGAATCTTGCGTTGTGTAAATGTCAAATGAGCCAATGCGGGCGTTGCAGGTGATCTTCGGCTTGGATTTGAAACGCTCGTGCTGTCGGCGGCGCGCGGCGATGACGCGGTCGCGGATTTGAGTCGAGGTTTCGCCGGTTTGTCCGCCGCCGGAAATTTCCCGGAACTTCACCTGTGGAACTTCGATGTGCAGATCAATGCGGTCGAGCAACGGGCCGGAAATCCGTCCGAGATAACTTTGGATTTCGCGCGGCGAGGATTTCGATTCGCCGGGCATTTTGCCGTCGGGCGTCGGGTTCATCGCGGCGACAAGCATGAATTGCGACGGGAAAGTCATCGTGCCGGCGGCTCGCGAGATCGTGACGCGGCCTTCTTCGAGCGGCTGGCGCATGGTTTCGAGGACGCTGCGCTTGAACTCCGGCAACTCGTCGAGAAACAAAACGCCGTGATGCGCGAGGGAAATTTCTCCGGGCGTGGGATTGATGTTGCCGCCTAGCAAGCCCGCATCGCTCGCGGTGTGATGCGGTGCGCGGAATGGCCGCTGCGTCACAAGCGCCTGCCCCGCAGCAAGCAAACCGACGATGCTGTGGATTTTCGTCGTCTCCAGCGCTTCGTCGAGCGTTAGCGGCGGCAAAATCGTCGGCAGCCGTTTGGCGAGCATGGATTTGCCAGTGCCCGGCGGGCCGATGAGCAGCACGTTGTGGCCGCCGGCGGCCGCGATTTCCAACGCGCGCTTCACAGACTCCTGTCCCTTCACGTCCACGAAATCCAGTTCGTCGTCGTGCTTGTGCTCGAAAATTGTTGCGATGTCCACTTTGGTCGGCGCGATCTTGATTTCGCCCTCGAGAAACTGCGCGGCCTCACGCAAGTTTTGGACGGGGATGACCTGTAAGCCCGCAACGACCGCCGCTTCTGCGGCGTTCTCCGCCGGAACGAGCACGCCGATTTTTTTGTCCGCCTTCGCGCGCAATGCGACGGGCAAAACCCCTTTGCACGGACGAACGCCGCCGGTCAGCGCCAATTCGCCGACCATCACGAAATTTTCCATCTGGTCGGTCTCGATCTGCTCGCTCGCCGCCAACATTCCGAGCGCGATGGGCAGATCGAAGCTCGGCCCCTCTTTTTTCACATCGGCGGGCGCGAGGTTGATGGTCGTCTTGCCCATCGGAAATTTGTAGCCGGAGTTTGAGAGCGCGGTGGAGACGCGGTCTTTGGACTCCTTGACAGCGGTATCAGGCAGCCCAACGAGCGCGATGAACGTGTCGCCGTAGCCGCAATTGACCTCGACTTCGACGGCGAAGGCGTCAATGCCATTGAGCGCAGCCGAACAGACTTTGGCTAACATGACTTTCCCATTTCTGATTGTTGATTACCGCTCAGCCAGAGTTTGCGTGTAAATCTGAAATCGTAAATCGCAAATTTCTACATCTCCTCCAACCCGTAAACATGCAGCTTGCGGTGCAGCGTCCGCCGGCTCATGCCGATTTTTTTTGCGGCTTTGGTGCGGTTGCCGTTGGCTTCCTTCAATGCGCGGATGATCAATTGTTTCTCGGCTTCCTTCACGGTCAGGTCGCCTTTGCTCAACGCGCGACTCGGGTCGGGTTCGCCGGTCGTCGCGGCGCGGACGGACGCGGGCAAGTCGCGCACGCTGATTTTTTCGCCGCGCGACAGCACGACGGCGTGCTCGATGGCGGTGCGAAGTTCGCGCACGTTGCCGGGCCAGTTGTATTTCATCAGCAACTCGATGGCGTCGGGCGTGAATTCTTTGACGGGCTTGTTGTTCTCGGCTGCGAACTCGCGCAGAAAATTTTGCGCGAGAAGAACGATGTCGCTGCCACGCTGGCGCAATGGCGGCAAGGTGATTTCCACGACGCGCAACCGGAAAAACAGATCTTCGCGGAACTTGCCGGCCTTGACGAGGTCTTCGAGATTTTTGTTCGTCGCAAAGATCAGGCGCAGGTCGGCGGTCAAAGTTTTGTTCGAGCCGACGCGCTCGAAAGTCCGTTCGCCGAGAAAGCGGAGCAGTTTGATCTGGATGCTCGCGTCAATCTCACCGATCTCGTCGAGGAACAGCGTGCCGCCCTGCGCCTGCTCGAAGCGTCCGATGTGCCGCGTGTGCGCGCCGGTGAACGCGCCCTTCTCGTGGCCAAAAAGTTCGCTCTCGAGAAGCGTCGGCGCGAGCGCGGCGCAATGGACGGTGACCATCGGCGCGCGTGCGCGCGGGCTGAGTTGATGAATGGCCTTGGCGATGAGTTCCTTGCCGGTGCCGCTTTCGCCGAGGAGCAAAACTGTGGCGCGGCTCGGCGCGACTTGCTGGACGATCTCCAGAACTTCCCTCATCGCCGCCGATTCGCCGATGATGTTTTCGACGCCGAACTTGGTTTCGAGTTGCTGGCGCAACGAAATATTTTCAGTCTCAAGATTCAGGCGGCGCAACGCGCGGGCGATGCGCATCTCCAACTCGTCAATCTGCATCCGGCCTTTGGCGATGTAATCGTCCGCGCCCTTTTTCATCGCTTCGACGGCAAGTTCTTCTGAGCCGTAAGCGGTCATCAGAATGCAGATGGGCGGTTTGGAAAGCGCCTTCGCTCGCGCGATGAGTTTCATGCCGTCCTCGTTCGGCAATTTGAAATCGGTGAGCAACACGTCGAACGGCTCGCGCTCAAGCAGATCAATCGCCGCGCCCGCGTCTTCGGCGATGTAAACGTCGTATTTGTCTTCGAGCGCGGTGCGCAGGCCTTCGCGCGTGGGCTTTTCGTCGTCAACGATGAGGAGTGTAGGCTTCATTTCAATCGTGTCTCGGCGCTTCCAGCAAACGGCGCGGACGTTCGCGCAATGGCAGCAAGATGCGAAACGTCGTTCCCCGTCCGACGTGGCTTTCGATCTCAATCCGCCCGCTGTGCGCGCGGATGATCCGTTGGACGATCATGAGGCCGAGACCGGTGCCTGTTTTCTTCGTCGTGAAAAAGGGCTCGAAGATGCGGTTGATCTCGTCCTTCGGAATTCCACGGCCTGTGTCGGCGATGCTGACCCAGACGCCGTCGCCGGTCTCGCCGGTCTGGAGCGTGAGCGTGCCGCCGGTGGTCATGGCCTGCATCGCGTTTTTGATGAGGTTCACGAGGACTTGCTGGATCTGCGCGGCGTCAATGGGCGTGACGGGCAGCGCCCGCGCGAGCTTCGTCTTCACGGTCAACTGGCGGTTGTCCAGTTCCGGTTTGAGCAGCTCCAAAGTTTTTTTAACGACGTCGTTCACGCCGGCCATTTTGATCTGCGGCGGCGACGGGCGGATGGCCTGAAGAAATTGAGTGATGATGTAGTCGAGCCGGTTGATCTCGCCTTTTGCGACGCCGAGAAAATTATCCAGCTTCGCGGCGCTGTCGGCGGTTTCGCCATTGGCGCTGTGGGTGGCGCGCCTCAGTTTTTTCAACTCGCGCTCCATGAGTTGAAGATGGATATGAAGCGCGTTGAGCGGGTTGCCGATTTCGTGCGCGACACTGGCGGCGAGCAGCGTGAGCGCCTGCACGCGCTCGCTTTCGATCGCCTCGTAAGCCTGCTGGCGGGCCTCGGTGGCGTCGTGCAAAATCAAAGCGACGCCGGCGCTGCCAGTCTCCTCGCCGTCCAGCGGCGCTGCATAAACGCGGAGAAAGCGAGGACGCGGGTAGTTGATTTCAAACTCGTGGCGCAGAACGGTCGGTCCGCCGTTGAGATCTTGCGCGCGGACTTTTTTCCAGTCGAGTTCGGGCAAAACCTCGCCGATGATTTTTCCCTCAAGCGTGCCGGAAACGAATCCGAGCATGCGCGACGCGGCGCTGTTGACGTAGAGAACGCGGCCCTTTTCATCGAGCACGAGCACGCCGTCCTCGATGGCGTTGAAAAGCGTTTCGAGGAAAGTGCGCTCGCGCGCGAGCCGCTGGACGACGGTCTGCAAACCTTCGGCGTCAAGTCGGCTGATGCGGTCAAGGACTTTTTCCAGAAAACTCGATTTTGCAGCCATGGATCAAAACCATTTTCGCTTTTTGAAATACCAGTATGTCGCCAAAGTAAAAACGCCGGTGACAATGGCCGCGACCGAGTAACCGTGTTTCCAACCCAACTCCGGCATGTCGTGGAAATTCATCCCATACCAGGTGCCGACCATTATCAGCGGTGTCGTGATGACGGTGATGAGCGTGAGCAGCTTGACGACTTCGCCCGTCTGGTTCGAAGACATGTTCAGATAGACCTGCAAAATCCCTGTGAGCGAATCGGTGTAGCTTTGCGCCATTTCGGAAATGTGGAAGAGCGAATCGTAAACGTCCCGATAATACGGCACGAGGTGCGCTCGGATGAGCTTGAACTCGCCGTGGGCGAAACGCGCGAGCACTTCGCGTTGCGGGCCGACAATCTGCCGCAGGTGCAACACCTCCTTTTTGACCTGAAGAATTTTGTTGAGCGTCTCACGTCCGGGATTTTGCAAGGCGAGCTGCTCGACCTCGGCGATTTCAAGCGACAATTCTTCGAGCGCGGGTTTGTAATTTTCGACGATGGAATCGAGCAGCGTGTGCGCGACGCGGTCGGGCGCGCGCGCGATGTGCATGGTGCCTTTGGTGGCGCGCTCCTCGGTTTGCGAAACGCTGCGCAGCGGAACGTCGTGGTAGGTGACGAGGAAATTTTTGCCGAGAAAAAAATTGAGTTCGCTCGTGGCGAATTGGCCGTCCCTACGGCTGTAATCCACCGCGTGAATGACCATGAATAGATACGGTGCGGTGAACTTGTCACCTTCCTTCGGCGAATATTCCTCGACCTTTGGCGACGGGCTGATCGTCACGCAGTCCTCGATTGAAAGCGGATGGAAATGAAAAACTTCCTCGAGAACGAACCGCGCTTCCTCAGGAGTCGGCTTCTCAAGATCAACCCAGAGAAAGAGGTTCGTGTCCGACAACAGTGTCGGCATCAGGAACATTTCGATGTTGCTGCTGTGCAGGCGGCCCTGTGTCGTGAAAGCCAATGACCGAATCATGTCGGTAAAATGTAAGCTGGGCTTGCTGGTGTCAAGTTGTCCCGAATTGTATTTTCAAAGTCCGTTAAAGCAAGCTCCAGTTTGTGCCATGATGTCCAATCTTGTTTTGCACAGAAACCTTGACCACGGCGCAAAAAATGAATTCCATCCCCTCCTTAAAAGTCTTTCAGTGCGAATGAACCGATTTGGCCAACTTTTGTTATTATGAAAAAACTATTGTTTAGATATTTCAGCGGACTCCTCATGGCAGGAATTTTTGTCGGGTGGGTGCTCAATTCCGGCGCGGCTGAGGAAAGAGGCGGCAAGCGCGTGCTAGTGGTAACGGTGACCAAAGGTTTTCGTCACAGTTCCATTCCCACCGCGGAAAAAGTCATCGGCGAACTCGCTGCCAAGAGCCACGCCTTCACGGTTGACTACGTGCGGAACGATCAGGACATGGCCGAGAAAATGACTCCCGCCGCGCTAAAAAATTACGATGGTTTCATTTTCGCGAACACCACCGGCATCCTGCCGCTTCCGGACAAGGAGGCTTTTCTTAACGCCATCAAAGGAGGGAAGGGATTCATCGCCATGCATTCCGGCTGCGACACGTTTCACGGCAAGGACGGAATTGATCCATACATCGAAATGCTCGGCGGCGAGTTCGAGACGCATCATGCGCAAGTCGGTGTGGAATGTCTGGTGCAAGACCCCAAACATCCGGCAACCCTCCACCTCGGCCAATCATTCAAAGTGAAGCAGGAAGAAATTTACCTGATAAAAAATTACAGCCCCGCCAAAGTCCACGAACTGCTCGTCCTCGACAAGCATCCGAACAACAAAACTCCCGGTCATTTCCCCGTCGCCTGGTGCAAGAAATACGGCAAGGGCAAAGTTTTCTATACTTCTCTGGGGCATCGTGAAGATATTTGGGACACCAATCCCGACTTAAAGGGGCGCATCAATCCAGTCGAGGTGAGCGAGGCGTATCAAAAGCACATCCTCGGCGGAATCGAATGGGCGCTGGGATTGAAGAAGGGCGACGCGAAGCCGCAAGCGAAGTAAAAGCACCATGCATCAACATCCAGGCGCCAGAGAAGCTCCAAGCTCCAATGATCGAACCAGGCTTCTGCGCTCCTTTGAAGTTTGATACTTGGATCCTGCCTCGGCGGAACTGGAGCTTGGCGCTTGGAATTTGGAGCTAAACAATTATTTTCAGCCCATGAACAAAGACGAACAAAACAACCAGACGGGTGAGTTGAACCGCCGCGACTTTCTCCAGCGTGGCTCGCTCGCGACGCTGATGACGATGGTCGGCGCGGTCGAGCTTGTTGCGGAAAAGCCCGCCGACGATGAGAAGACCGAATATAGCACCGCCGGTGAAAAAGTGAAGTGCGCCGTCATTGGCCTCGGTTCGCGAGGGCGCGAGATGGTTCAAACGCTGATGCTGTTGAAACAGGCGGATGTGGCCGCGGGTTGCGACACTTATCCGGCAGCCCTTAAAAGGTTTTCCAATCTCGCGCCGAAGGCGGAACAGTTCGATGACTACAGGAAGGTTCTCGACAACAAGGACATCAAGGCCGTCATCGTCGCCACGCCGTCACACATGCATCGCGAAATCGCCATCGCCGCGCTGCAAGCGGGCAAGCACGTCTATTGTGAAGCGCCGCTCGCGACGACTCTTGACGACGCGCGCGCGATTGCCTTGGAGGCGAAAAATCATCCTGAAGTTGTCTTTCAGTCCGGCCTTCAGCAGCGCTCCGATCCGCAGCGGAAATTTTTGCTGCCATTCATCCGCTCCGGCGCCTTGGGGAAAAATGTGATGGCGCGCGCGCAATGGCACAGAAAAACGAGCTGGCGCTCGGCTGCTTCCACTCCGGAACGGGACAAGGAAATGAACTGGCGGCTGGATCAAAACACTTCGGGCGGTCTTGTCAGCGAGATTGGAATCCATCAGGTGGACGCGGTGCGCTGGTTTATCGGCGCGATGCCGGTATCAGTCACCGGATTTGGCTCGCTCATTCAATGGAACGATGGCCGTGACGTGCCGGACACGATTCAGGCCGTCATGGAATTTCCCGGCGGCGTGCGGCTGCTTTACGATGCCACGCTGGCGAGCTCTTTTGAATCCGAACAGGAAACTTATTTCGGCACATCCGCGACCGTGCTCGTGCGCGGACACCGCGCCTGGATGGTCAAGGAAGTGGATTCGGATTTGTTGGGCTGGGAAGTTTACGCGCGCAAAGACTCTTTTTTCCCGGACAACGAAACCGGAATCGCGCTGGTTGCGGACGCGTCGAAACTTTCCGCCCAAGGCACCGGGACATCACAGCCTGATCCGTATCCCGAAACGCCGCTTCACTACGCCTTCGAGTCGTTTTTCAGGAACTGCAACAAGATCACGGCCGCGGTGAAGAATTTCACAGACCTTTTCGGCGAGGATGACAAGGAGGGCCTCGCGAACGTGCTGGCAGACACGCGCCGGCCCGGCGGCGACGCCAACTGGCAGTCCGCCGCGGGTTACAAAGAGGGTTTTGAGGCGACCGTCATTGCGATCAAAGTCAACGAAGCGATTATGAAGGGCGGGAAAATTGCGTTCGAAAAAGACTGGTTCAGCCTTTGAGAAGTTTTTCCGCCGCCAGCGTCAAAAGATAAAACTATGAAAACTGAAAGTCGGATTTGGAAATTGAATCTAGTCGTCACTGTTGCCGGATTCCTTTTGGCAGCGCAACTCCACGCGCAAACGGTTCGTTACAGCGGCACGGCGCCGGGCAACGGCAGCCTCGTCAAGATTGACGGCACATCTTCGATCCACGACTGGACGGTCGAGGGGAAGATGATCGGCGGCAGCATGGAAATTGATCCGGGCTTCGATGCCGATCTGAAAACGTTGAAAAGCGCGCCCAAAGTCTCGGTGAAAATTCCGGTTCAACAGCTTCACGACATAGCCAAACAAAAAGGAATGGACGAAGTCTTTTATCAGGCCATGAAGGCCACGCCTGACCCAAACGACGAGAACGCCAGGACTTACCCGAACATCGAGTATCGCCTTATCGAACTGAAGCCGAAGGACGACGGAAAGTTCGAGGCCACCGGCGCATTGACTGTCGCGGGAGTGACGAAGACGAACACGATGACAGTAACGTTCGAGCGCGTGGACAGTTCCAAAATCAAAGTGAGCGGTTCGACGGCAACGAAGATGAGCGACTTCAACATTAAACCGCCGGTGCTGCTCGGAATCAAAACCGGCGACGAAGTGAAACTTTCCCTGGACTGGGTTGTGAAAAAAGCTGAAGCGCCCAAGTAAAGCGAAGCGTTGTTATGGCGCGACGCGGCGCGCTTCGATCGGAATTTCCCTTCCTCCAACCCGCGCCGTGCCTGAGATTCGGGAATTCAATCCCGCCTCGTGGGACGCCGGGGCAAAATTCGTGGCCGAAAGCCCATCAACTTTTCTGCCGACTGAATCCAATTTCTCTGCAAACGACACGTTGGTGTCGTTCAGGAATCTGCCGGTTAAAATCACAGCAGCGTTCAACGTGCGGTTTGTGCCCACCACTTGAAATGATTGGGCTGAAGCCGCCACGACTGGGTAGGTTGGAATTGCTGCCGCAGTTTCCGCGCGGCGTGATTTATCCCGTTCGGCGTCTTTTGTTGGCTCGGATGGTTTTTTCCCGGCAGATTCAGCCTTGTAAAAAAAACGCGCCCGATCCATCGCCGGCGTTTCAAACCGTCCGCTGTAAACTGAACCGTCGCCATCAATGACCCGGACTTCGTTGCCCGCCTGCACAACCTGAAACGAAACCAGCACCGCTTGAGCCGCCGCGTCTTCTCCAGCCAAACCTTTTCTGTTTTCGAATTGCGCCGGCCCAGGTTTTTGCGCGGAATTGACAGCGCCATTTGCAGGCGATTTGCCTCCGGCGGCTGCGGGAGCCTGCCGATTCAGCAATTCATCCGCGTCCAGCCGCGCGAAGTATCCAAGATTGTTCGATGCACTTTTGGCCAATGCCAGCCCATCGGTGACAGTGTCCAGCCCGACTTTGCCGTCACGCAACTCAGAAGATTCAGCAAGCTGACTGCGCGGTGAATTCTGGGCGAAGGCAAGGCTGCTTGTCACCGTCTGGCTTTTCTCCTTCGCCGTTTCCTGCGCGATTCTGAACAAATAATCTGCCTTTGTTTCCGCGTTTTTGTCCGCGGCCAATTCTCGCTTTGACGGAGTCTCCGCAGACGCCTTGGTCAGCGCCATCTCGTTTTGGCGAACCTGCGCGAGACTTCCGGCCCGCTTCTGTTTTGTGAGCGACGGAATCAACAGCCATGCAGCGATTGCTACAACTGCCAGAACCGATACCGCAAAAATCAGTCTCGGTCGGGGAACAGAAAAAATTCCCGCCAGAAAATTTTCTTTTGGCGGCGTGGCTTTCGCCCGCTGCGAAACTTCGCGCTGGAGCAAATTCCGAGTGGCCGGGTGCATCTGGAACAGCTCGCCCGCATCCGCGCGACGCCGTTTTGCGAACGCTCGCAGCAGTTTTTCAATTTTTCGTTCTGGCTCAGGCATTCGTTTTCAAAGTGTTAGACGGGAAAGCAGCCGGTTTTTCCCGGGGAAAAATTCCGCGCGCGATTTCCTCCAGCCGGTCAAGACATTTGCTGAGGCGCGAGCTGACGGTCTTCGTGTTGAGTTTCAGCGTCTTGCTTAATTCCTCGTAGCTCAAATCGCCGAAATAACGAAGCTCGATGATTTCACGGCACGGCTCGCCGAGCGCAGCGAGCGTCTCGCGCACCAAAACCAGTTGCTCGGCGCTCATCAGCAGGGCGTCCGGCCCTGGATCATGGCCCGCCACGTCGAGACTCAAACCATTTTCCAGATCCTGCGCGTGGAGCGGGAGCGGCGTCTGCCCGCCGCCGCGTTTGGCCGCGCGTTTTTTTTCCGCGAAGTCGCGGGCCTTGTTCGTCGCGATGCGAAAGAGCCACGTTTGGAACTGGCTCTGCCCTTGAAACGAATCGAGGTTTTTGATGACCGACAGAAAAACTTCCTGCGCGATTTCTTCCGCGTCCTCGCGTGTGAGGTCGTGATGAAGCTGAAAAACGAATCGGCACGCCGCGTCGTAGTGCAAATCGAAAAGCTCGTCCCAGGCCGTCGCTTCATTGCGTCGGCAACGCGCGAGCAATTGCGTTTCAGCATCGCGACTCATCATGAAAACTTTAGAGAGCCGACCGGAATTCGCCAGCTTTTGCTCAAACCCAACTTCCGGAGGGCGGAGTTCCACGACGCCCTGAATTGATTCCACAAAAATTAGGGCGTCGTGGAACTCCGCCCTCCGGGGGTCGCGTTTTTTGTTCCAAACCTTGCGATACGTTGTAACTTTCAGGCGGAATTGCTTATCTAATATTCGAAGTTATGAACTTGAAACCTGTTTTATTACTCTCGGTTGCGGCAAACATCGTTCTGGTCGGCGCGGTCGGTTATTTCGCTGCAAGTCGCGGGAAAATTTCCAATGATTTGAAATCCGACGCGCTGCTTTCCGACAATGCGACTCGTTCGACGGCAAAGTCTGTTGAGAAAGACTCCGCCGCGCCGACCTCAAGTGTCATCACCAACCGCGTCGTGCAGACGATTGATTGGCGCAGTGTCGAGTCTGAGGACTACCGCAAATACATCGCGAACTTGCGCGCCATCGGCTGTCCGGAAGAAACCATCCGCGACATCATCACCGCCGACGTTAACAAGCTCTACGAGAGCAAGCGCAAGGAACTCGCCGGTCCGAAAAAGAAATTCGAGTTTTGGAAACCGGGCGCGCTGATGGGCGCAGTGGTTGACCCCGAGCGCACCGAAAAAGAACGCGCGCTCAACAAGGAGAAACGGGCGTTGCTCACTGAACTGCTCGGCGTAGCGCCTGACGACAAGCCTGAAATTCTTGCCGGCGTCGCCGGCCAGCTTGAGGCGATGTTTGATTTTCTTCCCGCCGACAAGCGCAGCAAAGTTTTCGATCTCATGCAGGACATGCAGGGCAAGATGCAAAAATCCATGAAGGGCGGCGCGCCCGACCCGGAAGACATCCGCAAGGCGATGAAGGAAACTGAAGCCGCCATCGCCGGCATTCTTAGCCCGGAGGAAATGCAGGACTACAACCTCCGCTTTTCCATGACCGCAAACGCGATGCGCATGCAAATGGCGGGTTTCGAGCCGACCGAACAGGAATTTCTGGACATCTTCAAGGCGCGCAAAGCCTACGATGACGAATATGGCGGCGGGTTCGGCGGCGTGAACCCTTCGATGACCAAGGAGGAGAAGGAAAAAGCCGCCGCCGCCAAAAAGGAACTCGACGCGCAAATCAAGAGCACACTCGGCGATGAGCGTTACGCCGACTACGAGCGCGGGCAGGACTGGAATTATCAACAGATTTACCGCATCGCCGACAGAAACGGGCTGGGCAAAGACGGCGCGAACAAAGTCTATGACATGAAAAAAGTTGCTGAAGACGAGGCGAAAAAAATCCGCGACAACAAGTCGCTCACGTCCGAACAACGCACCGCCGCATTGCAGGGCATCCGCACTGAAACTGAAAATTCCATCCACGCCGTCTTCGGTGACAAAGGCTGGAAATCCTACGAGAATCAGGCCCATTGGCTGAACAACATCAGCCCGAAACCGAAAGCCGAACCAGGCGGCGCCACCGCGCAATAGCAATCCGGGGCTGGCGTCGGCAACATGCGCGTCGGAGGGACTGCGGCACTTTAAAACCTGGCGGTGCTTCAATTCGCCAAAAAATATCCGGCATCAAAATCTTCTAGCTTCACGCTTCCAAATTCTGAATTCTGTCCTGCATGGACGGCACGATCAAAATCGCCCTCGTCGGCGCTGGAATGTTCGGCGGCGATGTCCACGCCCGCGCCTACGCCGACCTGCAAAAACACGGCATCAGCGGCCAACTCGCGCGGCTCGGCTTCGACAGACATTCGCGCGAATTCGCCGGAATCAAGTTTGAACTCGTCGCCGTCGCCACGCGTTCCGAAAAGTCCGCAAAGCTTGCGCAACGAAATTTCGCGCAGTTGATTTCGGAGGGCGGAGTTACACGACGCCCTAACATGAAGTTGGGGACTCGTGTAACTCGCCCCTTCGGGCCGAAGATTTATTTCGGCGATGCACCGTGGGAAAAAATCCTCCGCGACTTTCCCGACCTCGACGTTCTCGCCGTCGCCACGCCCGACCATCTGCACACGCAGCCGATTCTCGCCGCGCTCAAAAAAGGCATCCACGTCATCACTGAAAAGCCGATGTGCCTTTCGATTCACGAAGCCGACGAAATCATTTCGCTCGCGAAGAAAAAGAACCGCATCGTGGCCGTGGACATGCACAAGCGTTATGACCCAGATCATTTGCGCATCCGCGACGACATTCAAAAACGAATAGGCGCACCGCTTTACGGGACGGCTTACCTGGAGGAGCCGCTGGAAGTTTCCACCAGCACGTTCAAGTGGGTCGAACAGAGCGATCCGTTCAGCTACGTTGGGCCGCATTGGGTGGATTTGATTTATCACTACTACCGCAGCAAACCTGTCTCGCTCACGGCCGTTGGTCAGAAGAAACGGCTTGTGCGCGACGGCATCAACGCCTACGACGCAGTGCAAGTGCGCGTGGATTTCGCCAACGGCATGAGCATCAACTTCCACAACAACTGGATCACGCCGCCGGACTTCGAAGGCCCGGTGAATCAGGGCCACGAAATCGTTGGCGCGGACGGCAAGGTTGAAAGCGACCAGCAATACCGCGGCTTCCGTTGGTGGAACGCGGGCGGCGGCTCGCGCACAAGCAACAACCATTTCACTCGCGACGTGAAACGCCCCGACGGATCGCCTGCCTACGTCGGCTACGGCGTGGACAGCATCATCGCCGGAATGGTTGCGATTTGCGGCATGAAATTTTTGAAACACTCACGCGATGACGTGGCGGAAATTTATCCGACTGCCGAGGAAGCGCGAATCGTTGTGGCCATCGTCCACGCCGCGCGGCTCGTGCGCGATTTGAATTTCAAATACATGAAGGCTGGCAAAGGCGCGCCGGTCACAGCCCGCTTCGGAAAAGATGGAATCACCATCGTTGATCCGAACGCAACCGGGACAAAAGTTTTTCAGCGGATTTACGGGCGAGCGATATGAAGTTGATTGTTGAATTTCGACCTGAACAACAAAAGAATCACTTGCATGGCGACGCTTGCTGATTACTACCGCGACCTTCTGGCTTGGGAGGAAATCCCGTTCGTGAGCCTGATCGAACGTTGGCCTGCGGAGTTAATTCTGGAAATCGAGGAAGATTTCCGGCTTGCGGCTGCTTCCAGCGGAATCAAGGGCGTGTCATGTCCAATCCGTTCTGGCAGCACCAACCAATCAATCGGGAACCAAGTCGAAGAATTCACTGTGTTGCGGCTCACTCCGCACACAACGCGGTTCAAAATTCTTTCGTGTTCTGGATCTGGGTATCCGGACAAAACTTTAGTCCAGGGCAGTTCCGGCTTGAAGATTGCGTTTGAAATCAAAGCGACGAGCGATTGGAATCCTGCAGACTCAAATCGTCGAGTGCTGACTTCTTCATCGGATAAGATTCGTCGTGCTTTCAAGACCCCGATTTATCACCTGCTTTGCACGCTGCTCTACACAGTGCAGCCTGACTCCGCCCGGATTGACGCGGTGCGTTTGGATTTCATCGAGCCGACGACGTCCGTCAATGTCCGCTTGGAAGCCTCTGTGAACCACAAAATACTGGCAAGCGGGCCACACAAGAGCATCATGATTTAAGCGAGCCATGATTCTGCAACAGACAGCACCGCCGATTGGAAGGAACTTTCGGAAAGTTCACTTGGAGTTGCGCTCCTTCTTCGAGTTCAACCGTCCTACCGGCATACAGCGCCGCGAGTTTGCGCAGGTTTCCGTGCCGGTTTACGAGAACGAATTTTGGACTTCGAGGCAGCGTGATTGTCATTCGCTGCATGAAGTTTCTTATCGTGCGTGTTACAAACCACAACTTCCTGATTTTTTTATTCTCCGTTTTGCCAGGAGTGACTGCCGTGTTTATGACCCGTTCATGGGACGCGGGACAACGCTGATTCAAGCGCGGCTGCGCGGCTGTGAAGTCATCGGCAATGACGCCAATCCGCTTGCCAGCATCTTGGTCGGTCCCAGACTCAATCCGCCCGCTTGCGACGAAGTAGCGGCGCGGTTGGCCGGAGTCCGTCTCAATCAACCGGCGGACATGGAAAACGAACTATTGGTTTTTTTCCACCCGAAGACACTTGCCGAGATTCTTTCTTGGCGAAGTTACTTTCAGCGGCGGAGAAGTGGCGCGAAGCTTGACCGTGTTGATGCCTGGATAGAGATGGTCATTTGTAATCGGCTGACCGGGCACTCCAGCGGTTTCTTTTCCGTTTACACACTGCCGCCCAATCAAGCCGTTTCAGTAGAATCACAACGCAAGATTAACGAGAAGCGGAGACAAGCCCCCGAGTATCGCGACACCAAGCAACTCATCATGAAGAAGACGCGGCAGCTTCTCGCGGACGCGCTGCCGACGGACTATCCGGCCTCCTCTTCACTGCTGCTGGCCAAGTCGGCGGACGACACGCCTGAAATCGCAGGCTCATCGGTTGATCTCATTGTTACTTCGCCGCCGTTCCTCGACACGGTGGATTACCTTCAAGACAACTGGCTGCGCATGTGGTTCTGCCAAATTGAAACTTCACACTCAAAGCTCTGGAATTTCCGGCGGCTGGACGACTGGCTGGAGAAAATGGAAGCGTGCTTTGTTGAGTTCCGCCGGATTCTTTCAAGCAACGGCCTGATTGCCTTTGAAGTCGGAGAGATTCGCAAAGGTGTTTTGCAATTGGAGAATCAAATCATTCAAGCTGCCGTCAAGACCGGGCTGCACCCGGAGTGTGTGCTCATCAACTCGCAGCAATTCACCAAGACGGCGAATTGCTGGGGCGTGAGAAACAATCGCGATGGCACCAACTCCAACCGAATTGTCTTGTTGCGAAAGCGCGAGTAACAGAAAAGGTTTTCAGCAGATTTACAAGAAAGCTATTTAAGGCGTCTCAAATGCTTCTTCTTTTCTTCCCGCGATGACGTTCGTCGTCGGTTTCTTCGGCGGTTCGCGGAAGAAGATGAGGAAAATCAGCAGCACGGCGGCTGCGCCCCATACGGGAATTTGCCAGATGGCTTGCCAATCGTAATTCAAACCGCTTGATGGCAGGGCGAGTTTATGCGCGGCCAAAACTTTTCCGGCGAGGAACGTTCCGACGAACGCGCCGACGCCCCAGAGAATGAACGCGATGAATCCCTGCGCCGCGCCTCGGATGCGTTCGTTCGCTTCGTCGTCAACGTAAAGTTGTCCGGCGATGAAAAGGAAATCGTAGCAGCAGCCGTGCAGCAGGATGGCGCTGAAGATGAGCGCAGTTTGCGCCGCGCCCGCGCCGACGCTGCCGGCGAGCAGGAAATATCGCGCCACCCAGCAGGCGATGCCCATGAAGATGGTCACTTTGTAGCCGAAGCGCTTCAGGAAAAATGGCAGCAGCAGGAAGAAGCAAACGTCGGACACTTGCGCGAGCGAAGTTTTCGCCAGCATGTTTTCCCATTTCAATTCGGTGAGGTAGATGCCGAGGTTCACGAAATAAAAATACAGCGGAATGCAGATGAGGAACATGCACGCGATGAAGATGGCGAAGGACGGTTTCTTGAGCAGCGCGAGCGCGTCGAGGCCGAGGATTTCGCCGACGCTGACGTTCGCCCCGGTCTTTTTCGGCGGCGTGTGCGGGAGCGTGAGCGAAAAGATGCCGAACAGGATTGAAGTTCCGCCAGCAACATAAAATTGGATGGGTGATTCCGCGCCTTTGAGTGCGTTGACGACAATCAATCCGCCAATCCAGCCCACGGCGGAAAGCATTTTCACGCGCGGAAAATCCGTTTTTGGATTTTGCAGGTGATGCAACGAAAGGGAATTTCCCAGCGCGAGCGTTGGAACGTAAGTCGCACAGTAAAGAATCAGCATGGGATAAAACGCGCCGAATGTTTTCATGTTCGGCAGCAGAAACATCAGCGCGCCGCCGAAAACTCCAAGCGCAGCAAGCAATTTTTCCGACGCGAAATAACGATCGGCGATCAGCCCGACGAAGAACGGCGAGATCATCGCGCCGATGGCGAACGCGCCGTAGGCCAGTCCGATTTGCGCGCCTTCGAACTTCAGCGTGTTGCCGAGGAAGGCGCCCATGCTCACATACCAGCATCCCCAGATGAAGTATTGCAGGAACATGAACGCGCCGAGTTTGATCTTGAGTTGGGTTTGCATGGCGGTGGATTTGGTGCGCGAACCGTAGAAGATTTCAGCGCGGGCGAGAAGAAGAAAATTGGGATGGCCATAATGTTCTGTTGACGTTCCCGGCGATCCTTGCGAACCATTGGCCATCGCAATCTCAGCGCGGGATTGAACGTCTGCAAACCCAAAATCGGAAAGGAAAAAACAATGAGCAGTTCATTCTTCCATGTGTTCGACAACGACATTGCGAAAGTGACCGTGAGTGCGGCCACGAAGAGCGCGCTGCGCGGAAACTGTCTGGAGATGACGATGTTCAGCGTGGGCGGCGGCGAGGCGATCTTGTTGCGACGCGGCAAGCAGGTGGTTCTGGTGGATGGTGGCGCGGGCGACGAGGAGGAAAACGTGCCGCTCGGGAATTTTTTGGCGGATTATCTCGCTCGCCCGTCCAATAAATTCAAGCTGGTGGCGCTGGTCGCTTCTCATCCTCACACCGATCATCTCAACGCGAATCTCCCTCTCCTGAACAAAGGCGGCGCGTCAATTCTCACGCCGGGCGCGCGCTATTACGACAACGGCGAGGAGTATCCGACGAAATTGAAAACCGGTCTACTTCCCCACTTGAACAGCCCCAGCAGCGGATTGACCCGAATCACAGTCACCAAAACGGGCAAGGACTTCACGCTGGGCGCGGACGTGAACATCAGCATGTTCGTCAATGGAGACGACAAGCCCAAACCTCCCTACAAATCCATTTTCATGTCCGTGAAGTTCGGCCAGGCGAGTTTCCTGTTCACGGGAGACGCTTACATCGCTTATGAAAATGTATTGCGTCAGTCCGATCACAAGAGCGAACTGGCTGCGCACGTTCTGAAAATCACCCATCACGGCAGCAAATACGGGACGGGCGCAAAGTTCGTGCAAGATGTCAACCCGCGCATCGCCGTCGCCTCGACCGGCGAGGAAACCGATCACACTCTGAAGCAAGATGTCATCGACAATCTGAGGAAAAACAATCCGCATTGCGAGATACGCGACACATTCAAGGACAAGGGCGACATCATCATCCGCACGGACGGAAAGTCCCGCACCATCGGCGGCAACAATGGCGTGTTGTATGAGATCAAAACCGTCGTGCCCGGTCGTTACAAGCACAACGGCAACTCGTAGGCGGCGGGGTGGCGTCCGCGTTCTGAACGAGCCTGAGCTTGTTTCTTCGGATGGCAACCGAATGACCAACTCGTAACTACGCATCCAGTTTTTCCGTCTGAACCACAAGGTATGAAAAAAATCCTCACCACCCTGATCGCCCTTGCTGCCGCCACGCTCAACTTACTCGCGGCGGACAAACCTAACATCCTTTTCATCCTCGCCGACGACTCGGGCATTGACGACTACGGCTGCTACGGCTCCGACCGGTTCAAGAAGTTGACGCCGAACATTGACGCGCTCGCCAGGTCGGGGATTAAATTCCTGCGCTGTTACGCCGAGCCGGTGTGCGGGCCGACGCGGGCCACGCTCATGACCGGGCGCTACGTGTTTCGCAACGGCGCGATCAACAATCAAGTCACGCGCGCGACGTCGTTCAAGAACGAGCCGTCGGTGGCAAAAACTTTGAAACAGGCTGGCTACGCGACGGGCATGGCGGGCAAGTGGCGGCAGATGGGCGATTCGCCGGGCGATTGGGGCTTCGAGGAATTCATCACGGACAACACGGCTGGCGGCTGGTTTTGGCAAAAGGGCTACAACAAAAACGGCGAGCACGTGACGACCGACAACGAAATTTATTTTCCGGACGTTTGCCTCGACTTCGCCGTTGATTTCTTCAAACGCCACAGGGACGAGCCGTTTTATTTTTATTTCCCGACGCATCTCGTTCACGGGCCAATCCTTCGCACGCCCGACACGAAGGACGGCACGAAAGGCCAGGAATCGCTTTACGACGACAACATCGCTTACCTGGACAAACAGGTCGGCCAGCTCCTCGCCGCGCTCGACAAGCTCGGCTTGCGCGAAAAAACGCTCGTCATTTTCTCCGGCGACAACGGCACGGCCAAACGCTCGAACACGATTGGCGGTCGCGAAGTCCACGGCGCGAAAGGTTCAACGTTGGAAGGCGGCTCCCGAGTGCCGCTCATCGCGAACTGGCCGGGCGTGACGCCGCAAGGCAAAGTGCTCAACGACCTTGTGGACTTCACCGATTTTTTTCCGACATTCGCCGAGATCGCCGGCGCGAAAATGCCCAAGGACGTGAAGATGGACGGACACAGTTTCGCGCCACAGCTTCACGGCAAAAAAGGCAGGCCGCGCGACTGGATTTTTGTCCAGCTCAACGCGAAGTGGTATGTCCGCAACGACGGCTGGAAATTGAACCAGGCCGGCGAGCTTTATGACATGAGCGACGCGCCGTTCGTCGAGAAACTTGTTTCGCCCGATCAGGAAAATTCCGCCGCCAAGAAAGCGCGAAAGAAATTGCAGGCCGCACTGGATGAATTGAAGCCGAGCGCGGGAAAAACTCCCGCGGCTGCGGAGACTCCAAACAGAAAAACCAGACGACAACTCAGGCGGCAACAGCGCACCACGACCAGCGGGCCGGCGCAGACTCAGGACGTTTTGCCGGCACGGATTGCATTGCGCAACGAAGTGCCGACGTAAAGAAACCCGCTTCAACCTGGAAGAAAAATCAGAGCCTTCTAGCGTCGCACTCCAAATTCAAACGCTCCGATGTCCGGTTTGCCATCGTCCGGACGTTTTTCGCCCGACTGGTGTTTCACGTATTGCATGTCCATGTCCGGCAACGACGCGTTTCTCCCCACCCCCGATTTTTCTTTGCCCGGGATTTGATCGCGACACGGCGAAGTAGCACTCAAACGAAAATCCTGCCCCGCAAAATCCACAAAACCCGGCTCGACGCCGGTGATGTTCGTGCCGTCGTCGTGGACTTTCGGCTCGCGGTTGCGATTGAACGACGGCTTCCAATCTTCCTTGAGCCAGTTGTGACTGAGATTCACCACGCCGCGCGCTTCCACGATGCCGAGCCGTGCTCTCGGCGCAGTCGGCGTGTAGAAAATATTGTTGAAACACTCAACCGTCTCGTCATCAGTCGGGATTCGGAAGATCGTGGTGCGGTCGCGGCGCAGCGAGACGACCGTGTTATTGTAAAACCAAAGCTTGCCCTTGCGGTAAAATGATTTATTCGAGCCGTCGCCGCCGTAATGAATCGTGAACGGATGATTTGCTTGCGGCGGTTGCACGAGCACGTTTCCGTAAACGAATGTCTGCCGGTATTTCGGATCGTTGCGGACAATTTTGCTGTCCTCGGCATCTACGAGATCAAGTTGTTTGTCGCCGCCTTCGATCCAGTTGTAGCGCACGACGAGTCCCGCCGAGCGGTCTTTGAGATTGATGCCGAGGCAGCCTTTCCGCAGCGGGCCGAAGTGATTGAACTGATACGTGATGTTGACTGCTTCAGTGTAGGCATTGTGCTCGTAACCGCTCAGAATGTTTCCGTTGTCGTAAATGTGATTGCCTTCGATCAAAACGTCGCGCGTCGCGCGGTCATCGCCCGAGCTGATGAAAATTCCGTTGCCGCAATCGTGCAAAATGCAATTGCGGATCGTCACGTCCTCGCCGCGCTCGATGTGAATCCCGGCGGCGCGACGGACATAAACCTTCTCGCTGCCGTCCTCAGCGGTGAACTTGAACGGTGGACGCGCGTTTCGGATGTCGAGATTTTCGATGACGATGTGCTGCGGAATTTTGTCCGGCGTGTCCTTTGCGACGCCGATGCGGATGAGGCCGCGAACATCGCCCCAGAAATTCAGATGTTTACGGGTCGTCGCGCCGTCGCCGTCAATGACCGGCAACTCCCCTTTCGGCCCCGGCACACCGCGAATCGTGATTGGCGCATCGGGTTTGCCCTGACGCGAGATGGCAATTTTTTCCTTGTAAGGTTCCGCGCGCCAATGAATCAAAACCGTGTCGCCGGCTTGCAATGATTCCCACGGCACGTCGCCGACGGCGCGGAATTTTTTCGACGGGCCGACTTCGTAAGTTGCAGCGAAAGCTGTGCTGCAAACTTGAAGGAAACAAAGCGCAGCGATGGCGTTTAGGAAACGGCTCAAAATTTTTTCTCCAAACTAACTCCCGTAAATACGGATCAAATCTTTCGCAGCCGCTTCGTAAGCCTGCAGTTTGAGCTTCTCGACTTGCCGCTGGTCGGAAACTGCGCGGTTGTAAGTGCCGCTCATCGCCTTGTCCTCACTCGGCTTGGTTGAAAATACCGACCAATTGCCTGAGCGCACGTCCATGACAGCGACTTTGATTCGGATGCGCATTTGCTGTTTTTCATCCGGCACGGCCCAGCCGACAATCGGCACCCACGAAACCGGTTTGCTCGCCAGACCTTTACGAGCCGATTCCAAAATGCCCCAGTAACAAACAATCGTCTCGCAGCCGCCGCAAGCCGCCGCAAGCCGCAACGATTTCGCGTAGCTGGCTTGTGCGGTTTTTTCCTGACCGCCATCGCGACGCGAATCGGTTGGCACGCCTGAAAACTGCACGACGCTCACGAAACGGTTCAACTCGTTGACCATCGGCTCGTCGGGAAACATCGCGCCCGACTGAACGAGCAGGATTGCGCTGCCGCGAGTCAGCTTCACGCGCGCCTTCGCGTCCAGCGCCTTCGCGATGTCCGCGTCCGTGATGGTTTGGTCGCGGTCAACGCCCAGCACATCGAACTCGCTCAACTCGCCGCGATAAAATGAATTGCCGCCGCCGTAATATCCGCCGCCACGATAGCCGGAATTGGAAATGGAGCGCGTTTCGCAGCCGGTCACCAAAATCAGCAGCAGAGTTGAGAGACCAAACAAGCTGAACAGCACGGGAGTAATCTTTGTTTTCATAAAATTCTTGGGCCAGTCCTTTGATACAACGAAGGCCGCTTCCGTTCAAGCGTGCTTGGCTTCTTTGAGTTTCATATTTTACCACCTATTCTTTAACTCGGTCAGAAAGTTTTTGAAGTTCTTCTGCACATTCTCTTAATTCATTCCTGCTTCTTTCCCGCTTATTGATTATTTCATCCAAGCGAGGAGATTGAATGCCAAGGTCTGCCAGTTGATCTCTGACTGCTACTAATCTTCCAAAAAATGTTTTGATAAATTCGCCCAATTCTTGATTGAAATAGGCGCGTGCCCCCTCATACCATTTTTTTTCTTCCGTCCCCAATATTTCAGCAACTTTTTCGATGCTGTTGTTTGTCAGCGTGCCGCCACTTGCTACATAATCCTCGAAAAAGTATTTCATGTGCTTCTCCCGCAAATCACCCCGCCATTGATTAGTGTTATTTTTTGCGTTCAGAAAATCCACTATTTGACTGGATAAAATTTTTGCCCGCTTCTTTACTGCTTTGGCACTCACGTCTCGTTCTTCCTGCAATCCAGAAAGCTTCCCTTTGGCGGTATCCAATTCTCTTTGATAATATCGAAGGTCAGCCGAATCGAGGCATCCCTTAATTAAAAATCCAGACGCCGCGAAAATAATCGCCATACCCAATATGAATCTCAGGAACTTTGCTTGATTTACAATATGGGAATGTGTGGTCACGTCATCCCCCATTGCGTCAAAGCCAGCCCATTTAAGCATTCCCTCAATCCATGCCTTGGTAAATTCTTTCGGAAGCGTAGGTTTAGCTTTTGTGACGGTTTGCGTCTGTTGAAGTAATGCCCGTTCACTTTGCCGCCGAGCCTTGCGTGATTCGCCTGACATGCCTTTACAGAATGAAAAAACAGTCCGACTACGTAAAGCTTGAAGTTACGTATGCGAAGGGGATAATTCCGGTTTTACGGAAACAACCCCCTTATCTTCTTCGCCTCCTGCACGCGCTTGATGCCGACGCTCAACGCCGCCATGCGCATCGGGATTTTTTGTTTGCGGCTCATGGCCAGAACTTGCGCGAAGGCGGTCTCCAAAATGCGGAAGAGTTTGTCCGTCACCTCGGTCTCGCCCCAGAAAAAGCTTTGCAAATCCTGCACCCATTCGAAATAACTCACCACCACGCCGCCCGCGTTGCACAGCACGTCGGGGATCACAAAAATCTCCGGGCGACTCTCCAGAATTTTGTCGGCCTCGGGCGTCGTCGGGCCGTTGGCGGCCTCGGCGAGGATGCGGCATTTGATTTTTCCGGCGTTGGCTTCGGTGATTTGCTGTTCCATCGCGGCGGGCACGAGGATGTCGCACGGCGTCACAAGCAATTGTTCGTTTGAGATCGGTTCGGATTCGGGAAAGCCGGCGACAGTTTTCTTTTGCGCGACAAATTTTTCCAGCGCGAACAAATCCAATCCTTTTGAATTGTGAATGCCGCCGTTCACGTCGCTGACGGCGAGAATTTTTGCGCCGTAACGCGCGAGCGAGAGAGCGGCAATCGAACCGACGTTTCCGTAACCTTGCACGACGGCAGTGGCCTTCGCCATGTCGAGGCCGACGGTGTCGGTCGCGCGGTTGACGAGATACGCGACACCGCGCCCGGTCGCCTCGCGCCGCCCAAGCGAGCCGCCGAGAGCGACGGGTTTGCCGGTGACGATGCTCGGCACGGCGTGGCCTTCGTGCATCGAGTAGGTGTCCATCATCCAGGCCATGACTTGTTCGTTCGTGCCGAGGTCGGGCGCCATCACGTCCACTTGCGGGCCGATGAACGGAATCATTTCCTGCGTGTAACGGCGCGTCAGGTTTTCGAGTTCGCGCGTGGACATCTTGCGCGGGTCGCACGCGATGCCGCCTTTCGCACCGCCGTAAGGCAGGCCGGTGAGCGCGCATTTCCAGCTCATCCACATCGCCAGCGCCGCGACTTCGCCAAGCGTCACGTCGGGATGATACCGCAATCCGCCCTTCGTCGGCCCGAGCGTGAGATGATGCTGGACGCGGTAGCCGGAAAAAACTTTCACGCTGCCGTTGTCGAGACGCACGGGCAGCGCGACGGTCATGGAGCGCTTTGGAAATTTCAGCCGGTCGCGATCAATTTCAGGAATCTGCAAAAAGTCAGCGACGGAATCGAATTGCTGGCAGGCCATCTGGAAAGTTGGATTGTTGTAGATTTCCATGCAGCAAAGATAATTCCTTTGCGTCCTGCGGCGAGATGAATTATGCCTGCCAATCGTTGAAGCAGCCCCGAAAGCTTTCGGGGTTGAAAAGTGTCCCTGCCAAATGATGCACACAGATTGGAATTCATTGAGATCAATGGCGCTGGCCGAAGTGGACGCGACCCTGGCGGCGCTTCCAGCACCGTTGCTGGAGCGGGTGCGCGATCTTCCCGTCACGTTTGAACCTGTGCCCAACGCGGAGATGCGAGCTGACGGGATCGCAGCCGACACGCTGGGGTTGTTTGTCGGGCCGGAGTTCGCCGATGAAGTTGTGGTGCCAATGCCGCCGCAGATCATTCTTTTTTTGGACAACCTGTGGGACTTCGCCGGGGCAAATGCGGAAAGTTTCCGCGAGGAGGTTCACACGACCCTGCTGCATGAATTGGGACATTACCTCGGGCTGGATGAGGGCGGACTGACTGAGCGCGGGCTGGAATGAGAGATTCGATGTTCACCAAAGAGCGTTTACGAGTTACCATAATCGCGCATGTCCGACACGCTCGTCGTCAACGAAATCTATCTGAGCCTGCAAGGTGAAAGCACCTTCGCCGGACTCCCGTGCATCTTCGTGCGGCTGACCGCGTGCAACCTGCGCTGCTCGTATTGCGACACGGCATACGCGTTCACGGAAGGGCAGAGAAAATCGTTGGCGAAAATCCACGCTGAAATCCAGCGGCTGGCCGAGCCGTTTCAAATCGGCGATCAGCGATCGGCGATCGGCGATTCCAAACTTCCTCTGATTGAAATGACCGGCGGCGAGCCATTGCTTCAGCCAAATGTTTTGCCGTTGATGAAAAAACTTTGCGACGATGGCTTCACGGTGCTGCTCGAAACCAGCGGGGCGCTGGACATCTCAAAAGTTGATCCGCGCGTGCGGCGCATCATGGATTTGAAATGTCCCAGCAGCGGCGAAGCCGGGCGCAACCGCTGGGAAAACCTTCGCGAACTCAAAGCCACGGATGAAATCAAATTCGTCATCGGCACGCAGGAAGATTACGGCTGGACGAAGGAACAAATCGCGAAGCGAAGGCTGGATTCTATTTGTCCGCTGTTGGTTTCGTGGGTTCACCCGCTCGCGCCTGAGCAACAAGACAAGTCGTTGAAAAAAGTCCCGCGAGGCCAGACGCCGATTTCCCGGCAGCAACTCGCGGAAAAAATCATTGCCGATGCGTTGCCAGTGCGGTTTCAAATCCAGATGCACAAAGTCATCTGGGCACCGGAGCAAAGAGGCGTCTGATGAGCAAGACTCAAAAAGTTCTTAACCAGCTTCGCGACTATGAATCGCGCAACGTCACATTCATCGAACGCGATGGCTCGTGGCCGATTGTTTGGGAACGCGCGAACGGCGTTCACGTTTGGGATGCGGAAGGAAAAAAATATCTCGACCTGACGGCGGCATTTGGCGTGGCGGCTGCGGGCCACGCAAACCCTCGTGTCGTCCGCGCCGGGCAAACACAAATGGCGAAATTGCTTCATGCGATGGGCGATGTGCATCCACATGCGTTGAAGGCGCGGCTCGCGAGAGAGTTAAGCAAGATCACTTTTGAACGTTGGAAGTCGAATTGGAGGGGCGGGTTACAGGAGTCCCTAAATTATAAGAATCAGGCAAGAAGTGGGACTCGTGTAACTCGTCCCTCCGGGAAAGTGATTTTCTGCAACTCCGGCTTCGAAGCCGTCGAGGCCGCACTCAAAACCGCGATGCTCGCGACTGGCAAACACGGAGTCGTCGCATTCAAGGGAGCGTATCACGGACTCGGCTACGGCGCGTTGAACGCCACGCATCGCGAACATTTCCGCGCGCCGTTTTGCTCGCAGCTTGGCGGGTTCGGCCATTTCGTTCCGTTTCCCGTTGCTTCGGAGGGACGAGTTACACGAGTCCCTGACTCAAAGCAATTTAGGGACTCGTGTAACTCGTCCCTCCGAGATGTTGAAGAACAAATTCGCTCGCTTTTCCGCCACGAAAAAATCGGCGCAATCCTGGTCGAGCCGATCCAAGTCCGAGGCGGCATCAACATCCCGCCGAAAAATTTTCTGCCAATGCTGCGGAAACTTTGTGATGAGTTTGGCGCGTTGTTGATCCTCGACGAAATTTACACTGGTTTTGGCCGCACGGGAAAATGGTTCGCGTGCGAACATTCGCGGACTGTTCCTGATTTGATCTGCCTCGGCAAAGCGTTGACCGGCGGTTTTCCGCTTTCGGCGTGCGTTGGCCGCGCGGATTTGATGGACGCCGCATGGCCGGAATCCATCGGCGAGGCGATCCACACCAGCACGTTTCTCGGTCATCCCGTCGGCTGCGCGATGGCGCTGGCGCAAATTTCTGAAATCAAAAGCAAAAAACTTGTTGAGCGCAGCACGCGGCTGGGAAAGTTTTTGACGGCGGAGCTAAAATCAGCAATCGCCGATAGGCAATCGCCAACAGCCAAGCAGGCGTCGGCTATCGGCAATTGGCGATTGGCTATCCGAGGCCAAGGATTGCTCGCAGGACTGGAATTAACTTCGCCAAACGGTTTGCCCGCGACAGAAAAGACTTTGCGCGTCATCAAAGAAATGCTGCATCGCGGCTTCATCCTTTTGCCCGAAGGCGAGCACGCCAACGTCATCAGCTTCACGCCGCCGCTGACGATTTCCGAGGCGCAGTTGTGCGAAACTGTGTTGGAATTGAAGCGAGTTTTAACCGCGGATGGACACGGATGAACACGGATTTTTCATTTGGTTTTATCCGTGTCCATCCGTGTCCATCCGTGGTTTATTTTCAGCCGTGAAACTCACCGAAATACGCGAAGTGCTGGCGAGGCGCGACATCCAGCTCACCAAATCGCTCGGCCAGAATTTTTTGCACGACGCGAACCTGCTTGGGCGGATCGTCGAGGCAGCCGAACTGAACAAGGCCGATAAAGTTTTGGAAATCGGGCCGGGACTTGGCCCGCTCACGGAGTTGCTCCTGGAAAGTGCCGGTGAAGTTTTCGCGGTCGAGATGGATGCGCGGCTGGTGGAATTTTTGCGCGAGCGGTTCAAACAATTTTCGGAGGGCGGAGTTCCACGACGCCCTGA
>CAYMCQ010000008.1:0-82733 GCA_964389025.1 uncultured Verrucomicrobiota bacterium
CTGACCTTTCCCCCCTCCAAACATTCAAACTCTCCAGGAGTTTTTCAGCAAACTGTTGGGTAATTTTGCGTTAACAGAAGAGGGTTTGTTGTATTCGTGAAGTCCCATTTGATATCAACGAACGAATAAGCCGGAAAATCATTTACAATAAATAACCCATCGCGACGAGCTGTCGGAGTTGTGGCGCACCCTCCGAGGCAAACGATCAAACCCGAAACGTAAAGATGTCGAAGCAAGGATTGCTTCATGAAGTTCAGTCGAACCTCAGAGCGCCGCAATTACAAGCCAAGAATGTTCCCCAAATTTGCTTTTAAACGTTTCTGCGAGTTCCTCGCTCGCCTTTTCTCCCTGCACAATCGCAAACGTCGTGGAGCCGCTACCGGACATGAGCGTGACTGCGCCGTGCTCGCGGAAAAATTCCTGGAACAAGACCAGCAGCGGATATTTTTTCAGCGCGGGCGCTTCGAGCGAGTTGTAAAATTCCGCGCTGGCGGTTACGAGGTCGGAAGTTTGCAGCAGCGCAATCAGTTTCTGCGCGCGACCGCGGCGGCCATTCAGCACACCGGGAAAATTTGCGAGTTGCTGATACGCCCACACGGTCGAAATCCCAAAACCGGGATGGACGAGCAGGATGAAAGCTCCCCGCAGGGCTGGAAAATCGTCGAGCGGCTGGATTTTTTCGCCGCGCCCCGTGGCGAGCGCGGGCTTGTTTTGGAGGAAAAACGGGACATCCGAACCAAGCGTCGCAGCAATTTTGTTCAAGTCGTCGAATTTCAGCGGGCCGCCGAACAATTCATTCAACGCCTGCAAAGTCGTTGCAGCGTTGCCGCTGCCGCCGCCAAGTCCAGCGGCAAGGGGAAGTTTTTTTTCGAGATGAATGTTGATCCCGTCGGAAATTTTCGCCGCCTGCAAGAACGAAGCCGCCGCGCGATGGACAAGGTTTCCAGAGTCCGTCGGCAGGCCCGGTTCGTTGCAGGTGAGTTGGATTCCATTTCCGCCGCGCTCGAAGCGCAGTTCGTCGCAGACGTTCACGGGCTGCATGACGGTCTCGACTTCATGAAAATTATCGGGCCGCCTGCCGAGGATGTTCAGCAGCAGGTTGACTTTGCAGGGCGATTGCCGAGTGACGGGTGACATTTTCGGAGGGGCGAGTTACACGAGCCCCAAATTAGATGGGGACTCGTATAACTCGTCCCTCCGGTCGCGCGCTCACGGGTTGCCGAAAACGTGGAAGCGGCTGCCGGGAATGAACGGCGCGACATTGCCGCCGCTGAATCCAAGGTGAGTGTCCGTCGCGAACATCGGGTCGGCCATGAGCGTCGGTGTGTAATTGTCCGGGTAAACAGGATTCACCGAGAAGTGCTTCGTGCAAACCGGGTCATACGGCGGGAGCGGCGCGGTGATCATCTCGTAAATGCCGATGCCTGTCCGCGCGAACGTGCGATTGAGGCCGCGAACAAATCCGGTCGAGTAGGCCGCGTCCGGCCCATCGTGCAACGCGGTTTGCTCCATCGTGCGGCGAAATTCACCGCCGCGAACAATTTCGAAGGTGTTATTCAAACCGCGGCCAAATTTCCGCTCGGTGTTCGCACAGCCGCTGACGAGGAGCGAAAGCGCAACTGCTGACAGGAAAAGAAAAGATTTAAACATACATTTTATTGATTCTTCAAAGCAGCCTAGCGGCAATCATTTTGTTGTAAAGCGTCTTTTACCATTTCAGAAAAATGCGGCGCAAACCTGTTCCGCCAACGTGAATTCTTTCGCGGCATCGCGCTCATTGGTGCGGCGCGAAACCCATTTGAGCCATGATTTTTTGGCCGCGCTCTGAGACGACAAACTGAATGAAGCTTTTCGCTTCCCTGGCTTCCTTCGCCTTGTTCGTGTAAAGGCGCAGGATGCGCGCGTAGGGATACTGGCCTTTGTTGATGGTCTCGACGGTCGGCAACACTCCGCCGACAGCAACCGCCTTGACGCCTGCGTGGTTCGCCAGAGCAATGCTTGAATAACCAATTCCGTGCGGGTCCTTTGCAACCGCCTGGACGATGGCTTCGTAGCTTGTGAACAATTTCGGATTTTCAGCGTAGGACTTGTTGCCCATCGCCAATTCTCTGAAGCCGAGATACGTGCCGGAAATCGGGTCGCGGACGTGGAGATGAATCGGCGCATCCGGCCCGCCGACATCCTTCCAATTCGTGACTGCGCCGGTGAAAATGTCGCGCACCTGTTCCCTCGTCAGGTTCACAACCGGGCAGCTCGCGTTCGCGACGACTGCCACGCTGTAGGCCCCGATGACGTAATCATTCAACTCAATGTCGCGCATCTTCGCCAGTTCCAGCTCCTCCTTGAGCGTCTCGCGCGAGGCGGCGGCAATGTCGCATTGCCCGCCCAGCAGAGCTGCGATGCCATAAACAGTCGCCTTGGATTCCACGCTGAAATCTGCCGAGGGATGGTCCTTCTTGTATTCCGCGATAAGTTTTGGTGCCAATTCCTCGCCGATGGTGTTCGAGCCTCGAATCAGGACTTTTACACCCGCCGCTGTTTCCGGCTTCTTTTCCTCGGCACAGCTCGCGAGAAACAGACAGAGCGCAAGCAAGACAGCATTTTTCACAAGCTGCATTTTCGTCGAGCGATCAGTTGGAAAGATTTTTTTCATGGCGCGTCCTTCGTTAAAGTGGAATGGCTTTCGCCTTTGACATTGAGTTGTCCGCCGAAATTTATCAAGGTAAAAATCAAGCCCTCCGAATGAAATTTGCCATGTTACGCATGGTTTACTTTTACCGCGCTTCCGCGAAAATAAGGCGTGCGCGTGAATTTCCTTTTAGGTCCCGCAGGCAGCGGCAAAACATTTCGCTGCATGGCGCAAATCCGCGCTGCGCTGCGGGAAAGTCCCGAAGGCCCGCCCATGCTGCTCATCGCGCCGAAGCAGGCGACGTATCAACTCGAACGCCAATTACTCGCCGATGATTCGATTCAGGGCTACACGAGGTTGCGGATTGTTTCTTTCGAGCGGCTGGCGGAATTTATTTTGGACGAGGCTCAAAAGCCGGCGCTGCGCCTGTTGAGCGAGCAAGGGCGGCTGATGGTCTTGCGCGCGTTGCTGGCCAAAAAACATTCCGCGCTGAAACTGTTTCACGGCAGCGCACGGCTTGCTGGCTTCGCGCAGCAACTCAACGACGCGCTTCGGGAACTGCAACGCCACCTGCTGACACCAGAGAAGCTTCGCGACCTCGCGCGGCGATTCGCTTCAAACGAAGGAATTTCATTCAAGCTCCACGATTTCGCGACGATGCTTGAAGCCTATTTGCGCTGGCTTGCGGAACATAATTTGCAGGACGCGGACTGTCTGCTGGACGAAGCTGTTCAGGCCCTCCATTCGAGACCGGCGATCGCCAATCGGCAATCGGCAATTCAGGCCTTATGGCTCGACGGCTTCGCAGAGATTTCCCCGCAAGAATTGGATTTGCTCGCCGCGCTGATTCCGCATTGCGAGCAGGCGACTCTCACATTTTGCCTCGACCACATTCCGACGGAAAAAATTTCCTGGCTGTCGAACTGGTCGGTTGTGCGCCGCGCTTTCGAGGAATGCCGGGAGCGGCTAAAAGGATTGCCGGATTGCGAACTGAAAATTGAGCTGTTGGAACGCGAGCCGCTCAAAAGCCGGTTTGAAAATCAGACGCTGGCCAAGCTGGAAAAAAATTGGGCTGGGCCGGCCGGCTATCTGGAATCTGAAATCTTAAACTTCAAATCGGCTGAAGCGGGCGATTCCCAACAGTCCCTTCGCATAGCCAAATGCGCCAATCCCGAGGCCGAGGCTGTGCTCGCGGCGCGTGAAATTCTTTCGCACGTCCGCAACGGCGGGCGTTTTCGCGACGCGACGGTGCTTGTCCGCAAACTGGAAAGTCATCACGCCGGACTGGAGCGTGTTTTCCGACGCTACGAGATTCCGTTTTTTCTTGATCGCCGGGAATCCGTTGCGCACCACCCGCTGGCCGAATTGACCCGCAGCGCGCTTCGCACCGTCGCGCTCGGCTGGCCGCATGAGGATTGGTTCGCCGCGCTCAAATCGGGGCTTGTGCCGATTGACGAAACGGAAATTGACCGGCTCGAAAACGAGGCGCTCGCTCGCGGCTGGAAAGGAGTTGCCTGGCAAAGGGAAATTTCAATTCCAAATGAAGATGCGTTGGCCGTGTCGGTTGAAAAACTTCGAAGGAAGATTGTCCCGCCATTTCAGCGGCTTGAAATAAATCTTCGCGGGGAGTCAGGAAAACCGACGGGCAAACAACTGGCTGCATCGCTGCGACAGTTTTGGAGCGACCTAGAAGTTCAAAAACAACTCGAAGGCTGGGCCGATGATTCGCTCTCAAATCGGAAATCCGAAATTTCAAATTCCGTCCACGCGACCGTCTGGGAGCAAATGGACGAGTGGCTCAAAAATCTGGAGCTGGGGTTTGCGGACGAGATGCTCTCGTTGCGCGAGTGGCTGCCGGTGGTCGAAGCAGGGCTTGGAAGTTTCACTGTGGGCGTGATTCCGCCGGCGCTCGACCAGGTTTTAATTGGTTCAGTCGAGCGCTCTCGAAATCCCGACGTGAAGCTGGCCATCATTCTTGGCCTCAATGAAACAATTTTTCCTTCGCCGCCGGAGCAAGGCGTGTTGCTGACGCAAAGCGACCGCGACACATTGGAAAATCAAAACGTGGAGTTAAGCGGGAGCGCGAAACGACAGCTTGGCCGCGAGCGTTTCTTCGCTTACGTCGCGTTCACCCGCGCGCGAGAACGGCTGGTGCTGACGTGCGCCAGCGCCGGTTCAAACGGGGAAACTCTGAACCCATCGCCGTTTCTTTCGCAGGTTCAAAGAATTTTTCCATCGGTTGAAATTGAAAATTTTTCTGAAACGCTGGAGTGGCGCGACAGCCAGCACGTCAGCGAATTGATTCCCGCGCTGCTGGCGGGCGCGCGCGTAAAATCATCCGACTGGCGCCGGTTCGTGAAATTGCCAACGCTCATTTCGCTGATGGAGCGGGTGGAAAGTTTTTCGCGGCAGGAAGACGTCGGTTCGCTTTCGCCGGAACTGACGCTGCGACTTTATGGGACGACGTTGAAGACATCCGTGAGCCGGCTGGAGCAATTTGCGATGTGCCCGTTCCGTTTTTTCGTCCACTCCGGCTTGCGGGCCGAGGAGCGGAAGACGTTCGAGCTTGACTCGAAGGAACAAGGCTCGTTTCAGCATGACGTGCTGAAGTTTTTCCATCTCGATTTGCTGCGCGAAAAAAAACGCTGGCGCGATTTGACGCCGGAGGAAACGCGCGAGCGAATCGGGAAAATCGGGCGCGGGATGCTGGCGAGTTATCGCGACGGTTTGCTGGAGGCTAGCGAGGAGAGCCGGTTTAAGGCTCAGTCTCTCATCGAGTCGTTGCAGGATTTTGTGGAGACGCTGGTCGCGTGGATGCGGCGGCAGTATCAGTTTGATCCGGTTGTTGCAGAACTGGCGTTTGGCGAAGGGGAAATTCCACCGTGGGAATTGGAGGTGAGCTGCGGTCGAAAACTCGCGCTGCACGGGCGGATTGACCGCGTGGATCTTTTTCGGAAGAACGATGAGGAAGCGTTGTGCGCGGTGATTGATTACAAATCGAGCGTGAAAAAACTGGAGCCAGTGCTGGTCGAAAATGGGATTCAACTTCAACTGCTCGCGTATTTGAACGTCGTCCGGCGCTGGCCTGAACCCGAAAAAACTTTTGGCGCGAGCCGGCTGATTCCAGCCGGAGCTTTTTACGTGAACCTGCGTGGCAAATACGAGCGCGGTGAAAATCGAAACGACGCGCTCGCGGAAATCGAAGCCGCGCGCCGGCAGGCCTACAGGCACACGGGGCGGTTTGACGCGAGGCACCTGGAGCACCTCGACTGCTCTGGGTCAAAAAAGGGTGAACAGTTCAACTACAGCCGGAACAAGGATGGCTCGATTTCAAAGCGAAGCAGCGAGCCGTTGGACGGCGCGCAATTCATCGCGCTTCTCGATTCGCTGGAAATGAAGATGAAGGAACTTAGCGAAAGGATTTTGTCCGGGGATACGCGAATTGATCCGTATAAAAAAGGTTTGGCTACGGCCTGTGAGTATTGCAGCTACGGCGCGATTTGCCGGATTGATCCATGGACGCATGTGTTCCGAGAACTGGAAAAATCTGCCGGGGAATCTTTGGAGGGATGAATTTGTTGGCACCTGATTCTTTGATGGCAGAAAACAAGGGCGTTGTGAAGCTCCATCCTCCAATGACTATTCGATGAAAAACTCCCGTGTCCAGTTTTCCGCCACGGTTTTTGCCACCCAAAATGCCTCGGCAAGTCCGATGACGGGCTGGCCCGCTTCCCATCCATTCGCCCCGAATGGATGAATGGAGTATTTCTGGTTTTCGGGATCGAAGAGGTGAACCACGTCGCCTTGCGCGATGGGAAATCCGAGATCCTCCTGCAAAGAGCCGCGCTGTGGCACCATCGAACTGCAAATCAAAAATCCTGAAGGCAGTGGCAGGGAGCGTTTGCCTTGAATCACTTCGCCGACGAAGCAGTGCGGTTTGTAATCGGAAGTTGGATTGAAAAAAATCGCGCCTTCGCCGGGCGCAAGCGTTTCCCATGGATCGCTCCATTTGCCGTTTTGAATTGTATTTTCCCCGAGCCGGAATAATTGAGTGTTGAACTTGTTGAGCTTCGTTCCGTTTGGCCAGTTTTTGAACAACGCGCTGACGGTATGCGCTTCCGAGTCGAGCGGATTTGCGATGAGCGAAAATCCCGGAGGCAGCGTCAGCGAAACATAGCCAAGCACGTTGACTGACATGATGTCGCTGGTGACAACGCGGTAAAACCGGCAATTGAATTTCGCCACCTGCCGATCCACCGCCTCGATGGTTTCGCCGGAAAAAATTCCTTTGTCTATCGAAATCCAATTTTTGAAATCGGTCGTGGCCTGCACGTCGAATTCCACGCCGGGCGTCGCAACAAAATTGAATTGAAAAATTCCCTGAGACAACCGTTGCGGGGAACCGAGCACGGGCGGAGAAATTCCTCCCGAAGAACTCACAGATTGAGCACGCTCGGTGAGCTTCTTAAGAAAAGACGTGACACTCATAACTTCCAGCACTATTTACGCGAATAATTGCAAGGAATTTGGAGCAAACCACACGCCAATGAATTCAAATCCGCAAAAGCCTTTCATTCTTTCTGCCCACCTCGGTTTTTTGTAAAATATCGAGGCAAAAAAGCCGCCCTATGGCAAACAATCAAGTGAGAGTCACTGAAAGCCAGCTAAATGCCGTCGTTTCGCGCGGAAATGTTCTCGTCATCGCGGGTGCCGGAACCGGAAAGACGCGCACCTTGGTCGAGCGTTGCCTGGACTGTCTCATCCATGAGCAGCCGCGCGTCTCGATTGATGAGATTCTGATGGTCACGTTCACGGAAAAGGCCGCCGCTGAGATGCGCGGGCGCATCCGCAAGAGCATCGAGCGGCACGCCGAGAAGAATCCCACGGACATTCATTGCGCCGGGCAACTTGCGCTGTTTGAGACCGCGCACATCGGCACGCTGCACAGTTTTTGTTTCCGACTCGTGCAGCAGAATTTTTATTCGCTCAAGCTCGATCCGCAAATCACCGTTTTGTCCGCCGAAGAAGCCGCATTGCACGCCAGAGACGCGCTCGACAAAGTCTTGCAACGCCATTACACCGGCACATCCACCGGCGCCGGGAACGTCCAAAAACTGATTCAGATTCATGGGCGCGGCTCCGACCTGCCGATTCGCCAACTGGTTCTGCAAATTCATCACTACGCGCAAACGTTGCCAGATCCGCTGCAATGGTTTGAAAACCGAAGCGCAATGTTCGCGTCGCGAAAGCCGGATCAATGGGAAACATGGCTTGTTCAAGGCGTCAGCGAGTGGAGAAAAGACTGGCTGCCCGAATTGCAAATACGAAAAACACAAGCCGCCACCGCTGTTTATGCCGCGTTGGAGAAGTTGCAACAAAATCCGTCGCGCGCGGATTGCGCCGCCGCGCTCGCGGAAATTCTCGGCGCACCAGAAAATTCTCCGACCGAAAAAAAATCTCCCGACGCCAGACTGCTGAAAACATTTTTTGCCGAAGCTGCATTCTTCGATTCGCTTGCGAATGCCGTCCAGGAAACCGACCCGCTTGCCGAAGATTGGAATTGGGTGCGCGAGCAAATGGCCGCGTTGCTGGCGCTCGCGCAGGAATTCGGCGTGGAGTTTTCGGAGATGAAACGCGAACTTGGCGTCCTGGATTTTCACGACCTCGAGCAATTCGCGCTCGATCTGCTTTGGGACAGGAGCGCGGACAAACCGAACGAACTGGCGCGGCAGTGGCGCGAGAAATTAAGATTTGTTTTCGTCGACGAATATCAGGACATCAACGCCGCGCAGGATAAAATCATCGCCGCGTTGAGCCGCGACGACGCGCGCGGCAACCGGTTTCTCGTCGGCGACGCCAAGCAGAGCATCTACCGTTTTCGGCTCGCCGACCCTTCGATTTTCCGGCGTTACATCGGGGAATGGAGCGGGCCGCGCGGAAAAACTCTCCCGCTCGCGGACAATTTCCGCAGCCGCGAAAGCATTTTGGTTTTTGCGAATTCGCTTTTTGCCGCGTTGATGAAACAAGAAATCGGAGGCATTGCTTACGACAAATCCGCCGCGCTGCAATTCGGCGCAGCGGACGAGCGAAAGCCCTTGAGCCGCGCAGCCGATGCGTCACCGCGCGTCGAGTTGCATCTGAAAATCAAAGGCGCGAGCGACGCGGGTCATTCCGAAAACGATGACGAAACTTCACCCGCTTCACGAACGCTCGCGGACCTGGCTGAAGTCGAAGCCGAAGCGCACATCATCGCGACGCGGTTGCGCGAATTGAAGGAGCAGCAGCAGCAAGTTTGGGATGATGATAAAAAAGATTTTCGCCCGGCGAACTGGCGCGACATGGCCATTCTTTTACGCGCGCCGGCGAACAAGGCGGACGCTTACGCAAAGGAATTTCAGCGCGCAGGAGTGCCGTTGTTCGTGGCGCGCGGCGGATTTTACGAGAGCATCGAAGTGCTGGATTTGTTGAATCTGCTGAACCTGCTGGACAATCCGCTGCAGGATTTGCCCGCACTGGCCGTGCTGCGCTCGCCGCTCGTCGGTTTGACGAACGATGAACTGGCGCTCGTTCGCCTTGCTCAGCCGCGAGGACAGTTCTGGCACGCGATCCAGGTATTTCATCGGGAAAAAAATTCTGAGGCGGACGGCGCGTGGCGAAAAGTGGATTTATTTTTGGAGCGTTTCCGGAACTGGCGGCGGTTGGCGCGACAAAGCTCGCTGTCGCGATGTCTTGAAGCCGTGCTCGGCGAAACGTTTTACGAGTCGTGGGTTCTGACGCAGCCCCGAAAGCTTTCGGGGCAGGCGAACGTGCGGCGCTTTCTCAGCCTTGCGCGGCAGTTCGATCAATTCAAGCGCCAGGGGCTTTTTCGATTCCTGAAATTCATCGAGGCGCAACAACTTGCCGAAGCCGAGCCGGAATTTCCCGCCGACGTTGACGAAGACGCGGTGCGGTTGATGAGTATTCATCAAAGCAAAGGGCTGGAATTTCCCGTCGTGGTCGTGGCTGACATCGGCAAAAGGTTTAATGAACAAGACCTGCGAAATGAAATCATCCTCGACGAAAAATTCGGCTTGTGTCCGCACGTCCGCCCGCCGCACACGGGACGGACTTATCCGAGTTTGCCGTATTGGCTGGCGAAGCGGCGACAGAAATGCGAATTGTTCGGGGAAGAATTGCGGTTGCTCTACGTTGCGGCCACGCGCGCGCGCGACACGCTCATCCTCAGCGGCGCGGTGACGCAAAAGAAGATTGAGCAGTGGAACAAAGGCAGTGCGATTTCCGCGGCCTCGCTGCTCGGGGCGACATCGTTCGCGGATTTTCTTGGACTATGGCTTTCGTCCATCGGCCAATCCATTGAACCGTCGGCGCGCACAGGCGCAAACGAATTTCTGCGCTGGTTTGTTTACAAGGGGGACGAAGCTCAATTGCCTGCCGAAAACGAAAACGACTCACCGCAGCCTGGCAGCTTGCTTGAAAGCGACGATTGGCAAAAAGTCCAGCAACGTCTGTCATCAGGAGAATACCCACATCTTCCGGCCACGACCGGGCCTGCCAAGACTTCCGTGACGCTTTTGCGGAACCGATACGCCGAGGAACAGGAGCTTGCAGCGCCCTTCACTCGCGCATCTGGAGGAAATTTTTTTGCGAAGCAGCTCGTCGCTTCAGCGCCGACGGAACTTTCGACGACTGAGCGCGGTTCTGCGCATCACGCATTTCTCCAACTGATTTCATTGGAGCGCGCGGGTAGCATTGACGAATTGAAGCGCGAGGCGGCGCGGCTCGAACGCGATTCACTCATGCTGCCGGAGCAGATTCAGTCGCTCGACTTCGCTGCGCTGGCGGCGTTTTGGCAGTCCGCTCTTGGCAAACGCATTCGCGCAAACGCAGCGCATGTCCGGCGCGAACTCGCCTTCACGTCGCGATTTTCTCCAACAGATTTGGCGAAGCTTGTCGGAACAAAAGTTGATGCAACGCTCGAAAATGAATTTGTCGTGGTGCAAGGCGTTGCAGACCTCGTCGTGATATTGCCGGAGGAAATCTGGCTCGTGGATTTCAAGACCGATGAATTGACGCCGGCCCAGTTGGGGGAGAAAAAAGCGCTCTACGAACCTCAGCTCTTATTTTACACGGCGGCGCTGGAACGGATCTACAAAAAGCGGGTGACGGAAGTCTGGCTGCATTTTCTTTCGCTGCAAAGGTCGGAACGGATTGCGACGTAAAAATTTTTCGGAGGGACGAGTTACACGAGTCCCTGACTGTTTCGAGCAGAATATTAGGGGCTCGTGTAACTCGCCCCTCCGAACTATTCACAGCAGCGATTGCTCACGGACTTTTTCGGCGGCGTCGGTTTCAGCAACCGGAGAGGTGGCGGTTTCAGCGGTTTGCAACTCGACGAGAGCCAGGCGCAAAATTTCACCGCGAAACGTATAGCCCGCGGCGAGCGTGCCGGCAATCTTGCCGTCAATCGGGGCAGTTTCAGAATCGGCAAGTTGATGTCGCTTGGAATCAAACGGCTCGTCCGGCACGGCGACAAACGGAGCCAGCCCAACGCGGCGAGCAACGTCGAGACACGCATTTTGAAAATGCCCGATTTGTTCACTGACGCTTTTTTGTCCCAAACGAACCGCGCCTTGATGCAAAGCGAAAGTGTGATCGAGAATCCGCACGAGAATTTGCAGCCAGTCACCTTCCGCACGGCGAAGCTTTTCCACTTCCAGACGCAGTTCCCGCTTCTCAGTCTCGTTCGCCTTCTTCAAAAACTCCGTGAAGTTCGCCGCTTCAGCGGCCATGTTTTCGCTGACGGTTTTTGCCAGTTCTGAAGTTTGTTTCGCGTCACGGTGAAGCTCAGACCAATGCGACGTCGCGCCGGTGATTTGCGTGGCGAGCGCGTCAATTTTTTTGATCTGCTCGACCGCGCCCGCGAGCCGGTCGGCTTCGAGCAAATTCATCAGCGTCCGATATTCGAGGATGAACGGCAGCACGCCGACAGCCGCGCCGAGCGCAACAGCCAAAACACACAGGGCATTTTCCTGAAACGTCAGCGGCGCGCGGCTGTAAAAAATAATCCATGCAGCAACGCCAACCAAAAGAACGTCACCAACGAGAAACGGCCACTTCGGCAATTTCAGCAGCGTGGGAAATTTCGGCTTTGCCGGCTCGGTCATGGCACGAAGTTAAGGGCAAACAGGACTTGAAAAACAGGAAAATATTCGCGCCTTTGCGCCTTTCCACCTTTGAGTTAAAACTTTGCGGCGTGCGGACATGCATCATTTTCAATCCAGTCGCGAAAGGCGAGAAGGCAAAACGCTTCCGCAAATTTCTCGCGACCATCGAAAAGGAGTGCGCGCTGCTCCACACCACTGCTGCGGGTGCGGCGCGAAGTCTGGCCGCGCAAGCTGTGCGGGATGGTTTTGAAGCCGTCGTGGCCGCAGGCGGTGATGGAACGATCAATGAAGTGCTCAACGGAATCGGCGATGCGGACGGGTTTGATCGCGCGCGTCTCGGGATTTTGCCGCTCGGCACGGTGAACGTGTTTGCGCGCGAACTTGCAATTCCGCGCAACGTCGAGGCGGCTTGGGAAAACATTCGGACCGGGCGGACGACGAAAATTGATTTGCCGTCGGTTTCGTTTGTTGCGAACGGCGCTTCAGTGCGTCGTTACTTCGCTCAACTGGCCGGTGCCGGCCTTGACGCGCGCGCGATTGAACTGGTCCACTGGCCGCTGAAGAAAAAAATCGGGCCGTTCGCCTACGTCATCGCCGGCCTGCGCGCTTTGCAGGCGCGCGCTCCTGAAATCGAAATCTCCGGCGCAGATTTTTCGGTGAAAGGCAGATTTGTGCTTGTGGGCAACGGGAAACTTTACGGCGGACAGTTCAAACTTTTTCCGCGCGCGGATTTGCGCGACGGAGTTTTGGAGCTTTGCATTTTTCCGAAGGTGAACTGGCTGACGCTGGCCTGGTGCGGGCCAAAACTTCTGACGCTCGGCACGCTGCCTGCGAAGTCGAACAAGAGTTTGCGCGCGGAAAAATTCACCTTGAGCAGCGAGGAAACAGTTCCGTTTCAAGTGGACGGCGAACTGGCCGGGCATTTGCCGGCGACGTTTTCGCTGGAGCGGGAAAAGTTGCGCGTGCTAGCGCCGTGAATTGTAACGGCGGTCTGTGACCGTCACTATTTTCAGCCGTCCGGGAAAAATCGGCGGCGCTCACAGAGCGCCGCTACAATGATTTGGATTGACAGCGCGCGCCGATGGGAGTGCCATTTGCGCATGATTCACTCAAAAAAATGTTTCCAACGAAGTTTTTGTGCTGCGGTTTTGGCAGCAGCGGTTTCCTCCTTCCAACTTTTCGCCGCGCCGATTCCAGACGAATGCCGCGTCGGCGGTTTTGTCGTCGGCTGCCAGGCTTACACGTTCAAGAATTTCACGGTGCTCGAGGCGATTGAAAAAACGGCGCAGGCCGGCGGCAAGACGATCGAGTTTTTTCCAGGACAGGCATTGCGCAAGGAGCAGCCGGGCGCGGCTTTCAATCACGCGTCGCCCGACGAAGCCATCGCGACGGTCAAAGCGAAACTTGCCGAACAGAAAATTCACGCGGTGAATTACGGCGTGGTCGGCGCGAAGGACCAGGCGGAGTGGCGGCAGATCTTTGAGTTCGCGAAGAAGATGGGGCTTTACGGAATCACGATCGAAGCGGTCAAGGATTTGGACACGATTGAGCCGCTGGCGAAGGAGTTTGACGTTCGCGTGTGCATTCACGAGCACGCCCGCCGGCCAAACGATCCGACTTATAAAAACTGGGATCCGAATTTTATTTTGTCCGTCGTGAAAAATCGCGACAAGCGCATTGGCGCGTGCGCGGACACGGGGCATTGGGCGACTTCGGGAATCAAGCCGCTGGATGGAATCAAAATACTCCGCGGCAGAATCTTAAGCCTCCACCTCAAAGAACGCGCGGAGATTGGCAAGGCGCTGCCGGATTCGATTCTTGGCACAGGCGTCTCGGACATCGCGGGAATTCTCGCCGAACTCAAAGCGCAAAAATTCGAAGGCAACATTTCCATCGAATACGAAAACAATTGGGACCACTCGGTGCCCGATGTGGCGCAATGCGTGGGATTCATTCGCGGCTGGGCGAGCGGCACGAAATAATTTTTGGGTTTGGGTCTTTGGTATTTTGAAGTTCGAAGTGGTGGGTTGGCAGGGATTCGAACCCTGGACCAACGGCTTAAAAGGCCGCTGCTCTACCACTGAGCTACCAACCCACCGAAAAACAAGCGGCGAAACGTAGTCAACAGGCGCGTGTTTCGCAAGGAGGTTTTACGGCAATTCGGCTTGACCCGGAACTTTTTGGATTGTGAGCCAACTGATTTCCGGCAATAACCACGCTGTCGCAAATGAAACTTCTCGTCATCTCGCTCGCCGGCATCGGGGACACGCTTTTTGCGACGCCGCTCATCCACGAACTGCGCGCCAATTTTCCCTGCGCGCAGATTGACGCGCTCGTTTTGTGGCGCGGCTCGAAGGACGTTTTGGAAAACAATCCGCATCTCAACGCAATTCATCAGCACAATTTCATCAGTGAAGGCAAAATCACTTCACTGAAATTTCTGTGGCGATTGAGGCGCGAAAAATACGATGCCTCGTTCAACACGCATCCGCAGAGCCGGATTCAATATCGCGTCATCGCGCGAATCATTGGCGCGCGAACGCGGATCAGCCATCACTACCACAACCCGCGCTGGCTCGACCGTTTGCTCGCGAACAAACTTCTGCAGCAGGATTACAACAAGCACGCCATTGAAAATAATCTCGCGCTGCTGCAGTTCGCCGGCGCGAAAACTGTCTTGCCAACGCACGACTACCAAATCTTTTTGTCCGACGAAGAAAAAAAATGGGCGGATGAATTCGTTTTCAGGACTGAAATCGCCGGGAAAAAGATTTTCGGGGTTCACATCGGCTCAGGAGGAACGAAAAATCTGGCGCTGCGGCGCTGGCCGGTTGCGAATTACCTTGAGTTGATCCGCCGCCTGCTGAAAACGAGGCAGGACTTGGTCGTTTTGCTGTTCGGCGGACCCGAGGAACAAAAAGACAACGCTTTTCTTCTGGCGCAAACGGATTCAAAAAAGGTTTTCCAGCCGCAGACAAAAAATCTGCGCCATGCCGCCGCGCTGGCGGGCAGATGCGATTTGTTTTTGAGCGTGGACACGGCGCTGATGCACCTTGCCGCCGCGATGAAAGCGCGCAACCAGATCGTCATCGAGACGCCGACATGGAACAAACCGATCGAGCCGTCTGGCAATCCGTTTTTGCTCGTGCCGAATCCATCCGTCGCCGGGCGCAATCTCGAATACTATCGCTATGATGGCCGTGGAATTCGCGGCACGGCAAGCGAGGTGGAAAAGTGCATGGCTTCGGTGAGCGTGGATTCTGTCTTTCGCGCCGTGAACGAAGCACTTCTAAAAAGTTGATTCGGCCATTTTCTTTCCGCTCGGTGATGTCTGTCCGGCTTCGTCGTGGCAACGCCGGGTTGAACGACGAAATCCCTTTGGGATTTTTCTGACATTTGCATCCGACTTTAAGATTGCCTGCCCCGCCGCTCCCTTTTACTTTGTCGCGCTTAATTGGACACAGAATTTAGGAGTTAGAGGCAAGAAATTTGCATTCTAACTTCCAACTCCTAACTTCGATCTCCTAAAATAATTTTATGAAGGTTGTCATTTTTTGCGGCGGACTTGGAACGCGGTTGCGCGAGGAAACCGAATACCGTCCCAAGCCCATGGTGCCCGTCGGCGAGCGGCCGATCCTCTGGCACATCATGAAAATTTACGCCCACTTCGGCCACAAGGACTTCATCCTCTGCCTCGGCTACAAGGGCGATGTCATCAAGGAATATTTCCGCAACTACCATTGGAACACCAGCGACGTGACGCTGCGGCTCGGCGCGAAACCGCAGATCAAATATCACAACGCGCACGACGAGGAGGATTGGACGGTCACGCTCATTGACACCGGCCTGAACACACAGACTGGCGGGCGTTTGAAGCGCGTGCTGCCGTTCATCGAGGACAACACGTTTTTGCTCACCTACGGCGACGGCGTGACCAACAGCGACATCAACAAGTCCATCGCATTTCACAAGAAGCAGAAAAAAATCGTCACCATCACCGCCGTGCAACCGGCGGGCCGTTTCGGTGATTTGGAAATCAGCGGCGACACGGTGACTGCGTTCAAGGAAAAAGCGGAGAAGCAGGCGGCCCACATCAACGGCGGATTTTTCGTCGTGGACAAACGCATTGGAAAATATCTCACGGACGACAAATGCGTTCTGGAACAGGAGCCGCTGAATCGGCTCGCGCGCGAAAGACAGATCGCGGCGTATCAGCATTCTGATTTCTGGCAGTGCATGGACACTTACCGCGAGCAGCAACTTCTGACCAGGATGTGGGAGAGTGGCGAAGCGCCGTGGAAACTTTGGTGATCGAATGATTACCGCAGATTTTCTGGTCATTGGCGGCGGCATCGTCGGCATCAGCATTGCGCGCGAATTGAAACAGCGCTTTCCGAACGCCAAAATCGTCCTCGTCGAAAAGGAAGTGGAGTGCGGCCTCCACGCCAGCGGTCGCAACAGCGGTGTTATTCACGCCGGTTTTTATTACACGGCTGACAGTCTCAAGGCCAAATTCACCCGCGACGGCAACCGTCTGCTCCATGCCTACTGCGAGAGTAAAAAAATTCCCGTCAACAAATGCGGCAAGCTCGTCGTCGCGCGCGACGAAAAAGATTTGCCGCAACTGGACGAACTGCTTCGTCGCGGCAAAGCCAACGGAGTTCCGCTCGATTCCATTTCCGCCACTGACGCGAAGAAAATCGAGCCGCGCGTCAAAACATTCGAGCGCGCCATTTTTTCTCCAAGCACTTCCACGTCAGACCCGACTGCGGTCTTGATGGCGATGAAGGCTGATGCGTTGAAGGAAGGCATCACAATCCATCAAACCGCCGCCTTCGTGAAGAAGCGCGGCAACACGCTCGTGACAAAGGCCGGCGATGTGGAAGCCGGATTTACCGTGAACGCCGCCGGTCTCTATGCTGATCGCGTCGCGCGCGATTTTGGTTTCTCGGAAGATTACCGCATCGTTCCGTTCAAGGGGCTTTACGTTTATTCGGACGAGCCGCCCGGCGCGTTCCGCACGAACATCTATCCCGTGCCCGACTTGCGAAACCCGTTTCTCGGCGTCCACTTCACGCTGCTCGTGGATGGCCGCGCGAAAATCGGCCCGACGGCCATTCCCGCTTTTTGGCGCGAGCAATACAAGGGGTTTTCAAATTTCAAGCTCGGGGAATTTTTTGAAATTCTCTGGCGCGACCTCGGCCTGATGTTGTTGTCAGAATTCGATTTCAAGCGCCTCGCTGTCGAAGAAACTTTGAAATATTTCCGCCCGAGGCTTGTCAAACTGGCGTCGCAACTGGCTGAAGGAGTCGAGTTGAAAAACTATCATCACTGGGGCAAGGCCGGGATTCGCGCACAGCTCTTGAACATCAAAACGCGCAGACTGGAAATGGACTTTGTGCTGCAAGGCGACTCGCGCTCAATGCACGTGCTCAACGCCGTCTCGCCCGCGTGGACGTGCTCGCTGCCATTCGCAAAATACGTTTGTGACAAGATTCAGGAATCCGTAAAGTCACCGCGATAACAGTCCCAAATGTTCAACGGATTTTACAACGGTAAAAAAGTCCTTGTCACCGGCCACACAGGTTTCAAAGGCGGGTGGCTTTCGCTCTGGCTGAAAAATCTTGGTGCGAAAGTCCACGGCCTCAGTCTGCCGCCACCGACAAATCCAAACCTCCACGAGATCATCAAGCCCCACGCATTCGACGGCGAAACGATCTGCGACATCCGCAATCTCGACGCGCTTGCCGCCGCCGTGAAAAAAATCCAGCCGGAAATCATTTTCCATCTCGCTGCGCAGCCGATTGTTCGTTTGTCTTACACGGAACCGCTGGAAACGTTTCACACCAACGCCGTCGGCACCGCGAACTTGATGGAATCCATCCGCCGCGCGGAACTGAATTGCACGCTCATCGTCGTCACGAGCGACAAATGCTACGAGAACCGCGAATGGGAGTTTGCCTATCGCGAGAATGACGCGCTCGGCGGCCACGACATTTATTCGATGAGCAAAGGAGCGACCGAACTCGTCGCCGCGGCCTGGAACAAATCTTTTTTCATTCCGAATTCAAAACTCGGCCCTGTTGCCACAGTTCGCGCTGGAAACGTCATCGGCGGCGGCGATTACGCGCAAGACCGCATCGTGCCGGATTGCGTTCGTGCGTTGACGGAAAAAAAACCGATCCTCATCCGCAACCCCGTCGCCGTTCGTCCGTGGCAACACGTCCTTGAATGTCTGAGCGGTTATCTCTGGCTAGCCGCGCGGCTCGGCGTCGAAGGAAAAAATTCAAAGCTCGCGACGCCGTTCAACTTCGGCCCCGAACCGTCCGCGCGCCAGCCCGTCCGCCGTCTCGTCGAAGAAATTCTATCAAGCTGGCCCGGCGAGTGGACGGACGGCTCCGACCCGAAGAGCGTCCACGAAGCGATTTTGCTGTCGCTCTCGATTGAGAAAGCCGGCGCACTTTTGAACTGGTCCCCGACGTGGGATTTCAAGGAAGCCGTCGCACAGACGATCATTTGGTATCGCGCGCGCCACGCGGAAAAAAATTCCGACATGCTGAAATTCAGCCTCGCACAAATCGAAGCGTATGCCGGTGCGGCACAGAAAAAGAATCTCTCGTGGACAAAATGAGCGCGGGAAAATCAGCAATCGTTTGCGAACGTGGAGTCTCCTCCCTCTCCTCCATCAAATGGAGGAGAGGGCCGGGGAGAGGAGGAGCGTTTTACGGATTGCCCCTCTCCTCGGTCCTCTCCCCACTCCTTCGTCGCGGGGAGAGGAAGAAGAATCGCGCTCCGCAATTTCATCACAAATTTTCCTGCCCATGAGTTTCTCGTTTCAATGCCGCTCGTGCGGCAGCAAGGACAGCGCGCTGATTCTCGACCTCGGCATCCAGCCGCTTGCAAACAATCTTTTGCGCGAGGAAGATTTGTCGAAGCCTGAGCCAAAATTTCCGCTGCGCCTTGCGGTCTGCGAGCAGTGTTGGCTCCTGCAAATCACCGACCTGGTTCCGCCAGTCCAGCTTTTCTCCGAGTATCTTTATTTCTCGTCGTTTTCGGACGCGCTGCTGAAACATTCGCGCGAATCGGCGGAGCGTTACGCAAAGGAATTCTCGCTCGACGGTCAAAGCCACGTCGTGGAAATCGCCAGCAATGACGGCTATCTGCTTCAAAATTTTCAACGCGCAAAAATTCCCTGCACCGGCATCGAGCCGGCGGCGAACATCGCCAAAGTCGCGCGGGAAAAAGGAATCGAAACCGTCGGGGAATTTTTCAGCAATGACCTCGCGAAAAAACTTTCCGGCGAGACATGCCAGGCTGATTTGATTCTCGGCAACAACGTTTTTGCCCACGCGCCGGAGACGAATGATTTCACGGCGGGACTGGCGACGCTGCTGAAGCCGAAGGGCCGCGTTGTCCTGGAATTTCCATATGCCGTTGACCTTATCGAGCACACGGAGTTCGACACGATTTATCACGAGCATGTTTTTTATTTCACCGTCACAGCCCTGAAGCCGTTGTTCGAGCGGCATGGAATGACGATTTTCCGCGTCGAGAGAATTCCGATTCACGGCGGCTCGCTTCGCCTTTTTGCATGTCATTCAGGCGGGCATCCGGTCGAGGCGTCGGTGACGGGGCTGCTCGAAGAGGAAAGGCGCAAAGGCATCAGTTCGTTGCGCTACTACGAAGGCTTCGCCAGCCAGGTCCGCGAAATCAAACGCGCGCTCTGCGATCTGCTGGCGCGGCTCAAAAAGGAGGGCAAGAGCGTGGCGGCTTACGGCGCGTCGGCAAAAGGCAGCACGCTGTTGAACTACTTTGGCATCGGCAAGGAACAGCTTGATTTCGTCGTAGACCGTAGCACGCACAAGCAGGGACGCCTCACGCCCGGCACGCACATTCCCATCGTTGGGCCGGAAAAACTTTTGGAGAAACAACCGGACTATACGCTGTTGCTGACCTGGAATTTTGCCGATGAAATTCTCGGCCAGCAAAAAGCCTATCGCGACCAGGGCGGCAAGTTCATCGTGCCGATTCCGAAGGTGAAGGTGGCTTGAGTTTAACCACGGATGGACACGGATAAACACGGATGTTGTGAACCAGATACTCCCTCTCCTCCATCGGATGGAGGAGAGGGCCGGGGAGAGGAGGCGCGTTTTCTCGGATGTCCCCTCTCCTCGGTCCTCTCCCCACTCCTTCGTCGTGGGGAGAGGAAGAAAAAATCTTTGGGCGTCTCGCCGGGTGAGGGGAAATTATCCGTGTCCATCCGTGTCTATCCGTGGTAAAAATTTTTGAATGAAGTTTTCCGAGACATCTCTGGTCGGACTTTGGGTGATTGACCTCGAACTGCGCGAGGACGAACGCGGATTTCTGGCGCGGACGTTCTGCGAAAAGGAATTTTCCGGACAGGGCCTGAACACGCACTGGCCACAGTGCAATCTCACGCTCACGAAAAAGCGCGGCATGATCCGCGGGATGCACTTTCAAGCCGAGCCGAAGCCGGAGGTCAAACTCATCCGCTGCGCGCGCGGCGCGATCTTTGATGTGCTCGTGGACGTGAGGCGTGGCTCGCCGACGTTTGGCAAGTGGGAAGGTTTCGAGCTGAGCGCGGAAAATCATCGCACGCTTTATGTGCCTGGCGGTTTCGCGCACGGATTCCAATGTCTCGTGGACAACTGCGAGGTGTTTTATCAGATGTCGGAATTCTATTTCGCGGATCTGGCGCGCGGCATCCGCTTCAACGATCCGCAAGTCGGAATCAGATGGCCGATTGCGAATCCGCTATTGTCCGAGCGGGATAAAAATCTTCCGTTGCTCGCGGAATTGCGGTGAAACAACTTATGCGCGAAATGCCGCCAGGTTTTGGAGTGCGCCAGACCTCTGGCGCTTTGTCTGTGAGCGTGAGTTTTGAAAGCGGCAGAGGACAGCCGCAGTCCAGGACGCAAGCGCGTGCTGTTGCCGGATTGGCCAAATGAAAATTCTACTGACAGGCCCCACGGGATTCATCGGCTCGGCGTTCACGCTGCTGGCGTTGTCGCGCGGGCATCGGATCGCCGGGCTTGCGCTGCCGGAGGAAAAAATCCCGCCGCATTTGCCGCCGCACGAAAATCTGCGCTGGCTTCGCGGCACGTTGGACGATGCGCCATGGCGCGAGATCGAGGAATTCGGTGCGGACGTTTGCATCCACATGGCGTGGATCACGACACCGGGAATTTATCTGGAGTCGCCGGAGAATTTTAAGTTTCGCGACGCGAGTTTGAAGTTTTTGCGCGAAGTGAACCGGCTTGGAACAAATCACATCGTCGGCTTGGGAACTTGCGTGGAATATCAAATCACAAACGAAATTTTGTCCGAGGACAAAACGCCAGTCGAGCCAACGACGCCTTACGCGCAGTGCAAAAACGATTTGCGAGTCGCGCTGGAGAAGGAGGCGACGGAGCGTGGGTTTGTTTTTGCGTGGACGCGCGTTTTTTATCCGTATGGACCACGCGAGCATCCCTCGCGGCTGTGCAGTTCCATCATCCAAAAACTTTCGCGTGATGAAAAAATCGTTCTGAAAACGCCGGACAGCACGAAGGATTACATATTCATCGAAGACCTCGCGGGGGCGTTGCTGACGGTTGTGGAGAAAAAATTCAGCGGCGCGATCAATCTCGGGACGGGCGTGGGCGTGAGCGTGAAAGAAATCGCGACGACGTTGGAAGAAATTTTGGACAAGCGCGGACTGGTTGAAACAGCGAATCCGCCGCAGACGGATCCGCTCGGGTTCGTCGTTGCAGATGTGGGCAAGCTCAAATCGCTAGGTTGGAGACAGTGTGTGACGATGGAGGATGGATTGAAGCGGCTGGTCGAAGAAGTCCAAGTTCCAACGAAATAATCTCCCGCGCTACTTCCTGGCAATGAGCAACAACTCATCACCGGCGTCGGGATTGGCTCGCAGCGCGAGGCGCTCGCGAAGCTGGAAAATGATTCCGTGAAGCAGGCAGAGCGGTTTTCCCAAATCGGCCATGCTTGAACGGCCCGTGCGGCGAATTTGGCGGCTCATTGCGCCGTAAACCCAGGCCGTCCGCACGGTCGTTTCGAGCCGCTGGACATGGAAGCCTTCACGTTCCGCCAGTTTGCGAAGTGTCTTGCGGCTGAACAGAACCAGGTGGCGCGGCGGATCCAGATTCAGCCAGGCTTTGCCGAAATGCGCATGTCCAAAGCTCTCCACGTTCGGCGTCAGAACGACCAGAATCCCGCCCGGTTTCAGGATGCGATAAGATTCGCGCAGCAACGCCGCCGGGTCATGGACGTGCTCAATGACGTGCGCCGTGTGCACGGCGTCGAAGTGATCGCCCGGATATTTTTGTTCGTGCAACGTGCCGAGATCTACGCGCACGCCGCGAGCTTGCGCGGCGCTCACGGCTTTCGGATCAATCTCCTGCCCGCGCGCTTCCCAACCCATGTCCTGCATCCGCTTGAGCAGAACTCCGGCGCCGCAACCGACATCCAACACGCGACTAGGCGAGTTTGGCGCGGGCAGATACATCGCCGCCGAATCCAATTCCGCGCGACCGCCCGGATGCAGCATCGCCAGCGGCCAGAGCAACGAAGTCCCTGCCGGGCCGGTGCCCTGTCTGTAGTTGAAGCGATGCCGCAGGTAACTTTTCCAAACCGCCCAGCACGCGTTGCTGATCAAGCCGGCCAGCGGCGTCGGCTGGTTGTGGGTGTAGTAAGCCTCATAAACTTTGCCGATGTCTTCCTCGGTCGGCACCGGGTCGAGCCAGACGAGGCCGCAGCCAGGGCGGGGGCATTTTCGCTGGTTCCAGATTCCGGGCGCATTGAAGACGCAGTCACGGAAATTTTCGTAAAGCAATTGTCCCGCTGCGCCGCACAAGCGGCAGTTCGGTTCGGCGCGGGTGAGGATTGGTTCGTTCGCCATTGCAGGGATTAGTTGAAGCAGACGAACGCTCTCTTGCGTTCAGTCTTGTTTGAATTGGGGCCGGGACTCGGGTTCACGGTCATGGGTTTCAACCGTAAATATTCTTCGGATGCTTCTTCCGCCTGCCGAGGCCATACACGAACACGTCGCGCGCATGAACGAGCGCCTGCCCCATATACCACGCCAGCGGCCCGCTGATTTCCTTCGCTGCACGCACGATCTGCCGCGAGTAATCAGGATTCTTCTGCTCGCGAAAACGCTTGGCCTTGATGCCGGAGCGGACGGCGAAGAGGCCTTTGAGCTTGAATTGACGGACGGGATCACCGCCCGCGCCGCGCAGTTGCTCGATCATTTGCATGACGCGCCATTCGTCGAGGACAAGCGATTGGAGTTGCGGGGCGAATGTCGAGGTGGCGTTCGCGCCGTGCCAGCGATACTGCACGAGCGGTTGTTGCGCGCATACGATTTTTTTGCAGTGCTTGCCGAATTCCGCCCAGAACATCATGTCCGCCAGAATCGGCAGATCCATGCGGAACGCGCAGGGCGTTTTCTGATAGTTCGTCTTGAGCAATGAGCCGCTGAACGCCTGGTTCGCGATCTCGGCTTTTTTCAGGAGAAAATTTGCAACGTCCTGCACTTCGATTCCGCCGGTAATTTTGCCCGACAGGCTGAGGCGTTTGTTGTTCTCGTCAATCCGCTCGTCCAGCGCGTAGCCCAGCCCGAAACCGCGGCAGTCGTCGAGCGCGCGCGTCAGCGTGGCGTAATATTCCGGCGAGACCATGTCGTCGGCGCAGATCAGGTGGAGGTATTCGGTTTCGGGCGCGAATTCCAGCGCGCGATTGCAATTGCCGAAGCAGCCGAGGTTCGCCTCGTTCTGCCGCCACTCGACACGGATAGGTTTGAACTCCTTGACAAGCTGCTCGGTCTTGTCCGTGGAACGATTATCCGACACGATCACGCGATCCGGTCGCAAAGTCTGGTTCGCGATGGACTGGAGCGTCTGCACGATAAAATCCGCACCGTTGTAAACGGGAATGACGGTGATGATCTTCGCTTTCATCCCGGCAGCTTAAGCAAGAGTGAAAGCCACTACAATCCCACAAAACGCGCGGAGAAAGTTCTGTATCAAAGGCCAAAAAAGTAAGGCGATGTTGCAACTTGTTTTGCAGTCGTTGAATCATTTACGCTGGTTTCGCGAATTAATCGTTATCGTAACGCCCGCATGATTCTTCATAAACTTTTACTGCGCTATGCCAGGCATGGCGACGATGCAGCGTTTTATTCAATGCAGGCGGATGATGCGATTCGATGGATTGCCGATAGCGAGGTGAAACTTGGGCCGGGAACGCGGGCGCTCGATTTGGGTTGCGGCCATGGAATCCTGGGTGCTGAACTTGCCAAACGCGGTTGCGAAGTCGTCTTCGCTGATGAAAGCAACATCCTGCTGCCCGGTGTTCAGGGGACGTTTCGAGCGTTCAACATCGACAAGCAAAACCTGGCCGAGCTGGGGGAGTATGACCTGGTGATTTGTTCCAACGTTTTTGAACATCTCGCAAAGCCGGATCAGCTTATCGCTTCAGCGCATCACATCTTGAAAAACGGCGGCGTTTTCTTTTTGAGCTGGACGAACTGGCTCTCCATTTGGGGCGGGCATGAATTCTCACCGTTCCATTATTTCGGACCTCACACAGGGCATCGGCTCTGGGACAAACTGATCCGGCGGCCACGAAAACACACGCCATTTGAAAACCTCTTTCCCACTTACATCGGCAAAACTTTCCGCATGATTCACCGTAATCCCCGCCTGCGCATCAAGCGCGCAGCCCCGCGGTATTACACGGAATTCCCATTCGTCGTGCGAATCCCGGTCGTCCGGGAATTTGCCGCATGGAACTGCGCCGTGCTGATGGAAAGAGTTTAAGAGGGCGCGTTGTTTGCGGGCCTGTGGGTGTAGAAAATCTTCAGGCACAGCCGCGCAAACCACGTCGGCAAAATCTTTTTCGCGCCCAGTTCCGCGCTGCGCCGCAACGCACGCCGAAGCAGCGTGAAATTGAAAAAGTGCCGGTATTCGCGCCGGCCAAGGACGAGCTTCAACAGCGGCATCGAGAATAACGACAAGTCTCCTGACTCGCGAATGCGCGGCATCACGTCCGCGTATTTTTCAGAGTTCAAAAGGTTCAGCAGATGGATCAGAACCTCGCGATGCTGGGATTTCCTGCTGCCGGATTGGAAAAAAGACCCCGGCAACAGATTTGCCGTGGAGAGAACTTCGGGGATGTAACAAATCCCGTCGCGAAATCCGGTGATATACATTGCGAACCAGTCCGCGTGCCAGCGGAGTTCAGACGGAAAGCAACCCGCTTTGATGAGCGGTTCGCGTTTCTGAACGCAGCTCGACGTCACAATGAAAAGCTTTCCTTTCTTCCCGAGTTTTACCATTTCGTCCGGCGAAAAATAGCAGGCCTGACCGCCCATGCTTTGGGCCATTTGCCAGACCAATCCCGAAAAGGTCTCGCGCCATTCGGTAATCGCGCAGCAAAACGCCGCCTGCGGATACCGGATGAGCATTCGCAACGACTTTTCAAAGAGGCCCGGCACGATCTCGTCGTCCGCCGAGGCGATGTAGATGTATTCACCGCGCGACAGCGCAATGCCTTTGTTGATGTTGGCCATCACGCCGAGATTTTTTTCGTTCTGGACGAGGCGAATCAGAGGATGTTGCGCAGCAAAACGCCGGATCACTTCCACGCTGTTGTCGGTGGAGCAATCGTCGAGCACGATGACTTCGAGCGGCGGAACAGACTGGTTGAGAATCGCCGAAAGCGACGTTTCGAGATACTTCGCGTGATTGTAGTTTGGGACAATGACTGAGAGGTTCGGCAGTGAAGAAGCCATCACTCGATGGATTTGAATTTTTGCCTGCCGCTCAGACGAACGCCAGATGCTGTGGCTCCGCGCCGACGGGGTGCTTGAGGTCGAGCTTGCCCTTGACGATGTTGTCGAGGACTTCGTTGACCTTGTGTTGCAGGCAAAGGCTGCCGCACATCTTTTGCGCGTTGAATTCCGGGCTGGCGAGGTAGTTCATCACTTCCCAGTAACGTTCGCTCTTCCAGATGTCCTTGAAACTTTCCTCGCAGATGTTGCCGATGTGAAACTTTTTGTATTTCTCGTTGAACAACATTCCGCACGGCGCAACGAGGCCGGAACCGGATATCTGCAACAGGAATGGCGCGCCGTAGCAGCGTTGATACGAGCGCGTGCCTTGCGCCTGGATTTTGCTCCACTTGACGGTGCATTGGTAGCCGGAGTCCGAATACGATTCTGCTTCGTGCAGCAAATCGCTCAACTTCGAGTAGCCTCGGTAATCCACGCCGAGGTCGCCGTCTTCGTTGTCGCTGCAATGCTTGATGACGAGATAGTCCGCGCGAAGTTCCTTGCCAAGCTTGGCGAGCGGCAGGATCTGGTCGGCATATTGAGGCATCAGAACCATCTGAAGGCCGATGGTGCAATTCAAGTTGTCGCGCTTTTTGATCTCGACCATGTGGCGGATGTTGTCCACGACGCGATGGAAAAAATCTTCCTTCACGCCCATGATTTCGGCGTAGCGATGCGCTTCGCCGGCGGAAATGTTCACGCGCAGATACGTCAGATGCGGCAAAACCTCCTCTGATTTGCTCCGGGTCAGAACGTAGGCGTTCGTGCCGCAGGCCATCGCGAGGCCGAGCGACGCGCCGTATTGACTGGCGAAAACGAAGGCTGGCGAGATGGTGCTTTCGCCATCGGAAACGAAGCTGACGCCCTTCACTCCGATCTCCGCACAGTCGTCGAGAAATCGTTTGATGATGTCCTTGTTGATGATGCTGCGGTCGTTCTCCTGAAGCATCGCGTAGCAGTAGTGACAGCCGTAGTTGCACGCGCGGGTCAGCGCCATGTCAATCGTGATGGGAGCGATGCGCTCGCCGCGCTGCCACGCGCGGACGCGTTCGTCGTGCCAGGCGATTTTTGTCCCGTCGAGGATCAGTTTTTCGATGTGTTCGGTCATTCCACTCATTTGGACTCCTTTTCGGTATGGTCGTGCTCGTGATGTTCAATCGTGCGGCGCAGGCTGCTCAAATCTTTTTTCTCTTCGCAAAAAACTTCGAGGCGCGGATCGCATTTTTGCCGCACAAGGCGTTCGAGGCTCAAGGCAAGCACGCGTTTTGTGGGCAGCGCAAGCTCGTCGCCGAACCGCACGGTCACGGCGTAGGCGTGCTTGCAATCAACCACCTGCACCTCGCCGTTCCGCAGGCCAAGCGCGGCTCCGTTGCTCGCGAGAACGGACGTAACGCGCTGCTCGCGTTCGGTCGGCGACAGTTTCGCCCACGATGGTTTCGGGCCGGGGTCGTAGAAATTCATTCCCGGGCGATAGTTGGTCGTTGAAGTCAGGTAATCGTCGAACAACCGCTTCATCAAAAGCGACGGCAGGCGGAAAATGGGATCGGCGTTCTGCGGCAGGACGATGCCGGAGATGGGATGCGTATGAGAGGGATCGCGCAGGGAAAATTCCAGCCGGATGACCGCGTGGTCTCTCGCCTCCAGAATCGGCAGGCCGATCAGCAATTCGCAGAGGCAATCCAGCACCGCGGCCATCGGGCCACGCGCCGCGCCATCAAAAACCGCGTCGGTGATGACATGGAGTTCCGGCTGCACTCCGCAGGCGAGCGACCAGCCTTCTCCGGTGACGCGCAACGGAACAAAATTCTCCGGCAGCTTCAATGCGCGCTTGAACCGGATGTCCGCGAGACGCGCGCGGAGTTTTTGCAGATAGATCGGGCGAACGGAACGGAACGCCGCCGTCTCCTGAAGCTTGGAAATTTTCAAAACGGTCGCATCTTTTTCCTCGACGCAGGCAACTTCACCGAGTCCCGCCAGTTTTTCCTTCACCGTCGCGGACTGGTCGCCGAGAGTTTTGTTGGCGACGCGGACAGTCACGGAATCGCTGCCGCAAAGTTGCGCCGCCTCCACGAGACTGCTCAAGCTGCGGACGTGATCTTCGTCGGGAACCCAGGTGTCGAGCATCTCGTCCGCAGCTTTGAAGCCGCGCAGGTTCACGTCGAGATTCGCGCTGTAAGCCTCGACCAGTTTGTCGTAATCCAAAATTTTATCAGTGTTCGACATGCCGCTAAAAGGGATTCATTTGCGATAGTAATCATGGACGCATTGAATCGTGTAGTCAATCTCCTCTTTCGTCAAATGTTGGTGCGCCGGCAGCGTGATGATGGATTTGCCGTCCGCCTCGGCTTTCGGAAATTGGCCGCGTTTGTAACCCAAATAAGCCGCAGCAGGTTGCAAATGGATCGGCGTCGGGTAATGGATTTTTGCCTCGACGCCGCGCTCGATCAAAAATTTCAACAAGCCGTCGCGGTCTTTCGCGCGAACCATGTAGAGATGGTAAACGTGCTTCACTTCCGGTCGTCGCGGCGGGATTTGGATGCAATCGGGAATGTCCTTCCACGCCGCATCGTAAGTCGCTGCGTTCTTGATTTTCGTGTTCGTGATGAACTCGACTTCTTTCATCAGCCGGTTCGCGATGACTGCCTGAATCGTATCGAGCCGGCAATTGATCCCAAAAAATTCAATCTCATCGCGGTTCACCAGACCGTGATTGCGATAGAGCCGGAGTTTGCGCGCAAGTTCCGCCGAGCGCGTCGTGATGACTCCGCCGTCCGCCCACACATTCAAGTTTTTCAACGGATGCAAACTGTAAGCCGCAGCTTCGCCCCAGCTTCCCATCGGCTTGCCGTTGAGTTTCGCGCCGATGGACTGGCACGAGTCCTCGAAGATCATCAGCTTGTGTTTGTCCGCGATGGTTTTGATCTTTTCCATCTCCGGCACATTACCGCTGAAAGTCACAGTGACGATTCCCTTCGTGCGCGGCGTGATGGCGGCTTCGATCTGGTCAGTGGCGATCATGAAACCGTCGTCGCTGTCCACGAACACCGGCGTCGCGCCCGTCGCGACAATCGCGCCGACGGTCGCATAAAACGTGAATGTCGTCGTGATGACTTCGTCGCCCGGGCCGATGCCGCACATGCGCATCGGCATGATGATCGCGTCCGTGCCCGTGCCGACGCCGATGGCGTGCGGCAGCCCGCAATACTTCGCGAAGTTCGTCTCGAATTCGGTGAGAGGTTTGCCGAGCGTGAAGTCGCCGGTCTTCACGAACGCGCGCAAGTCGCCGAGGTAGGCGTCCACATCGGCGAACTGTCGGTCGAGATACGAAAAGGGAACTTTCATTTAATTGGATTTGTAAAATTTTAGAATGGTGTCGGCAACTTCATCAATTTGATTCGCGGTCAACTCGGGATAAATCGGCAGGCTCAGAATCCGCCCGGCCAGCCGCTCAGTCACGGGAAAATCGCCGGGCTTGTGGCCCATTTTGCGCCCGACAGTCATCAAATGAATCGGCACTGGATAATGGATCGCCGTGCCGACGCCCTGCTCTTCCAAAAACTTTTTCAGTTCGTCGCGCTTGTCCGCTTGAACAACGAACGTGTGATAAACACAAAATTCTCCGGGCGCGTCTGACGGACATTGAATCCGCGCGCAGCCTTTCAAACGTTTCCGATAATGTTCCGCGTTGGCTCGCCGTTTCGCAGTCACGCCGTCCAAGTGCCGAAGCTTCGCCCGCAGAACCGCCGCCTGAACTGAATCCAGACGCGACACCATGCTGAACTCAAGGCAGTCATCGCGATTGGGCTGGCCGTGGTTGCGAAGAAGTTTTGCGCGCTGCGCAATTTTTTCTTCGTTCGTCACCAGCAAACCAGCATCTCCAACGGCGTTCAAATTTTTCAGCGGGTGAAGGCTGAAACAACCGATGCGACCAATCGCGCCGACGGGCTGCCCATTCAATTTCGCGCCGACGGCTTGAGCAGCGTCTTCGATGACTTCGAGTTTATGTTGCTTCGCGACATCAAGCAGTTCCTTCATTGGGGCAGGCTTGCCGGTGAGGTGGACTGGAATGATCGCCTTCGTCCGCGGCGTGATGGCGCGCACGACGGCGGCAGGATCGAGATTCAAATCTTCGCGGACATCCGTGAATTTCGGTGTCGCTCCCGCAAGCGCGATGCAACTGGCGCTGGCCAGATATGAATTCGGCGGTGTGATGACTTCGTCGCCCGGACCGATGCCGAGACATTTCAGCGCAAGGATGAGCGCGTCGGTTCCCGAGTTGAGGCCGACTGCAAACTTGGCGTTGCACAGCGCGGCGAATTCTTGTTCGAAGCGCTCCGTTTCCTCGCCGAGAATGAATTGGCCGGAGTCCAGCACACCACCGACTGCGTCGAGGATTTCTTTGCGCAACGGGCGATGTTGCTGCGCCAAGTCCACGTATGGAATTTTCAATCCCATGAAATCAGAACGGGCCGGGGAATTCGAAGTTCGGAACGTCAACAGGACGCGTGCGCGCGGGAAATTGCTCCAGCTTGTCCGCGCCGCGTCCGAGAATTTTTGTGACGGCGGCAAAAATGTCCTTGGCCGTCGGATAAAACGGAGCCGCGAGCGCCGCAGAGCTTGGCGACGGGCAATCTGGATGCGTGATGCGGACTGGCGGCGATTTCAATTCAAGCCCGGCTTCCGTGACGCGCGCTATGATTTCCGCCGCGAAGCCGCAATGTGAAGCGTCATCGTCCGCGACGAGCAGATGTTTTGTCCGGCGGACGGACTCGGCAATCGTGCCGAAGTCGAGCGGGTTCAGGCAGCGCACGTCAATGACTTCCATGTTGATGCCCGCGCTCTTGGTTGCAAACTCAGCGGCGCGCAACGATTCAATGACCATGTGCGAGTTGGCGACGACTGTGACGTCCGTTCCTTTTTTGACGATGAGACATTTTTCCAGAGGCGTGCGGTGATAGCCGGTTGGCACCGGGCCTTTCATTCCGTGCAGCCAGCGGTGTTCGAGATAAATGACAGGATTGTTGTCCTCGACGCTCGCGATCAACATTCCCTTCGCATCCGCGGGCGACGCGGGCGCGACGACTTTGAGTCCGGGAATGTGCGCGAACCATGATGACAAGCTTTGCGCGTGCTGCGGGCCTTGCCCCCAACCGCGACCGATGACCATCCGGATGACGATGGGGACCGTGCCGCCTTTGCCGTCGAACATGTAATACCACTTGGCCGCCTGGTTCACGATCTGTTCGAGGCTCAACAACGCGAAATCAACCCGCTGATGAGTGAGAATCGGCCGCATCCCGCCGAGCGCCGCGCCGATGACGAGGCCGGTCAAAGCATTTTCGGAAAGTGGCGCGTCCATCACGCGGTCTTCGCCGAATTCGTCAACAAGCTTGGTGGTCGTTCCGAAAATTCCCTTCGGGTCGGGCACGCCGAGTCCGATCAGGAAAACATTCGGGTCGCGTTGCAAACAGGTCGCCGTCGCGTCGCGAATCGCCTCTGCGTAAGTCATGTCGCGCGTTTCGCTCATGGCGCGAACACTCCTCGTTGCAGAGTCGCGGGGTCGGGCTTTGCGCTCGCGCGGACTTTTTCGATGATGGAATCAATCTCCTGAATGAATTTCTTTTCCGCAGCTTCGATCTCCGTTTCAAGGGCCGGATTCGCGGCGACCAATCGCTGGCGAGCGAGCGCAATCGGATCGCGTTTCGCCCAGTGGGTGATGTGTTCTTCCTCGCGATAACCCAGATGATCGTCCTGTCCCGGGCCGCAGTGCTCGTAATATCGCCACGTCTCAAATTCGATGACAGCGGGTCGGGTCGGGTCGGATTGCATCGCCTTGAACGCTTCGGCGGTGACGCGATGGACTGCCTCCACGTCATTTCCATCGCCGGAAAAAAAGTGGCTGCCATGACTGCGGACGTAAGCGCCAAAATCAAAACCGGGCGCGCGCCGCCAGCGCATCGGCGTGTAAACGGAAAAGCCGTTGTTCTCGCAGATGAACAGGACGGGAAGTTTCAGCACGCAGGCGAGATTCAAAGTCTCGGTGAACACGCCTTCCTCGGTCGCGGCTTCGCCGAGGAACGCGACGGTCTTCGAGTCGCGACCGATCCGTTTGTCAGCGAGCGCAAGTCCGACGGCAATCGGCAATGTGCTGCCGACGATCGGCACCGCGCCCCAAAAGCCAGCGGCTTGATCCATCAAGTGCATCGAGCCGCCGCGTCCGCCGCAGCAGCCGTCCTTGCGGCCATAAAGTTCCGCGATCATCGAATAAACATTTCCGCCTTTCGCCAGATAATGTCCGTGCGATCGGTGCGCGCTCATCGCCTTGTCCTGCTTGCGAAGATGCGCGCAGACGCCGACGGCCACGGCTTCCTGTCCGATGCTGAGATGGACGGGGCAACGCATTTCCTGTTCGGCGTAACGCTCGGCAATGCGCCGCTCGATGACGCGCACGCGGAGCATTTCCATGAAGAGCCGGTGCAATGTTTCGTTCGTGAAACTCTGCGCGGGCTTGGCGGCTGATGTCGTCGCGCCGGTCATTCGACTTTGAGTTCCTGCATCCGCTTGATGTTGGAGAACATGGTGTTCTTGAACGGGTCGGGAATTTTTCCGGCGCGATGCGCGTCGGCGATGCTGCGAATGGCATCCTCAATCGTGAACTTCGTTTCAAAACCAAGCACGCGCCTCACTTTGTCCGAGTTGACGTGGTAGGAGCGGTTGTCGTCCGATGGCGTGTATTCAAGTTCGATGGTTTTGTCGCCGAGCGTTTCGCGCACGAGCTTGGCGATGTCTTCGACGGAACGATTTTCAAAACCAACGTTGAAGGCTTCGCGGTCAACTTTCGCGGCGGGCGCTTCGAGAAAAACGTGATACGCGCGAACCATGTCTTTGATGTTCAGGTTCGGGCGAAGCTGTTTGCCACCGAAAATCTTGATCTTGTGATTCACGAGCGCGTGGATCGTCAAAATGTTCACGGTCAAATCCAACCGCAGCCGCGTCGCGTAGCCGCAAACCGTTGAAGGGCGGACGATGACGCGATCCATTCCATTGGCGTTCTTGTGGGCGAGCAGGTCGCGCTCGCAATCGAGTTTGAACTTCGAGTAGTCCGTCAGCGGCAACGGTTCGGCGTCTTCGCGGACATCGGGAGTTTCCTTCACGCCGTAAATGGACGACGAGCTGGCGTAGATGAATCGTTTCACGCCCTGATCAATCGAGCCTTGCAGCAAGCCGGCGAAGGCGTCGTAGTTGATGGACTTGCCGAGGTTGGGATTGAGTTCGAAACTCGGGTCGTTGGAGATGCAGGCGAGATGAATGACCGCGTCCACACCTGCCAGCGCCTGTTTCAGTTTCGCGCTGTCGCGGATGTCGAGTTCGACGCGTTCGAGTTGCGGGTGGCTGTTGCAATCGTCGAAAACATTTTTGCCATACCAAAAAACGTCCACGACTTTGACGCGGTAGCCGCGCTTCAACAGGTCGGGCACCAGCGCGCTGCCGACGTAGCCGCCGCCGCCGGTGACGAGAATTGTTTCGAATCCGTTCGGATTTTTGCTGCTCATAAATTCGCTGCTAAAAGGGGCGACAATGTATTGACCGGCTGGATTTATTCAAGTTTTTTGAAAGCGAAAACGCTTCAATTACTTCATCAACGACGTGATGTGCCGGAACAAGCCGGTCGGCTCGATGAAACTCCGATGCCCCATGATGGTGCAGGCCTCCGCGCCGACGACGTTGGCGATGAAGCCCAGCACTTGCGGCGACACGCCCAGCGCCGCGCACGGCGACGTGATGCCCAGCACCGCGTCGCCCGCGCCGACCCGGTCCACGACACGAATGGCAAACGCAGGCACATGGAAGAAACCCTCTTCGCGATTGTAAATCAGGCAGCCCGTCGCGCCACGGGTGACGAGAAAATTCCTGGATGAAATTTTTTGCGCGATGTTTTCTGCCACGGGTTTCAGGTCGCCGCTGACTCGGCGCGCGTCGAGGCGCACTTCCGGCTCGCCGAGTGAAACGAAATCCGCTCGCGGATATTTCGAGATCGTGTTGAAACCCCGGTTGCCGGCGTTGACCTGCGTGTTGACCGCCAGAAATTTGCTCTTGTCGCAGACGAGTTGCACCGCGCGGTCGGTCATCAAACCGTGGCCGTAATCGGCGACGAGCACCACGTCGTATTGCGGCGCGAGCCGCTCTAGCTCGCGGCAGAATTTTTCCTCGACATCCGCCGCCACGCCGTCGGCCTTCATCACATAGACCTCGAACAATTTGGCCGCCAGATATTCCTCGAGAAACCGGCGCTTGATGATCGTCGGCGCGCCGGGCGCGCGGACGAAGTGCGGCGTGACATTCTTGTTCAGGCTGGACGAGATGAATTCCTCGCACGAATTCACCCCGCCGATGGAACTGAGCAGGCCGACGTTGTCGCAGAAATTGGAGACGTGATTCGCGATGGCCAGAACGCCGCCGGCGTATGTCTCGGTGCGGTTGTGCAGCGCGGCCAGCACCGGCTCCTTGCCGGATTTTCCCATGACGGAGCAAAACTGGTATTCGTCCACGATGCTTTCGCCGACGACGAGCACCTTGAGTTTGCGGATGGCTTGCAGATAGCCGACGACTTCCTCCGGCGTGTGCTTCGCGCGGAATTGTTCCAGAAACGTTTTTGTCTCAGACGAAAAAACGTCCATGAACTGGTTGATGAGCGTCGAGGCGCTGAAGGTCTCCTCGTCGGTCAGCACCAGTTCGCCGCCGCCGGCCTTGACGGCGTCGCCTTCCCGGTCAATTGCGTCCGTGTGATCGCGCTTGCCTCCTTCGCGCACGACGCCTTTTACGAAGTAATTTGGGCGCAGTTTCTGGATCGTCTCCACCGCCGTCGGCCATTCGTTGATGGCGACAAAATCCACGCAGACCAGCGAGGCGAGCGCCTCCGCCCGCAACCGCTCCGGGAACGCCGGACGATGCGGCCCTTTGTTGACGAACCGGTCCGGCGTGATTGTCACGACGAGCGCGTCACCCAGTTTCCGCGCCGCCTCGAGATGCTTCATGTGGCCGATGTGCAGAAGGTCAAAGACTCCGTGGCAGTGGACGACTTTTTTCCCTTTTTGGCGCAACTCGGCCAGTGTTTTAGCCAAGTCATCAATCCGTTTGATCTTGTTGGCAGCAGTTTCCATTTGCATTTTGCGAGCGGAGACTAATACGCGCGAACAGGCCGGTTGGCAAGCGCGCTTGCATTCGGACACCGCGTCCAGGAAGTTTGGTTGCAACGGCGACTCGCCGCTACTGCTTGATCACCAGGCACTGGGTTTTCCACAACTCAATCACAGTTTCCGGCTTGTCAGCAAAAAACTCGTCAAACGCCTGTTTCACCCCTGGGCAGCCTAGATTTCGGTAGTCGTGAGAGAGAATCACCGCACCTTGGACCATTCGCGGATAAAAGAATTGCAGTCCGGCTTTCGTGGATTCATAGATGTCCCCGTCCAAATGGACCAGCGAAAAGCGAACCGGTGTTTTCGCCAATTCTCGCGCCGAATCAGGAAAGAGACCCGGATGAAAGAACACTCCGCTGAAGCCGCTTAAATACCGCTTCACCTCAGCGAGCGACGTCTTATCGAAGTCGCCCGCTTTGTGCTCGTCCAGGTCGGCGCGCACTTCTGGCATACCTTCAAAAGTGTCGAAAAGGTGCAGGGCTTTGTTCCCTTTGAGCGAGGCGATCAGCCTAGCGGTGCCCCCGCGATACACCCCAAGCTCCGCCAGTTCTCCCTCCAGTTTCCGCGTGCGCTGCACCAATTGATAAAGATTAAAAAAATCTTCCAACGGTTGGGTTGTCACATCATCACGGATGCATTCTGCGTAAAGCTCCCAAAATCTCCGGTCTGACTCGATCGCGTGGTTTCGAATCATTTTCAATCGGCAGAGCCATCCGGGATGGCGCAGGGCAAGGAAGCGAAACACCACTTTAGCTGCCGGATTCAAATTCAAGATTCTCATAATTATCGGGCCGATAGGCCACCGCTCCATATCCGGGTCGTTAATCCGTTTGTTGCTTGGCACCAGTTTCCAGCTTCTTTTTTTAAGAGCCGAAATTTATACGCACCAACCTGCCGCTTGGCAAGCGCGCTTGCGTTTGCACCGGCCTCACGGCATTTTGCCTAGAATGTTTGATTCACGCCGATGAGCGACCCCGTCATTTCAGCGATAGTCCCGAATTACAACCACGCGCAATATCTGCCGCGCTCGCTCGGGGCGCTGTTGAACCAGCCGCTCCTGCCGTGCGAAATCATCGTGGTGGACGATTGCTCGACGGACAACAGCCTTGAGGTTTTGAATGAGTTTGCGCGCAGGCATCCGATCATCCGCGTGCTGCCGAACGAAAAGAACATGGGCTGCAACGCAAGCATGAACCGCGCGATGGAACAGGCGCGCGGCGATTACGTGCTGTTCACGGCGGCGGACGATGAGGTCCGCCCCGGAGTTTTCGAGCACGCCACGCGGATGTTGCGCGCGCATCCTGAAGCGGGGCTTTGCAGCGGCATCAGCGAATGGCGTTGCGTGAAGACCGGCCTCACATGGCTCAACGGAGGCGGAATGCCGGACAAACCCTGCTACCTTTCACCGGACGACATGATCGCATTGGGCAGGCGCGGCAGGCTCGCGATCAACAACCAAAGCGCGGTCTATAAAAAATCCGCGCTGATGGAAGCCGGCGGATGGATTCCGGATTTGCACTGGTTCTCGGACTGGTTTGCCGATTGCGCCGTCGGCTTTCGTTACGGCATGTGCTTCGTCCCGGAGATCACTTCGAATTTTTATCTGCATCCGACATCCTATTTCAACGCCACGTCGGGCGCCCATGCCGAGCGGCGTGTCGTGCTGGCGCGAATCCTCGACTATCTGCAAAGCGACCGGTTTGCTGATATTGCGCCGCTGGTTCGTCAGAGTGGATTCATGGGCGGGTTCGGCTGGCAGATGATGCGCGTGATTTTGAGCCGCCGAAAATACTGGAGCTTTCTTTCGCCTGCGTTTGTCTGGCAGGCGGGGAAAAGGTCGGCGGAAGTCATCGGCAGAAAATGTTTTCCGAACTGGCTGGCGCGATTTGTCCTGAAAAAGTTTTACGGGCGTGGTTGAGAAGGAAGCGCGGCGTTCACGCCGCCTTGCCAGATGGCATTGCTTTAAACGCAGCCATCATTGGAGCTTATAGCAGTTTCAAAAAATCTGTAGCCACTTGGACGGCTTGGGTTGACCGAACTGCGCGCCAGCGTCTTGGACTGCGGCAGCCCTCTGCCGCTTTGCGTGGGAAGACAAGCGGTGGAACAGCGGCAGAGGGCTGCCGCACTCCAAAACCTCGCGGAATTTTCCGTCCAAGCTTTCAAATCACGGCCCCAGTTTTCTCGAAACCGCTCCCTATTCCCCAAAGTAAACCCGCCCGCTTTGATTCGTTCCCGGGAAAAATCCAGACCCTGAATTATCTTTTTGCGAAACTGCTCCCTTGAATGAAATGGTTCCGCCGCTGGCAGGGTCGGTGGCCTTGCCTTTGAACAATCCCGTCGGCAAAGCGAGCGTCAGAGAAAGTCCGTTGCTGCTCAGGTTCGTGACTTTGTTGTCGGTGCCAAGAGCAACGTCGTTGCTGAAACTTTGGGACAGATTTCCGCCGGTAAAGAGAATGGTGGCGACCCCGAAATTCAGCACCCGATTGCCGGGAAGCGGCGGGGTGTAGAATGAGCCGGCAACGGTTGTCTCATTGGTGAAACCAGCGGCGTAAAGTTTTGCCAGCGGGTTCGCCTTCTTGATCCAGCTCATGTCGCCTGAAAATTCTTTGATGCCGCTGTTGGTGAAAGTCGCCCAACTGAGAACAGAGCCGCTTCCTTTGTAGCTCGAAACGTAAAACGGCCATTGCCCATTCTTCGAGAGCGAAGTCTTTTGTGAAACTTTCGTTCCGTCTCCCAAAGTTCCTTTCAACGAAATTTTTCCACCAGCATTAACCATGACCGTTCCAAAACCGTCGCCGCCGGGACTCTCTGCTGAATCGGGATTCCCCGGAATGTTCATCGTGTATCTGCCGGCTTGCGGCGCGGGATTCGTCACCGCGTCAAACAGCGCCTTATCAGCGGTCAAATCCGCCGACCAGATTCCGTCGGTGACGCGACCGGTGATCTGGTCTTTGCCGGAAAAATCGAGGCTCAGTTCAATCGTCAGCGGACTCAAACCCGTCCGGGCAATCGAGTTCACCGCCTTGCCGTCTGCGTTGAACAAGCCTGAAGACGAATATTTTTTTCCAGCCAGTTGAAGCTTCGCGCTGAAAGTTCCTTTGGTGGTGGTCTTGGCTGTGAAGAAGCCGGAGCTTTCGTGGCTCACCCCGTTGGTGTCGTAAAACAACCCGTTGTAAACCGCCTTGGTAAAATCAACGTCCACCGTCAATGCAGCCGCGTCGCTCGTGGCGCTCCCCGCGCTATTGGCGACGACCACGCTGTAGCCGCCGCTGTCGGAAAACAAGACGTTGGCCAATGTCAAAGCGGCAGTTTGCGCCCCTGAAATTTTGCCGCCGTCAACCAGATCAGCCGTTCCCTTTCTCCACTGGTAAGTGAGAAAATTCCCGGAAGCCACAACGTTGAAAGTGACGGTTGCTCCCGCGTTGTTCGTCTGGCTTTGCGGTTGCGTGATGATCGTTGGAGGGATGACAACTGTGAGCGCGGCCGGCGCGCTGGTGATGCTCCCGGCGACATTGGCCACAACCACATCGTAGGTTGCGGCATCGCCGGATGAGACCGCTGAAAGATTCAACTCGCTGCCGGTCGCGCCGGAAACATTCCCGCCGTCCGACAAATTGTTTCCGTTCTTCCGCCATTGATAACCGAACGGCGACGTGCCGGTGACCGACACGCTGAAAGTTGCAGTTGTCCCGGCATTGTTCGTTCGACTTGCAGGTTGTGACGTGATGGCCGGCGGGACTAGAACCGTGAGCGCCGCCGGCGCGCTGGTGATGCTTCCGGCTGCGTTGGCAACAATCACATCGTAGGTTGCGGCATCGCCTGATGAAACCGGTGAAAGATTCAACGCGCTGCCGGTCGCGCCGGAAATATTTCCGCCGTCGGATAAATCGCTCCCGTTCTTCCGCCATTGATAACTCAACGGTTGTATGCCGCCCGCCTGCACCGCAAACGTCGCCACCCCGCCGGCCAGCACCGTCTGATTGGTCGGCTGCGCAGTGATGAACGGCGCGAGGTTGGTTTCGCATTTCCCCGAACCTCCCGCGTTGTAGATGGATTGGATTTCAGAAGCGGAAAGCGCCCGGTTGTAAACGCTCACTTCGTCAATGGACCCGAAAAAGCTGGTGCCATAATCCCCGCCCCGCGCGCCAATCGCCATCGGGCCATTGAACACAAACCCAGGGTCGTAAGGCCCAACCGACTCGGCCACACCGTCCACATAGAAAAACACATTGGCACCGGATTTCGTCACCGCCACATGATGAAAGGTATTGGTGTCGGTGATCACTGTAGTTGAAAAGACACCGCTGACGCCGATCTTGGAGAGAAGAAGCCTCCCGTCATCCCACAAGCCCAGACCATAGCCTCCGTTTGGGCCGGAAAACATGGTGCCGTTCAATTGCGGTCCCTGTGTGGCCCGGCTGGGACTGGCGCGTTTGATCCAGGTTTCAATCGTAAAGTTTTGCAATTGCAGATTGGCGGGGTTGCCGATGTCAACACCATCGCCGTTGCCGTCAAAGACAAATCCCTGGCCGACGCGGCCCGGCCCAAACGTCGCATTTCCAACATTCGTTCCGTTGTTGCCACTAACCTGATCCATGGCGTTATTCTGCCCTCTCCACCAACTGACCAAGCCCGACGGCGGTGTGACGCACGGCGGAGGCGGATTGACCGTCAGCACCGCGTTGGAACTTGTCACGCTGCCAAGGACGTTGGTCACCACGACGGCGTAACTGCCTGCCTGACTGAATTGCACATTCATCAGCGGCAGCGAACTCGTGGTCGCCCCGGCAAGATTGGTTCCGTTGAAGCTCCACTGGTAACTCAAAGGCTGCGTGCCCGTGGCGGTCACATTGAAGGTTGCGCTTTCTCCCACCACCGCCATTGTGTTCTGCGGCTGCGCTGCTATCGCCGGAGGAATAGCGCACTTACCCGAACCGCCGGCATTGTAGATGGACTGGATTTCACCGATCGAGAGCGCGCGGTTGTAAATGCTCACTTCGTCAATGGATCCGAAAAAGCTGCCAGCATAATCGCCGCCTCGTGCGCCGACCGCCATCGGACCATTAAATGCAAACCCAGGATCATAAGGCCCCACCGATTCAGCCACTCCGTCCACATAGAGCACTACATTGTTTCCGGACTTCGTCACCGCCACATGGTGAAAGGTATTGATGTCCGTGATCGTAAGGGTTGAAAAAACCGCACTGATGCCTACCTTGGAGAGGAAGATTCTCCCGTCATCCCACAGGCCAAAAGCATAACCCTCTCCCGGGCCGGCAAACATGGTGCCGTTCAAGGACGCGCCTTGGGTGGCGCGGCTGGCATTGGCGCGTTTGATCCAGGTTTCGATGGTGAAGTTTTGCAGTTGCAAATTGGGGGGATTCCCGACGTTAACGCCATCACCGTTTCCGTCAAACACAAATCCCTGACCGACACGCGCTGCGCCGAAGGTCGTATTCCCGGCCAGCGTGCCGTTGTTGGTTCCGGACGAGTCCAATGCATTGTTTTCTCCTTTCCACCAACCCACCAATCCCGAGGGCGGGGTGGCGCACGGCGGCGGCGGGTTGACCGTCAACACCGCGTTGCTGCTGGTCGCGGTGTCGGCGACATTGGAAACGACCACCGAATAAGTGCCCGCATTGGCGAACTGAACATTCGTCAATACCAGCGACGATGCCGTCGCCCCGGCAATGTTCGTTCCACCCATACGCCACTGGTAACTCAAAGGCTGCGTGCCCGTGGCGGTCACGTTGAAGGTTGCGCTTTCTCCCACCACTACCGTCTTGTTCTGTGGCTGTGTCGTGATTAAAGGCGGAACCACAACCACGCACTTCCCAGCACTGCCCGCATTGTAGATGGATTGGATTTCGTTGGTCGAGAGCGCGCGGTTGTAAACGCTCACTTCGTCAATGGACCCGAAAAAGCTGGTGCCATAATCCCCGCCCCGCGCGCCAATCGCCATCGGGCCATTGAACACAAACCCAGGGTCGTAAGGCCCAACCGACTCGGCCACACCGTCCACATAGAAAAACACATTGGCACCGGATTTCGTCACCGCCACATGATGAAAGGTATTGGTGTCGGTGATCACTGTAGTTGAAAAGACACCGCTGACGCCGATCTTGGAGAGAAGAAGCCTCCCGTCATCCCACAAGCCCAGACCATAGCCTCCGTTTGGGCCGGAAAACATGGTGCCGTTCAATTGCGGTCCCTGTGTGGCCCGGCTGGGACTGGCGCGTTTGATCCAGGTTTCAATCGTAAAGTTTTGCAATTGCAGATTGGCGGGGTTGCCGATGTCAACACCATCGCCGTTGCCGTCAAAGACAAATCCCTGGCCGACGCGACCCGGCCCGAACGCCGCATTTCCAACATTCGTTCCGTTGTTGCCACTAATCTGATCCATGGCGTTATTCTGCCCCCGCCACCAACTGACCAATCCCGACGGCGGCGTGACGCACGGCGGCGGCGGCGGCGGCGCGCATTTGCCCGCGCTGCCCGCATTGTAGATGGCCTGGACATCGTTTGTGGAGAGCGCCCGGTTGTAAATCGAGACCTCGTCAATCTTTCCCTTAAAGAATGCAGACACACTCGGCGTCGGGTGCTTGCCGATTCTCAACGGCTGATCATTGGAAAGATTGCCGGGTTCCACTGTCGGGTTGAAAGTCAGAACCTCAACGCCGTCCACGTAATAATGACCGCCCGTAGTCGAGTTCCGGACAATCGTCACGGCTACGTGGTGGAAAAGCCCATCGCGAAGATCCGGGCCGGCCGCGCCAAAAGAGGTGCCGGGGTCGTCGATTGAATCGGAAATCCGGCATTCCAGGCGGCCGCCGATCACCGCAACCTCGTAACCGATCCCCTGTGAAGTGTTCGGCGCATTTCGTTTGTCCACAATCGTCATGACGTCAAAACTCGTCGAGGACACCTGCGGCTGTATCCAGGCCTCGATGGAGAAGTCCTGGCCCGGGCCGAAATTGAGCGAAGGAGCATCGGCAACGACGACGTGGTCGTCCACTCCGTCCAAGTTGAACGTCTGGCCGACTTTGCCGTTGGTGAAGGTGATGCCGCCGGTGAGTGTGCCGTTGTTGGTCCCGACCGAGTCCAGGGCATTGTTTTCCGCTTTCCACCAACTGACCAAGCCCGACGGCGGCGTGACGCACGGCGGCGGCACGCACTTGCCCGAACTGCTCGCATTGTAGATGGATTGGATTTCCGCCTCCGACAAAGCGCGATTGTAGAGGCTGACTTCGTCAATGACGCCCCTCAGAAAATCTCCCGTTGACTTCCCGCCGATTGTCACCGGCAGAGCGTTGACCGCGTTGCTGAAATTTGCCACCACTGCCAGAGTCTTCACCAACTGCCCGTCAATGAACGTTCGCATTTCCACGTGTGTCGCGTCCGATTGCCGGAATGTAGCCGCCAGATGATGAAACGCACCCGCCGTCGGCACCGGCAGATATGCGGAAAATTCATGCCCTCCACCCACCGTCGGGTCGTTGAAGGACAACTGCACTCCGCGCGAACCGGCGTGCTCGACTTGGACGGTGAAGTTGATCGGGCCGTTGTTAAATCCACCAAGATCCGTTTTCGCCACAAGGTCGTAATAAGACCCGCTCGAACCCAGGTCGTTATACCAGAATTCCACCGTTACTGCGTTGCTGAAATTCAGTGACGGATGATGGGGAACGCGCATGTAGCTGTTCACGCCATCGAAGAGAAAGCCCTGGCCTACACGCCCGTTGGTGAACGTCACGTTGTTGACGAATTCGCCGTTGTTTCCGCCGATGTGATCCAGAGCGTTTCCCTCGCCCCGCCACCAACTGACCAGACCCGAAGGCGGTGTGACGCACGGCGGCGGCGGCGCACATTTACCCGCGCTGCCGGCGTTGTAGATGGATTGGATTTCACCAGCGGTTAGAGGCCGATTGTAAACACTCACCTCGTCAACCACTCCCAAAAAGCTGTTTGCCAGATTATCACCACGCGCACCGACGGCGGCTGGCGTTGTAAAAGTAAAGGTCACAACATAGGGAGCCGCCGGGTAAGCCACTCCCTCGAGATAGAACACCACGTTCGTTCCAGATTTGGTCACAGCCAAATGATGCCAATTGGTGTCCGTGATCTGAAAGCTGCTGGGGACGCTGCTGGCGTTGTTCTTTACGAGATAGGCAGTGCCGTCGTTATCAACCAAAAGGCCATAACCGCCCGAGCCGAAGGAGAAAAGCTCACCGCCACCAATATCTTGCGACGCGATTGAGGCATCGGACCGCTTGATCCAAGCCTCGATGCTAAAGTTTTGTAATTGCAGATTGGTCTGATTGGCGAGTTGAACTCCGTCATTGTTGCCGTCGAACACAAAACCCTGACCGACCCGGCCCGAACCGTAGGTCGTGTTCCCAGCCAGCGTGCCGTTGTTGCTCCCGACTGAATCCAATGCATTGCCTTCCCCTTTCCACCAGCCCACCAAACCCGAGGGCGGTGTGGCGCACGGCGGCGGCGGATTCAGGCATTTCCCTGAACTACCGGCATTGTAGATGGATTGGACTTCGTTGGTCCCAAGAGCGCGGTTATAAACGCTCACCTCGTCAACCATGCCGAGGAAACTGTTCGCCAAATTGTCACCACGCGCACCGATGGCAGGTGGTGTCGCGAAAGTAAAGGTCGCGGCATAGGAGGCCGCCGGGTAAGCCACTCCCTCAAGATAGAACACCACGGTCGTTCCGGATTTGGTCACGGCCAGATGATGCCAATTGGTGTCCGTAATCTGAAAGCTGCTGGCGATGCTGCTGGCGTTGTTCTTTACGAGATAGGCAGTGCCGTCGTTATCAACCAAAAGGCCATAACCGCCCGAGCCGAAGGAGAAAAGCTCACCGCCACCGAGATCCTGGGATGCGATACTGACACTTGATCGTCGAATCCAAGCTTCAATCGTGAAGTTCTGCAATTGCAAGTTAGTGGAGTTGGCAAGCTGAACCGCGTCTCCGCCGCCGTCAAAAACAAATGCCTGCCCCACACGACCAGCACTGTAGGTCGCATTTCCAGCCAGCGTGCCGTTGTTGGTTCCAGCCGAGTCCAATGCATTGTTTTCGCCTTTCCACCAGCCCACCAATCCCGATGGCGGAGTCGCACAGTTTGTCTGGGCTGAAACATTGGTCGCGACGGCGCAACACACAACCATCCCGAGCGTGACTGCTGACGTGAACCTTACGAACAACGAAGCCAAGAGAGTTTTCATAATCATTCCTGTTCTTAATGCGGCTGGCATTCGGAGATAGCCTTTCCCCCCCAAATACAACGCCACGTCTAGTGTTTAGGAGCATTCCTGTCAATAGCAAAATCGCTAGACATCCTTTGGTAAATGGTTATCGGATTTTGTGTCGAAAAAATTTCAAATTAGGACATCACTAAGTGAAGCGCTAATTCTTGAGTTTCTCTTTGAGATTGAACAATGCCGTTGAACACGCAATGCTCCGCCCGTCGCCGCACTATGCCGCAACTGTGACATGACACAAAATCGTTTCAGCAAACCATCCCAGGGAATATTCTTCCTTTGTCTCGTTGTGGTGATTCTGGCGCTTTTCCACAACAGTCTGCTTCCGGGCAAAGTAATTTTTTCCAATGACGGCCCGCTTGGCGCAATGAGCCAGGACGCCGTAAAAATGCCGTCAGCTTTCACCGGCGTTTGGTATGATCTGAATACGATTGGCGTTAATGGTGGAACTTCTCTTCCCAGCTTCACCCAATTTTTGTTCTGGCTGTTGACTCCCGTTTACCAGGCAAAATTTCTCGTTCCGATCTGCCTTTTGTTTCTGGGGATGGGCGCGTGGTTTTTTTTCCGGCAGCTTGGTTTGACGCCGCTGGCTTGCGCGCTCGGCGGCATTGCGGCGATGCTGAATTCCGCTTTTTTTTCAGCCGCCTGCTGGGGCGTGCCGCCGGTTTGCGTGGCCATCGGGATGAGTTACTGGGCAATGGGGTTGCTCATGGATACGACCTCGCCCCGTCGCTGGCTGAAAACGGCGCTTGCAGGACTGGCCGTCGGCATCGGCGTGGCAGACGCAGCCGATGTGGGCGCCATTTTCAGCGTGTGCGTGACTGCGTTTCTGGTTTACCAATCCTTCACGAGGGAGGGGACGCTGTGGAAAAATGTGACGCTCGGCGTTGCCCGTCTAGGGGTGGTCGCTTTGTTCGCGCTCTTTATTGCGGCGCAAGCGGTGTCTGTTCTCGTGGCCACCAACATCAAGGGCGTGGCGGGCACGCAACAGGACGCGCGGACGAAAGAACAACGATGGGACTTCGCCACACAGTGGAGTCTTCCCAAAAGGGAGGCGCTGACATATTTGATTCCCGGACTTTTCGGTTACAGGATGGATACGGCCGATGGCGGCAATTATTGGGGCGCGGCAGGCCGCGACCCGGCATGGGACCGCTATTTTGAAGGCGTGAAAAAAGGGAAAGAAGTCCCGCAACCGGCCTCGGGCATGGGCGGCTTGCGCCAGACGGGCGGTGGAGGTTATTCGGGGTTGATGGTCGTGATCGTCGGCGTGTGGGCCGCATTGCAGGGCTGGCGAAAGAAGGATTCGGTTTTCGGAATCGCGAACCGGAAGTTCATCTGGTTCTGGTCGGCCGTGTGCGTGCTTTCACTGCTGGTGGCGTTTGGCCGGCACGCGCCGTTCTACCAGTTGCTGTATCAACTGCCGTATTTCTCGACCATCCGCAACCCGTCCAAGTTCATGCACACGCTGAATTGGGCGCTGGTGGTGCTGTTCGCGTATGGCATTCACGGCTTGAGCCGGCGTTATCTTGAAAGTTCCACCGCCGCGTTGAACGGATTGTCCGGCCATCTGAAAAAATGGTGGGCTAAAGCGGGCGGCTTCGACAAGAAATGGACGATTGGCTGCGTCGTGTTTGTCGCCGCGAGCCTGCTGGGCTGGCTGATGTATGCTGCGAGCCGCTCTGACGTGGAAAAATATTTGGAGACCGTGGGGTTTGATGGCGGCGGATTCCCGAAAAAGATCACCGGATTCAGTCTCAAGGAAGTGGGCTGGTATGTTTTGTTTCTGGTTCCGACTCTCGGCGTGATGATTCTTGTGTTGAGCGGGTGGTTCGCGGGCGCGCGCGCAAGACTCGGCGGAGTTCTGCTCGGCCTGCTCCTCCTTGGCGACCTCGGGCGCGCGAACCTGCCGTGGATCAACTACGTCAACTACAAACAAAAGAATGCGGCGAACCCGGCGATTGATTTCCTGCGGCAAAAACCTTACGAGGGCCGCGTAACGCTGTTTCCGCTGGACAGCTTTTTGCGGCTGGATCGGTTGCCGCCCGATTTGGCGCCGCTGGCGAGGCAGTATGAGCAGCTTGCCGCGCTTTACCGCTACGAATGGATGCAACATCACTTCCTGTATTACAACGTCCAGTGCCTGGACATCATCCAGATGCCGCGAATGCCGGAGGATCTGGCGCTCTATCAGGGCACGGTTTCGAGGGCGGGTTGGCGGTATTGGGAACTGACCAACACGCGGTATTTTCTCGGCCCGGCGGCATTGCTGCCGCTGTTCAACCAACAACCCGACTCGCCGATGAAACAATTCCGCGTGGTGATGCAATTCGACATCGCGGCCAAGCCCGGCATTTCAAATCCGACGCGCTATGAGGAACTCACCGCCGTGGCCAGCACCAACGGGCAATACGCCCTGTGGGAGTTCACCACCGCCCTGCCCCGCGCCAAACTTTTTTCGAGCTGGCAAATGCCGGCCACCGCGCCGGACGCGGCGCAGACATTGAGCGCCAGCACAAACGAGATGGATATCATCAAGACGATCGGCACGAACGATTTTCTCACATTGAAGAAACTGATTTCGCCATCGTTCGATCCGCAGAAAACCGTTTTGCTCGCGGAGCCGCTGGCCGTTGCGCCGTCCACAGCCACCAATCAAAATCCCGGCACGGTGGAATACAGCAGTTACTCGCCCAAGCACATCGTGCTGCGCGCCAAAGCGGAAGCCGGGTCGGTGTTGTTGTTGAACGACAAATTCGATCCAAGCTGGCAGGTGTTCGTGGATGGCAAGCAGGAGAAATTGCTCCGTTGCAATTACATCATGCGCGGAGTTTACGTGGGGCCGGGCGAGCACCGCGTGGAATTCCATTTCCGCCCGCCGATCAAGATGCTCTATGTCAGTCTGGCCGGGGTTGCTGTTGGATTGCTGCTGCTTGTCCTCGTCGCCCTGCCGCAACGGCGGGCGGCCAGCCCGAACATTCCACACGCCGGAAGCAATGCGAAGCCGTAGCGCAGGTTTCCAACCTGCCGTATCGCGGATTTCCAATCCGCAGCCGTGCGAGTCGTTGCGGACATCGTGCCGGCTGGAAGTCGGCGACGCAGCAGGTTGGAAACCTGCGTTACTCCAGCGCGAGCGGCGCCAATGCGTGAACCGGCGTGAAGATTCCGGGCTGGGGCAAGTCTTTGCCTTCTGCCAAAAATCACACGAAGAATTTCCGTAACGGGCGGGTTCGGGAATGAGCTGCGCTAGAGCGGCTTAAAAAATTCTGTGGCCGAAGATTTTGTCGTTGTGTTCTCCCTCACCCCGGCCCTCTCCCGCTGGGAGAGGGAGAATCGTTCATCGTCGCACTTGAAAACAAGTGGCAGGATTTGCGGGTCAACATCGGAAAAAGCAGAGCGCGCCGGCGGTGTTCCCTCTCCCAGCGGGAGAGGGTTAGGGTGAGGGAGAGTGATTGGGGCTGACCAGTGGCTACGGTTTAATTTAAACCGCGCCAGGCGCACAGCTTCAATTCAATTCCATCTGCTCTTTCGCCTGCGCGATCTCCGATTGGGTCCGGGCCAGTTGAATTTTCGCCTTGATCAACTCGCGGTTTTCCTCGCCGCGCACGGTGAGTTCCTTTTCCAGTTCGGCGATCCGGCTTTGATACGCGGCGAGCCGTTCCTGCAACGGCGCGTTGACTTCGCGCAGGCGCGCCTCGAGCGCTGCCACGCTCATCCCGGCTTTTTCCTGCGTGTCGAGCAGCTCGGCGCGATGCCGGGCAAGCTTCATCACCAATTTGTCCTTCAGCAAATGCGCGAGGTGCGAAAGCAAACCTTCCCGCGCCGCTTTCGTGGCCGTTTCCGCGCGGGCTTCGGCGGACAACGCGCGCTGCCTCCACGCGGCTGCGGAAGCTTCATCAGCCGGCGGCAGGGCCAGCTCGCGGATTCCCGCCAGCGGCACGACAATTTTTTCCTCGCACGCCGGACAGGCGATCAACATGTCTCCCGCGTTGCCGCCTGAGAGTTTCACCGGCAGAACGCTCGCGGGAGTTTTTCGTTTCGCAAGCTGGAGAATTGCCAGCAGCAACACCAGTGAAAGCGCCGCCACGGAAACCAGCAGCCAATGATTTTGCTGCGACTGCGCGCGCGTCGCGGCGATTTGCTGCTCCAACTGGCCGGCCTTCATTTTCTCGCGCAGTTGATCCAGCGCGGCCATGACTTTCGCGTCCACGGCCTGCCCGCTTCTCACAATGGCGTCACCCGGTTCGTAATGGTCGGCGACCCAGAGCGCGTCGGTTTTTTTCGCGCGCGCGGCCCGGGTAAGTTCAAGTTCGAGAAAACAATTTTCGCGGAGCATCGCCGCGAGAATTCTGCCGGTGTGCAGTTCTTCCGGCGGAAAACTTTTGACCAGTTCGGTCCGCGCTCTGGTCAGCGTCAACACATTCGAGCGTTGCGTCACGAGGCTGTTTCGTTCAACGAAATCCGCGGTCAATTTTTCGCCGGCGTTCGTGGCCGGGACGATTCGGGCCTGCGGGCCGGGCTTGAAGTCCGGCGGAAAAGTGTCCGCGCGGATGTAACGTCCCGTCGCATTGCGCAATCTGGCGGCGAGCGCGGATCGGATTGTTTCGTCGGATTCGCCCTGCGCCCAGAGTTCGAGCAAATTTGTCGTGAGCGGAAGGTTTTTGTTCTGGCGCAGGAAGTTTCCGGCGAGCCGTTGGAAACGCGGCAATAAAATTTCCTTTGGCTGCGCGGCGCCGCGAGCGAAAACGGGTTCTAATTCGTTGCGAAACTCCCCGCGCCTGCCATTCACCGCCGCGATTAGCCTGCTTTCCTCAAGCTGGTATTGAAACTCCTCGCGTTTGTAGTTCAACGTCGCCAGCAGATTGCTTTCCGCTTCATCGGCCACTCGCGGATCGAACCGAAAAATCGCCGGGACCCGGAGCGCTGCCTTTTCGCGCAAGGCTTTTGTATCGTCGGGATTGAGAACAATGAGTTTGAACGGCGCGGTGATCTCCTGCGTCGCCACGTCGCCGATTTTGTAGTCGGGAACAGAGCCAAAAAAATTAAAAGCGAAAATGAAAAAGGAAAAAACAAAAAGACCAAACCAGACCGATTTCGTTTTGCCCTTTGCCGTTTTACTTTTTCCTTTGGCTACGGCCATAGAAACGATTTTTGTTCGGCGAGAAGTTCGTTGCCGTCCCAAAGCGTCGCGCGCCACGCGGTGACTTTGCCGAACTCGACGAAATCTTTTCCTTCGAGCGTCACCGCGGTCCATTTGCCGAAACCGCCGACGCGCGCCACGGATTTTTCGAGCGTGAGTTCCTTGGGCTTGTCGCCTTGCGGCGTGCCGCGCAATTCGACGCGCAGTTTCGGAGCGGTCGCGCCCCTGGCTTTCCATTCGACTTTGAAAGCGAGCGCGGCGCGCTTGTCTGGATTGTCGCGGAGGAACGCCTGATAAGCGTCCCGCTCATAAAGACTGGGCGAAAGCGAGCTGCGCCCTTTGGCGTCGAGAAATTGCGGGAGAACCTTGATGATTTTTCCGCTGGCGGCGACCGCGGAGGAATGGAACGCGAACAAACCACAAATCAGGAGGGGGAAAATTTTTCGGCGCATGTCGGCACAATAGCGCGACGGGCCGACTGGACTCAAGACTGATTCTCCGGGCAAGGTTAAATGGTTTGGGGATGACTCCGGGCGCGCACGAAAAGGCAAACAGAGCCACGAACGCGAACGGCAGCCGGCGATTTATTTCCCCCGTCACCGCTGAAAAGAATGTCCGCGAGTTCGGGTTGGAAACTGGCGAGTGAAATTGATGCCGGCTTCAGAGGTCGGTTTGACGGCACGGACGACCTGCGCGATAGAGTTCGAGCAGTCGGGAATTTATTTCTGCCAGATGCCTTTGGCCGGTTTCGACGGCGAGGCTGCGGGCTTTTTCACCGGTGCGAATGGCATCGTTAAAACGCCCGGCCTCGGCATACGCGGCGGCAAGCGTGCCGATGTAGATTATTTTTTCGTAATGCGTCAGTTCGCACGCGCGCTCACCACAGCGGACGGCTTCAGCGCCGTTGCGAAGCGAATCGTCCGGGCAGGTCGCGAGCATCCAGGCAAGATTGTTCAGCGCTTCAGGCAGGTCTGGTTTGGATTCCAATGCCTGATAATAAAGGTCGCGGGCTTCGCGCAACCTCCCTTGAATTTCGAAGCAATGGGCGATCTGACCACGGATTTCGGGGTAATTTGGCCTGATCGCGAGAGCCTTCTCAAACTGGCTGACGCCTCCGTCCAAGTCGCCGCGATCCATGAGCGCATTGCCCAGACTGAAATGCGCGGTGGCGTTGCGCTCGGTCACGGCGAGTGTGTGGCTAAAAAGTGTCTCGCTGTTTTTCCAGTGGCGCATTTGAAAAAAAGTTGTCGTGGCGCACGCGGTCAAAACTGCGACAGATGCGAGCGCAGGAAGAATTTTTGGCAGATTGCGAAAAATTTCCTTCGCGCTCCAGACCAGCATCACGAAAATTCCAATCAGCGGGATGTAGGAATAGCGGTCAGCCATGGACTGGCTGCCGACTTGCACCAGCCCGATGACCGGAACCAGCGTGCCGAGAAACCAAAACCAGCCGACCGCGAGAAATGGACGACGGCGAATTTGCCAGATGACGACCGAGGTGATCGCAACGAGCACAGCAATAGAAGCTGCAATTTGCCACGCCGCCCACGCGCCGGGGTGCGGATAAAAAATGGCGAGCTTCGCCGGCCAAAACGTTTTGCCGAGATAGCGCGCGTAGGAAATCAGCGCGTTGAAGAGGCGCTCAGAAATGGTCAGATACTCGACGGGCATTATCGCGCCGCGCTGGTAAAACATGGTGACGACGCTCGACGCGGCAGCGAGCGCGAAGAAGGGGAGCTTCTCTAAAATCAGCCGGACGAAAGTTTTCAGTTTTAAGTTTTCAGTTTTCAGTTCAAACCGGCGCAACGGCCAGTAGTCCAGCAACAGGAGAACAAACGGCAACGTCACGAGCATCGGTTTGCTCATCAAGCCGAGGGCGAAGAACAGAAGCGCCAGCCAGTATTGGCCCGAGGTCAGAGGTCGGAGGCCCGAGGTCGGAATGCCGGCTTCTGACTTCTGGCTTCTGACCTCTGTCCTCTGCGCGTAATGCGCGTAAGCCCAAATCGCCAGCAAGAAGAAGAACGTGCTCAGAACGTCTTTGCGCTCGGAAATCCACGCCACGGATTCGACGTGCAGCGGATGCAGCGCAAACAGCGCTGCGACAATCGCGCTCGGCCAGATTTCGCGGGTTAGTTTTTGGAGCACGTGAAACAGCAGCAGCGTGTTCAGCGCGTGAAACAGAAGATTGACAAGATGATGCGCGCGAGGATTGACGCCGAACAACTCGCAGTCGAGCATGTGCGACAGGACTGTGAGCGGATGCCAGTTGCTGACGACTTTCGCCTTCCACGCCCAGGCGACGCTGGAACTCGTGAGGCCGTGGTTGATGCGCGGATTATCAGCGACGTATTCATGGTCGTCGTAGTTGATGAATTCGCATTGGCCGACCTGCCAATAGACGGCGACAATAGCAAGCAACAGGCCGAGTGAAATGAAAAGTTTTTGCCGCATCAGAATTGTTCGGGCGCAAAATATCTTTCGCGCCCGCCGCGCGCAATGCCGTTGAAGCATGGAAAGACTTTTTGAAATCATCCGCGAGGATGACGACTTGCTGGTGATCAACAAGGCGGCGGGGCTGGTCTGCCATCCCACGAAGGGCGATGCGTATTCGAGTTTGATCGGCCGCGTGCGATTGCATCTTGGCGACGGCAAACCAGCGCATCTGGTAAACCGTCTGGATCGCGAAACGAGCGGAGTGATTTTGGTGGCAAAGCGAGACGAAACCGCGCGAGAGCTTCGGCGAATTTGGGAGACACGCGAGGTTGAGAAAACATATCTGGCGATTGTTCACGGACACGTGGCGGTGAACAGCGGGGTTGTTGACGCGCCGCTCGGAAAGGATGAACAAAGCAGAAGCGCCGTCAAAGATTGCGTTCGCGACGACGGCGCGCCTTCACGGACGGAGTTTTGGGTTGAGAAAAGATTTTCCCGGGATGGCAAAAATTTCGCATTGCTGCGCGTGATGCCGCGGACGGGACGCAAACATCAAATCCGCATTCACCTCGCGCACGTCGGCCATCCAATCGTCGGCGACAAGCTTTACGGAGGCGACGAACAAATCTACCTCGACTTTGTGCAGCATCGGCTGACCTTTGAGCAGAGGGAAAAACTGATTTTGGAAAATCACGCGCTGCACGCGCGGAAAGTTCGTTTCGATTGGCGCGGCAAAATGATTTCATTTCGTGCCGAACCTGAGCGGTGGTTTACAGATTTTCATAACCACGAATGAACACGGCTCGAATTCAAGCCAAGGCGATTTTTCAAAGCCAATCATTTATTCGTGTTAATTCATGTCCATTTGTGGTTTAACAGCCACGTGCTGACGATTCCAAAAACGATGCAGGCCGCGGTTTATCGCGGCGTGAATGACATTCGCATCGAGACGGTTCCGGTGCCGCAAATCAAACCCGGTGAACTGCTGGTGAAGGTCGCCGTTTGTGGCGTTTGCCCCACGGATATAAAAAAAATCCAATATGGCACGGTGCCGCCGCCAAGAATCTTCGGGCACGAAACGGCAGGAACAATCGTGCGGGTTGGAGCAGGGGTCAGAGGCTTCAAAGTTGGCGAGCGTGTGGCCTTGCATCATCACATCCCGTGTTTGAAGTGTCACGCGTGCAGGCATCGGAGTTTCGCCCAGTGCGCGCAATACAAGCGCACCGGAATCACCGCCGGCTTCGAGCCTGCGGGCGGAGGCTTTGCGGAATATGTCCGCTGTATGTCGTTCGTGCTGCCCGGGGTCGTAAAAATTCCGGCAAAAAATTCTTTCGAAGAAGGCGCGATGCTGGAGCCGGTGAACACAGTTTTGAAAGCCATCAAACGCTTGAATCTTTTGCGTGGAGATTTTGCATGGGTTGCCGGACAGGGGCCGATTGGTTTGATGTTCACAAAATTGCTGTCGTTGCGCGGAGTCAATGTCATCGCGACCGACTTGTTGCGGGGCCGTTTGAAACTGGCGCGGCAATTCGGCGCGCGAAAAAGTTTCCTGGCGGAAGATGCAAATCTCGCGGAGCAGGTTCACCGCGTGACACGCGGGCGCGGTCTTGATGCCGCAATCGTGGCTGTTCCTTCAGACGAAGTGGTGGGACAGGCAATGGAGTTGGTTCGGGGCGCCGGGCAGATTTTGCTTTTCGCCCACACCCGGCCTAAGTGCGAAGTGACTGTTGACCTCAGCGCTATTTGTGTCGCAGAAAAAGATTTGGTCGGCAGCTACTCGGCTGATTTTACTTTGCAACGGGAAGTCGCACGGGTTGTCTTTTCACGCCGTCTCGATGTTCGGACGCTTGTGACAGACAGATTTCCTTTGGGCGAAACCGGACAGGCGATTAAAAGCTGTGTTCACCCCGGGGAGAATTCCCTGAAGGTGCTGGTCCATATTTGACAGATCAGAAAAAAGCAGCTAGACGCAACAGATTGCCGGTTTCTCAAGAATTCCGAGGAAATTAACAGGGTTTAGAAAGCGCCAAAAAATTGTTGACAGTTTCCAGACCCTTTGTGATATTAACCGCACACACGGAACAAATATTTAGTCAAATGAGAACAAAAACATTACTCCTAACCGCTGCAATCATTGCAGGCAGTCTTGCCACTTCGCTGGCGCAAGCCACCAATGTTTATTCTGCGAACATTGTTGGATACGTTAACAAGGTCAACGTCCCGGGCTTTCAGATGATCGCAAACCCGCTGAACGGCACCAACAACACCGTTGTAAATATTTTTGCCAGTCCGCCGGATTACCTCACCGTGTTCAAGCGCAATGCTGCGGGGACCGGATATGATTCATCCACTTACGATCCGGACGTTCCGGGCTGGACCGACCCGACGCTGACTTTAGTTCCGGGCCAAGGTGCGTTTCTGTTCAATCCGCTCGTCGGCAACTACACGAACACGTTCGTGGGAGAAGTTACGCTGAATTCCACGAACACTTATGGTGAAGGCTTTAATATACGCGCTTCCGTGGTTCCGCAATCAGGCGGAGTTCAAACCGTGTTGCTGTTGCCGGTATCCCCGAGTGACCCAAAGAACACCACCATCTTCCGGTTCAACGCCGGTGGTTCCGGTTACACTTCTTCGACCTATGACACGGAAGATCTTGGTGGAACGTGGAATCCTTCGGAACCATCTCCAGGCGTCGGCGAGTCGTTCTGGATCGCCAACGGCACTGGTAACGGAACCAAGCAGTGGATCCGTAACTTTACCGTGTCCCCATAACCGCCGACTAGGGAACGGCATAACAAAAAACCAGCATGAAAAAAATATTATTTTCAGTTGCACTCGGAGCGTTGATTGCCTCTAACAGTTTCGGTCAGGGCACTGTTAGGTTCTCGAACGACACTTCCGACGTTGCCTCACCCCCTGACAGGTTTGTGAGGTATGACAGCACGGCCTTTATGGTAAACCCGGCTTACACCACAGGAACCCGAGTGTTCAGCAATGGCACAGCCGGCTTACGCGCCCAGTTGTATTTTGGAGCCTCGACCGCAAGCGAGTCCAGCTTGGTGGCCGTGTCGACTGCCCCGAGCACGTTTAAGGCTTCCACATCGTCCAACGTAGGCACATGGTTTAGTGGAGGCAGAACGTTGGATGGATTTGCTAGTGGGACGGTAAACCTTCAGGTTCGCGTATGGGACATCAACCTTGCGAGTAGCTACGAAGCTGCGACTGCGTTGGGAGCGGGATACACTGGGTTGATTGGCAGATCGCTGATCTTCCAATACGCCATTCCGACAGATCCGCTGGCTCCGTTGCCGTCTTACAATATGCAGAACTTCCAATCCTTCACGATTGGAGTAGTTCCAGAACCTTCGACGATCGCACTGGCCGGTTTGGGAGCGGTCGCTTTGCTGATTTTCCGCCGGCGGAAATAAAATTTAGTGTGTTCTCATTCAAGCCGCCCGAAAGGGCGGCTTTTTTGTTTGGTGATGATCTGTTCGCCGAAGCGCCGATAAAAAAATCAAAATCAGCGACAGCGGAGGTGGTGCTCCACGCTCCGTGAATGTGAGTTGACCCACTACTTTTGTTGACGTGGATTGACACTGCCAAATCTGGGAATAGCATTCTTTCTGGACGGCGTGCTCGTCTATCGGTTAGGACACGGCCCTCTCAAGGCTGAAAGACGGGTTCGATTCCCGTGCGCGCTACCAGTTTTTGGTTGGTTTTGGCCTGTTTGCAGACTCTGTGAAAAAACTTTTAACCTTTGCCGGCTGTCCCTAGCATCAAAACGATGCTTCCGTTCCAAATCATTTTTAATCCAATGAGCGCAAGCGAACTGACGCGGATGCCGAAGGAACTGCAATTGCAAATTCTCGGCGAGTTTAGGGGTTTGCCGCAGCAGGTGATGGCGACGGAGTTGGATCAATTCGGAAAATTGGAGCGTGCCGGAAGAACGCTGCATCGTTTTCGCGTCGGCGATTATCGCGTCTATTTCGAACGGCATGAATTGGGGCTGGTCGTCCACCGGATTTTGAGCCGGCACACTTTGAAGGATTTCTTTTTTCGTTCCGGGCTGAAGGTGAACGAGGACGAAGCCCTGGAACAGAATCCAAAGTTTTGGGAAATGATCGAAGCGGCGAAAGCCGAGGTCAGAGGGCGGAAGACTGAGGCCGGAAGACTGAGGCCGGAAGACTGAGGCCGGAAGACTGAGGCCGGAGGTCGGATTTGGTCGCCCATCAAAAAATCTATGTCGCAGGAAATTCGTTCATTTCGCGAGTTGCGGTGCTACCAAAATGCGTTCGCCTTGCAACAGGACGTTTTTCAAATTTCAAAAGTGTGGCCGAGGGACGAAAAATTTTCTCTGACCGATCAGGTTCGGCGGTCGTCACGATCCATTGGCGCGAACATTGCCGAATCCTGGGCAAAACGCATTTACCCTTCCCATTTCGTGAGCAAGTTGACAGATGCGGATGGGGAATTGCAGGAAACCTCGCGCTGGATCGCAACAGCCTTCACCTGTGAATACATCACCGAGAAACAACACCACGATTTTCAAGCGCGTATCGAAGAAATCGGCGAGAGCCTCGGCAGAATGATGTCCATGCCCGAGAAGTTTGTGCCGAAAGCCAACCGCCGTCCTCGGCCCTCCGACTTCTGACCTCAGGCTTCCGGCCTCCGCCTTCCGTCTTCCAAACTCAACCCACATCTTCCCCAAGTTCCACGTTCCAATAGGCGAGGTCCACAAAATGTTTCCAGCTATCGTGCTGGTTCAGCGTGAAGTTGATCTGCACGAATGGCCGCCACTTCGGCCGTTTCGGCTTGCGAATCAGGTGCATCCCGGCTTCCTGTGGCGTGCAGTTCGCCTTGCGCGTGTTGCAAGGGATGCAGGAGCAAACAATGTTTTCCCACGTCGTCGGTCCACCGCGATCCCGCGGGGTGACGTGGTCCAGATTCAAATCCTTCCGCTCGAAAGCTTGTCCGCAGTATTGGCAGGTATTTTTGTCGCGCTCAAAAATGTTGTGCCGGGTGAACTTGACTTCCTTCTTCGGAAGGCGGTCATAAAGCACCAGCAAAATCACGCGCGGCACCCGAATCTTGAACGACACGGTGTGGATGCTTTCTGGGTGCGGCTCCTGCCGGGAAAAGTCGTGCCACGAACTGAAATCATACGTCTGAAACGAGCCGTCGTTCCGATCGAGAACAACCTGCGCGTGGCCCTGGAACAAAAGCGTCAGGGCGCGCTTGGCGGTGCAGATGTTGACTGCCTGCCACAAGCGATTGAGCACTAGCACATGCTGGTTCAGGAACGTAGTCATTTCTTACGTTTTTCGAGCGGACAGTAGCATGAACCGCCGGGCTGTGTCAACGAGCGCCGGCAGCAAAAAACCGGATTGAAGTCTTAATTGCCCTCGCCAGAAACTTCTTCGGCCTGCCGGAATGGTTTTTTTGCCCGATACAACGCCAGTCTTTTTTCTGCAGCCTGGGCAAGATCAGCTTCGCCCCGAGACAGCGCCTGTTGCCGAACTTGTGCGGCTGCCTGAATCGCCTCCTCGAACTGCCCGGTTTCAGCCAAAGCCGCGTCCAATGTCCCAAGAAAACGCGTCTCGACATTTGAAGAAAGTTCGCAAGCCTGCCGTGCGAATTTCACGGCGTCGCTTCCGTTGCGAACTTCGCTCTTGGGATGCGTTGCAAGAATCCATGCAAGGTCATTGAGCGCGACGGGGAAATCAGGCTTGAGCCGGATCGCTTCGCGGTAAAAATGGATTGCCTGCTCTCTATTTCCATTCATGACAAGCGCGAGACCGACTTCATAAAAGGCCTGTGGGTTTTCGGGCCGCAATTGGGCAATCTCGCAAAAATGCGCCAGCGCTTGTTCGCTCTTGCCCCGCCGCGACAAAATGAGCGCCAGTCGCCGATGCGTTTCGGCGTCGCCGGGCTGAACTTTCAAAACGGCAGATAATCGGTCCGCCGCAGAATTCAGCTCGCCCTGCTTTTGCGCCCCAATTGCTTCCTGTTTGAACTGCTCCAGCAAACCGGGCTTCTGCTGGAGTGCGGTCGCAAACTCTTTTTGCGCTTCGTTCGTCTTGCCTGCGTCCAAGAGCACGCTGCCGAGGTATAAATGCGCCTCAGCGCCGGCTGGATTCAGCCGGATGACTTCACGGAGGTGAGCCAGACTGCCGGAAAAATCTTTTTTCTTCGCCAGCGCCAGCCCCAAGTCCCTCTGCGCGAGCAAAAAATCGGGACGGAGTTGCGCCGCGCGCTCATAATGTGAAATCGCTTCGTCCAGCCGGTCCAATTCCGCGAGAGTAAGGCCGAGGTTGTAATGCGCGACGACGTGGTTCGAGTCAGATTGCAGCGCCCGCTCGTAATGCGGGACGGCCTCCTGGCGTTTGCCCTGGATGACCAGCACGTTTGCGAGATTGTTTTGCATTTCCGGATAGTGCGGCATGAGCCTCGCCCCTTCGGCAAAATGTTCTCCCGCTTCATCCACTTTCTTTTGTTCGAGCAACGCCATCCCGAGGTTGTAGTGGGCGATTGCGTTGTTGCTGGTGACGGCCAGTGTGCGCTTGAAAAGCGTTTCGCCGTCCCGCCAAAACTGCAATTGATGCAGTGTGACCGCCGCGCAACAGGCGACGGCCAGAATACCAGATGTTTTCAAAATGATCTGGTCGTAAGCTCTCGCCTGGAAAAAATCACTCACGCCCCACGCGATGATGATGAACACGCCGACGGCCGGAAGGTAAGTGTAACGATCCGCCATGGACTGCACGCCCACCTGAACCAGTCCGATGACCGGCACCAGCATTCCCAGAAACCAAAACCATCCGACAGCAAAGTAAGGCCGCTCCCGCCGCCGCTGTATCACGGCAAGGCTCGCTACAACCAGAAAAAATCCAGCCACGAGAATCGCGGGCCACGCCCAGTAACCCGGATACGGATACAGCACCGCCAGTTCCGTGGGCCAGATGATTTTCTTCAGGTAGCGCACATACGAAAATAACGCGTTGAAAATCCGGATGAGCATCGGGAGCGACTCCACGGCCATGATTGTTTTTTGCTGCGCCCACAACGTCACCGCGCACGACGCCAGGCTCAAAGTGATGAAGGGCATTTTTTCGAGAACAAGCCTTTGCCAATTCCGCATTCCGTCCGCACTCGACGTTCGATTCAGCGGCCAAAAATCCAGAAGCAGAAGAACGAACGGCAGCGTCACCACCATCGGTTTGCTCATCAAGCCAAGCGCGAAAAGAAACAGCGCAAGCACATACCATTTCTTTGCGCTGACTTTGGACTTTAGACTTTGGACTTTGGACTCCGCAAAACGCACATACGCCCACACCGTCAGAAAAAAGAAAAACGCGCTGAGGACGTCTTTGCGCTCGGCCACCCACGCGACCGATTCGACGTGCAGTGGATGCAGCGCAAACAGCGCCGCCACAAACACGCTGCGCCACGCCGCGCGAGTCATTCTTTGGAGCAGCGAGAAAAGCAGAAGCGTGTTTGCAACGTGGAAAAGCACGTTCGTCAGATGATGCCCCCAGGCATTCAAGCCGAAGAGTTGCGCGTCCAGCATGTGGGAAATCCACGTCAGCGGATGCCAGTTCGTCGCGTAGCGGCCTGAGAACGCCCACGCAATTCCTTCGAACGTCAGTCCGTTTTTGACCTGTAGATTGTTGAGGACGTATTGCGGGTCGTCGTAATTTACGAAGCCGAAAGTCAACAGCGGGCTGTAAACCAAAAAGGTCACGACGGCGAGCGCGACCGCGATTGGCCAGATTTTTCGTTCAGCTTCCATGACGACGGGTGGGGATATTGAAAGAAACTGCCTGAAACGAAAACAACTTTATTGCCGAGTGGGGTTGCTCTTGTCAGGGAATTGGTTTTGCAGTTCAGCCGAGCGTTTCTGCGCCTCAGAGTGGTTTGGATTGATCCGAAGCAATATTGTGTAGTGCTCAATCGCTTCATTTGTCTTTCCCTGAAAAGCCAGCAGATTGGCCATTCCATAATGCGCGTCGGCATAATCCGGGTTGAGGCGCAAAGCTTCTTCGAGATGTGATTTGGCCTCTTCAAGTTCGCCCGCGCTTAGAAGCGCAGTAGCAAGGTTGCTGTGTGCCGGTGCGTGGTCAGGGTCCAAACGCAAAACCTCTCGAAACTCCGTGATGGCCTCGTCAATTCTTCCGGCGCTCGCGAGTGCTGAACCGAGGTTGATGTGTGCGTCCAAAAAGTTCGGACGAATGCGGACGGCTTCACTGAAATGATTGATCGCCTGTGCAAATTCTTGGCGATGAAATAAAACTATGCCGAGGTTATTGTGAGCGTTGGCATAGTTTGGCCTCAGCCGAAGGGCTTCCTGATAATAAGCAGCAGGGTCGCCACCACGGCTGCCAATCGCTTCCCCCAAAACGTATTGGGCCACCGGATTGTAATGCGTAACTCGCACCGCTTGGGCAAAAAGTGTTTCAGTATTTTTCCAGTGAGAGGCTTGGGAAACCGTCAGTCCAAAACAAAGCACCAGAATTCCAATTGTCAGTCCCGGCCAAAAAAAACCATTTTGAATTTTGCTTCCAAAAACTTCCCAAGAGATCCAAATGATTGCGATGAACAAGCCGATTGACGGAATGTAGGTGTAGCGATCCGCCATCGCCTGGGCTCCGACTTGCACAAGGCCAATCACTGGCACGAGCGTTCCTAGAAACCAAAACCAACCGACAGCCAAATATGGCGAGCGACGCAATCTCCACACGGCCAACGAAGTTATTCCAAGCAAAACGAAAAAGGCTAGGATTGCTGCTGTGATTTGTGGCGTGTGTGGAAACGGATAAAGCACCGCGAGATCGGAGGGCCAAAACATTTTACGGATGTAAGTCAGGCAACCGACCAGCGCATTGGAAAGCCGGGGACCCATCGGCAGTCTTGCGATGTCTGTCATCGCGCCGCCGCTGCGCTGCACGACAAACGTGATGACGCAGGAAGCGAGGGTCAAAGCGAAGAATGGAGTTTTTTCCAAAAGCAAACTCCGGAGCGTTGAAAGTTGAAAGTTGAAAGTTGATGGCTGGAACCGCCGCAACGGCCAGAAATCCAGCAGGAGCAAAACAAACGGCGTCGTGACCAGCATAGGTTTGCTCATTAAGCCGAGCGCGAAAAAGAAAAGAGCTAGGAGATAGCTTTGAATGCTGAATTTTGAATTTTTAACTTTGAATTCTACGAACCGCGAGTAAGCCCAAAGCGTTAGCATGAAAAAGAAGGTGCTCAATACGTCTTTCCGCTCCGCCACCCATGCGACCGATTCCACGTGCAGCGGATGAAGTGCAAACAGCGCGGCGACAAACGCGCTCCGCCAAAGCGCGCCGGTCATTTTTTTCAGGACTAGAAAGACCAGCACCGAGTTGGCGATGTGGAACAGCAGATTGGTCAGATGGTGCCAACCGGGTTTCAGTCCGAACATCTCGACATCGAGCATGTGGGAAAGCCATGTCAGCGGATGCCAATTGTCCGCATGGCCGGTCGTAAAAGCCCATGCGATGCTTTTGGCATTTATACCCGATTGAACCACGTCGTTTGCGGTGACATACTCCTGATCGTCGTAATTCACAAAGCTATGCCGCGTGACTTGCCAAAATGCGGCGAACGTGATTAGCGCAAGCCCGAATGCAATCAGTCCCGTGAAGTTTTTCTTTGCCGTTGCCATCAAGATTATTTTTGCCTGAAGGGTTGTTTCGAACGATACAATTTCATTCGCTCCTCGGCGGCTTGCGCCAGTTCATTTTGCCCTTTTTCTAAAGCCAGCTTGCGCGTTATCTCCGCGGTGGAAATGGCTTCGTCGAAACGTCCGGTTTCGGCGTAAGCGGCGTCGAGCGCACCCAAAAAACGCGCCTCCTTGTAGTTCGCCAGTTCACAGGCTTTTCTGGCGAGCCGCACCGCTTCCTCGCCGTTGCGAAGCTCCGCTTTCGAATCCGTCGCCAAAATCCAGGCCAGATCGTTCAGCGCCCCCAACGAGCCGGGGTGAATTTCCAGCGCGCGACGATACTCAGGAACCGCCTCCGCGCTTTTTCCGCTCATGGCCAGAGCCAGCGCCAGTTTCTGGTGGGCGTCCGCGTCGTCGGGTTTCAGTTTTGCCGCATCGGAAAGACGCGTGATTGCCTCATCAAATCTTCCCTGTCGCAACAGCAGATTGCCGAAATTGAAATGCGCGTCGGCGTAATCGCTTTTGCGGCGCAGGATTTCCTGGAACTGCGCCGCCGCCTCGTCGAAGTTTCCCTGCTCGCCGAGAACGATGCCCAAACTGTTCCGCGCTTCGAACATGTGCGGTTGAAACTTCAGCGCGGTCTGATATTCCTTGACGGCCTCGTCAGGTCTTCCCGCCATCGCCAGCACGCGGCCCAGATTGTAATGAGTTTCTCCCGAGCCGGGTTTGGCCTGCAGTGCGGCATGGTAATGCCCGATGGCTTCATCAAATTTTCCGCGCAACACGAGCGTGAGGCCGATGTTGTTGTGAGCTTCGGCGTAGTCGGGCTTGAGCCGCACCGCCTCTTCGAAATGCGGAAACGCCTCGTCCACCCTGTTCTGTGGCACCAATGCCGCGCCGTAACTGTATTCCGCCACCGGATTGTTGCGCGTGACTCGCAGCGCGTGCGCAAACAACGTCTCGCTGTCCCGCCAATAACCGGCCTGATTCATTGTCAGTCTGAAACATGTCGCCAAAATTCCGCACGCGACCGTCGCCCAGATGAATTTATATTGAATCCTGTTCCCGAAAATTTCCCACGCGCCCCACGTCAGCGCGATGAACAAGCCGATCAATGGAATATAAGTGTAACGGTCGGCCATGGATTGCATTCCAACTTGCACGAGACCGATGACCGGCACGAGCGTTCCTAAAAACCAAAACCAGCCCACGGCCAGATAGGGCGACCGACGCCACCGCCAGACGGCAAGAATTGTGATTCCGCAAAGAACCAGCGCAGAAAATAGCACGAGAGAAGCTGAAAACACTTTTGGAAACGGATAAAAAACCGCGAGGTCAACCGGCAAAAACGTTTTTCGGACGTAAGTGACGCAAGCAACAAGCGCGTTGCCGGCGCGCACACCCATCGGCAGGGCCGTCACGTCCGCAATGGCGCCGCCGCGATGTTGCACGACGACAGTAATGACGCTGGATGCCAGCGCGAGAATGAAGAACGGGATTTTTTCAATAAGGAGACCAGGAATCCATGAAAGTTTCCTGCCTTCCTGGTTTCCTGATGGGGTTTTCAGGTCAAATCGCCGCAGAGGCCAGTAATCGAGGAGCAACAGCACAAACGGTGTTGTCACCAGCATCGGTTTGCTCATCAAGCCGAGCGCGAAGAAGAGAAGGGCAAGCCAGTAGAAGCCGGAGGTCAGAGGGCGGAAGTCGGAGGCCGTGCTTCTGACTTCTGACTTCTGACTTCTGACTTCCGGCCTCCGCGCATACGCCCAAATGGTCAGAAAAAAGAAAAACGTGCTGAGAACATCTTTGCGCTCCGCAATCCACGCGACCGACTCCACGTGCAACGGATGAATGGCAAACAGCGCGGCCACGAATGCGCTTCGCCAAAGCGCACGAGTCATTTTTTTGAGAACCAGAAAAAGCAGAAGCGTGTTGGCGATGTGCAGCAGGAGACTTGTGAAGTGATGACTGCCCGGTTTCACGCCAAACACTCCCACGTCCAGCATGTGCGAGAGCCAGGTCAGCGGATGCCAGTTGCCGGCGAAGTCCGTCGTGAAAGCCCACGCGAAACTTTTGGCGTTCAGTCCGGACAAAACCATCGGATTCTCGGTGACATAGTCCTGATCGTCAAAATTGATGAATCCGTTTTGTGTGATTCGCCAGAACGCCGCGAGAGTAATCACGGCCAGCGCGACAGCGATCAGAATGGAGACAGGATTTCTTTTTGCAGTCATGAAATTATTTTTGTCTGAAAGGTTGTTTCTTCTGATACAACTCGATTCGCTCGGCGGCAGCTTTCGCTAAGTCCGCCTGCCCGCCGCTTGTTGCCAGTGCCCGGGCTTGCTCGGCCGTTTCAATGGCTTTTTCGAATTGGCCTGTTTCAGCAAGCGCAGCGTCGAGCGTCCCAAGAAAACGCGCTTCCCTGTTCTTCGCAAGCTCGCAAGCTCGCTGCGCGAATTTCACGGCGTCGCTTCCGTTGCGGACTTCGGCTTTGGGATGCGTCGCGAGAATCCACGCGACGTCATTCAGCGCGGCGGCGTTGTCTGGGTCGCACGCGATCGCGCGCCGGTAAACGCTCACTGCTTCCTCGCTCCTGCCCTGCACGGTCAATGACAGCGCGAGGTTGTAATGCGCCTGCGAATTGTCCGGTCGAAGTTTCGCCACTTCGGCAAAATGTCCCTGCGCCTCCGCAAATGTCCCGGCCTGCGCGAAAAGCGAGCCAAGCTGCTGATGCGATTCTGCATCGCCGGGATTCAGCCGGGTTGCGGCAAGGTAACGCGCCATCGCGGCCTCCACGTTGCCTTCGCGCTGAAATTTTTGTGCCATGCCTTTTTCTTTTTCGACAAGGTCGGGCTGCAGTTTCAATGCGATTTCAAATTCTCGTCGCGCCTCATCCGCTTTGCCAGCGTCCGTCAACACGTTTCCCAGATTGAGACGGGCTTCAACATTGTTCGGCCTGAGCCTGACGACTTCGCGAAGCGGCGGCAATGCCTGCTGGACATTTCCCTGAATCGCCAGCGCAAGGCCGAGACCGGTCAGCGCCTCGACATATCGCGGTCTCAACCGCAGCGCTTCGTTGTAATGTGGAATGGCCTCCTCATATTTTCCCTCGTCGGCCAGAACTTTACCAAGATTGAAGTGCGCCGGCGCGTAGCCGGGATTGATTTTCAGCGCCTGCCGGTATTCCTGCACCGCCTCGTCTCTGCGTCCCAAACTCAGATAGACATTTCCAAGATTGTTGCGGGCGAAGAGGTGGTTTGGGTTCAGCGAAAAAACTTTTTTATACGCCTCGATAGCTTCAGCAGATTTTCCCTGAGCCGCCAGCGCGTGGCCGATGTTGTATTGGGCGTTGGCGTAGGCCGGGTCAATTTGAAGCGTGATCATGTAATGTTTCATCGCTTCATCAAAATTTCCCTTTTCCTCCAGCGCCGCGCCGAGATTGAAATGCGCCGTGGCATTCCATTTGGTGCAAGCCAGCGCGCGCGTGAAAACTGTGATGCTGTCCTTCCAGTGACCCAACTGAATCCGCGTCACGACGGCGCAGGCGACCAACGCCGCCGCCGCGAGAAACGGCAAAATTATTTTGCCCGCTTTCAAACGATTGAGAATGTCCGCCGCGCCCCAAGCCAGCACAATGAACAGGCCGGTGAGCGGAATATAACTGTATCGGTCCGCCCAGGCCTGGCCGCCGACCTGAATGATTCCGATCACCGGCACGAGCGTCCCCAAGAACCAAAACAAACCGACGGGCAGATAAGGGCGTTTTCGACCGGCCAAAATGCCCGCAGCCAGGATCACGGCCAGCAAAATCCCGATGCAAATCACAATTTCCAGCGGCAGTTGTTCGGAAATCTCATGTTGGCTTTCGGGATGCGGATAGAAAATGGCCAGGTCGGTCGGCCAAAACATTTTTTGGATGTAACGAAAATACGAGACGACGGCGTTTTCTATCCGCAGCGCGAGCGGCAACCCGTGCGTGCCGGTCATCGCGCCCTCCTTGCCCTGGGCGACGAACGTGATGACGCTCGACGCCAGAGCGAGAATGAAGAAAGGAATTTTTTCAATAAGGAGACCAGGAATCCATGAAAGTTTCCTGCCTTCCTGGTTTCCTGATGGGGTTTTCAGGTCAAATCGCCGCAGAGGCCAGTAATCGAGGAGCAACAGCACAAACGGTGTTGTCACCAGCATCGGTTTGCTCATCAAGCCGAGCGCGAAGAAGAGAAGGGCAAGCCAGTAGAAGCCGGAGGTCAGAGGGCGGAAGTCGGAGGCCGTGCTTCTGACTTCTGACTTCTGACTTCTGACTTCCGGCCTCCGCGCGTAAGCCCAAATCGTCAGCAAAAAGAAAAACGTGCTGAGCACATCCTTGCGCTCCGCAACCCACGCCACTGATTCCACGTGCAGCGGATGAATGGCAAACAGCGCGGCCACGAACGCGCTTTGCCAAAGCGCGCGGGTCGTTTTTTTGAGAACGAGAAAAAGCAGGACTGAGTTGGCGACGTGAAACAAAAGATTCGTGAAATGATGACAGCCTGCATCCAACCCGAACAGATGCACATCCAGCGCGTGCGAGAGCCATGTGAGCGGATGCCAGTTGCCGGCGTAAGCCGATTTGAATGCCCACGCGACCATCGGCCACGTCACGCCGTCCTCGATGTGCGAATTCTCAGCGACGTATTCATAGTCATCGAAGTTGATGAACTTGAACTGTCTGACCGGCCAAAACAGCGCCAGCGTCACCAGCGCCAGCGCCGCGCACACAGCAGCCGTTTTCCAACCTGATTTCGAGAGGTTCAACGGATTAAAAATGTCTGAAACGCAGCTATTTCGTCCACTGCGAAAAGAACCTGCGGAAAATCAGAATCAAGTGTCAGTTGAACGACGGGACATTCGAGGGTAGTTGCCTAAATCGGGGCAAGGCTACTGCCCCCGAATACGCGGAAGAAAAGAGTCGAATCAGATTTTTTGGTTCGGCTTATTTCCTTCGCGTCGCCTTTGATCGCTTCCACTGCTGTCCGAGCAAATACACTCCACCGACAGCGAGCAACCAAACTGGCGACGGTTCGGGAATCATGCCGGGCTGGCTTATGGTGAATCCGACAAAGTTGTTCATGTTGTAAGCCTGAAGATCGAAAGGTGAAGTCGGAATGGTGTAACTGAATACCAACGACGTTCCAATCGCACCGTTATAGACTCCGCCCAATGCCGTTGCTGCTTCAAAACTGCTTGCCAGCGAAATGTCCCAAACACGCACTTGAAGATTTACCGTCCCGGAGAGAAATCCGTCGAGTGTCCGCGTTCCACCAAACCAAGTTCCTGCATTTGGCGACGTAGAGGATCGGAACGTCGCGGGCGTTACGCTCACCGGCACAAGGGACGATTCTGAGGCCGTTGAAGAACCGTAATAGAGCTGCGCTCGCAAACCGGGAATACCGTTGCTCCCAACAGGGCTGCCGACTGGAAACGGAGTCGGTTCACCGGGCAGGTAAGGATAACTATCCCATCTAATCAATCGGTCCGGCGGCGAGGACAGATCGTTGGAAGAGTTCGAGAAATTCACCGTTCCTTGGGCGAAGGCAGCAAAAGATCCCGCGATAAAACAGAGGTTCGTGAGCCACAAAAAAGATTTGTTGTTCATAAGAGATCGGGGTTTATCGTTTGACTAAAGGATCGCCAACGGCTTGGAAAGCCGCGCCCAGTCCGAGATGAAGCAAAAGGATTACCTTCATGGGTTGGATTCTTTCACTGTCAAAGATATTGTCGCTCCCCCTTTTGGCAAGCTGTTATCCTTAATTGCCTTTCAGTTAAAACGCCTTAAAAACCCACACAGAATTTCCAGCCATGTAATGATTGCCAAACGCCCGCTCTCGGCTACCATGTTAACCATGCAACGTCCCTTAGCGTCAGTAGTTTTGTCTTTAATTTTGGCCGTCGCGCCTTCGCTGGTGCGCGCGGACAATTCCGCGGAAGATGAGTATGTCGTCATTTTCAACACCATTCAGGAGGCAGACGCGCTCCGTGAAGCAGGCAGCGCAGCCGCTGCCACGGCGAAATATGAAGAGGCACAGCAGGCGTTGATAAAATTTCAGGCCGCTCACGCAGATTGGAACGCGAAGATCGTCGAGTTCCGGCTCAACTACGTCGCCTCCAAAATCAAGCCGCTTCAGGGTTCAAAACCGGCTGTCGAAACGGCAAAGCCAGCGCCTGCTGTCGCAAAACCAACGCCTGTCCCGACCACAACAACCTCAACAACCGTGCCGACAACTTCGACAGCCGATTTGGAAAACAAAATCAAGGCGTTGCAGGCGGACATCCAGAAAGTCGCGGCGGAGAAATCAGCGTTGGAATCCAAGGTCAACGAACTTTCCACCGCGAGCGCCTCCGGCACGGGGCAGCTTTCGACCGCGCAGGAAAAAATCAAGTCGTTGGAAAAACAGAACGAGAATTTGAAGGCCGGTCTCGAAGAGCAAAAGGCAAAGAGTTCGCAACTCGTCGAGGCCGCTGTTTTAGCGGATGCGAAAAAGGCGCTCGCCGAAGCAAACCAAAAGCTCGCGGCGGAAAAAGACGCGGTGAGCACGCTGCAAAAGGAAAAAGAGACTTTGCAGCGGAACTTGAACAGTTTGACCGTTGCCAAAAAGTCAGACGCGGAATTGGAGCAGACCAGGCAGGCGCTTGCCGAGGCGAACCGCAGATTCATCGAACAATCCGAAGCGGTCAAGGCGCTGACGAAGCAGAAGGATGCGTTGCAAAAGAATCTGGAAAGTGTTTCGAAGGCGTCTGCGTCCGCGACTGAGTTGGAATCCGTGCGCAAGGAGTTGGGCGAAGCGACGAAAACAATCGCCCAGCAAACAGAGACGGTCAAAAGCCTGACGCGGGACAAGGAAACGTTGAAGAAAGATTTGGAGGACGCCAAAGCCGCGCTGGCCATCGTCAAACCGGCGACAGAATCAGCGGAATTGAAGTCTCTGCAGGAACGCTTGAAACAGGTTGAGGCAGAAAAAGTTTCGTTGGAAGCCAAATTGAAGGAATCGCTGGCTGCGCGGCCAGCGGCAACTGATTCGCGCGAACTGGCCAAGGCCGGGGAAAGAATCCGCGAGTTGGAGAAGGAAAATCAATTGCTCAAGACGAGCATTGAAGAACGGCAGGCGAACCTCTTGAAGACCACGGATTCCGGCGTGGCTGCGCTGGAGCAGATGAAAAAAGATTTGGTGGAGGCGCGTCAGCGGCTCGCAACGCAAAACCAGGCCGCGGTGGTCTGGGCGGCTGAGAAGGAGGCGCTCGAAAAGAAAATTCAAGGCATGTCGGATATGGCAAGCCAGCTTGAAACATTGCGCGCGGAAAATGGGGCTTTGAGGAAACAACTGGAGGAAGCGCGCCAGACCGATTCGCTGGCCGTGCTCAAGCAGGCCGAGAGCGCGATGGATGAGTTGAACGGCAAGCTGGCGAAGCAAGTAGAATTTTCCCGGACGCTCGCGGCGGAGAAGGAAGTCCTGCAGCAACGTTTGGACGCGATGGCCAGATCGGGAGATTTTTCCAAGGAACTCGAACAGACGCGCCGGGCGCTGGTCGCGGCAAACCGCAAGCTGGAAATCCAATCCGAGGCCGCCGCGGTTTTGCTGGCGGAGGCGAACATGAAACTGGAGCGCCAGTTGCAGGCGTATGCCGAACTGGCCCGCGATAAAGACGCGCTGCGCGCCGAGAACGAGATTTTGAAAAAACAGGCGGCGAAAAAAACCTCCGGAAAGTCCGACGCCGCCACGGCCAGAAAACTTGCCGAAGCGCAGGCGCAGCTCGCCGCGTTGCAGTCGGACAAAAAAATGTTGGAGATGGAAAAAGCCGCGTTGGAACACCAATTGAAACGGAAGCGCACAGCCGCGGGCACGCCTGCTGCGCCAAGCGCGGAGGAGTCGGAGAAGATCAAGCAACTTGAACTCGAACGCGCCTTGTTGGAGAGGAAACTTCAGGAGGCGACGAAAGAGTTGAATTCCCGGCCAGGATCTTCAAGCGCGGCAGACCTCGCGAACCAGGTGTCTTCGTTGCGCTCGCGTTTGAACGTGCTGGAAGCGCAGCCCGTTCCTTACACAAAAGAAGAACTGGCGTTGTTCCAGCAGTCCAATCTGAAGCTCGCGGGGAAACCGGCTGCGCGAACCGCAAAGGATTTGTCCTCGAACGCGAAAAAATTGTTAAACGACGCGAAGCGCGATTTCGCGGCAAAGAATTTTGACAAAGCCGAGGCAAAATACATGGAAGTTCTCCGCGAGGAGCCACAAAACCTCTACGTCCTGGCGAACCTGGCTTCGATCCAATTGGAATTAAACAAAGACGAGGCCGCCGAAGCGAATTTAAAAAAGGCATTGGCGCTCGATCCGAACGACGTTTACACGCTGAACATTTATGGGAACGCAAAGTTCCGCCAGAAAGATTACGACGCCGCACTGGATGCGTTGAGCCATGCGGCGAAAATCCAGCCGGAAAACGCCGAGGTGCAGAACATTCTGGGAATCACTCTCAGCCATAAGGGAATGCGCGGGCCTGCGGAAACCGCACTGCGCAAGGCCATTCAACTTGATCCCGGCTTCGCCAGCGCGCACAACAATCTCGCCGTCATTTACGCCTCGCAAACACCGCCGCTGACAGAGCTGGCCCGCTGGCATTATCAAAAGGCCGTGGCGGCGGGCGGCGGCCACAACGCGCAGTTGGAAAAATTGCTGGACGAAAGCAAGACTTCCACCGCCGGCGTCACCGGCGATAACCAGTCGTCCAAGCAATAAATTTTCAGCGAGGTTTTGCGCGAAGCTCCCCGCGCGGCTACTTTCGAGTCATGTTGCGGCAAGGCTTTCACGAATTTTCCATCAGCACGCGCGGTCGGGGGTTTTATGAATTCACCGATGACGTGGAGGATTGGATTGCGAAAAACAAATTTAGCTCCGGTCTCGTTACGCTCCATGTCCGCCACACTTCAGCGTCACTGCTCATTCAGGAAAATGCCGACCCCGATGTGCGCGCGGACCTTGAAAGATTTTTTGCGCGGCTTGTGCCGGACGGGGACAGGTTGTTCCAGCACACAACCGAGGGCGACGATGACATGCCGGCTCACGTCCGCTCGGCGTTGACTTGTGTGAACGCCGGAATTCCCGTCAGCGCCGGACGGCTTGCGCTCGGGACGTGGCAGGGAATTTATCTTTGGGAACACCGGACGCATCCGCACATCAGGAAGATCGCGGCGCACTTCATTGGTGAATAAACTGGCGGACTTCCGACGGCAATGGCATTTTCCGCCAGCTCAATTGATCATGCATGATTCAAATTTAATTTCGCGATGGCTTTCTCGCGTGTCGTGCGCGGTGGTTTTGATTTGCGCGCCAAATCTTTTCGCGCAGAAGACAAATTCCGTTTCCGAAAGCGCCGTCACGAACAAATTCGGGTTCAAAGGTCCGGAAATTTTTCCCATTGATCCGGCCATCGGCCAGTTGCGCTCGGCGGACATTGACGGCGACGGACTGAACGATTTGATCATCGTCAATAACGCGCGATCAAAGATCAACATCCTCTACAACCAAACGGGCAAAACAAACGCGGTGAAGAAATCCAGATTCACCGGCTCGCGCGACGTGAATGAATTGCCGGCCGACGCGCGATTCCGGATCGAATCCATCGCGTCGGAAAAACGCATCGCGGCGCTGGCCGTCGCGGACTTGAACGACGACGGCCGCCCGGACATCGCCTACTACGGCGAACCGAAGGAGCTTGTCGTGCAATACAACGAAGGCACGAACGGCTGGAGCGCGCCCAGGCGCTGGCCGATTGACGACGGCCAGATCACTCCGAATGGTTTGACAACCGGCGATCTCAATGGCGATCACCTGGCCGATCTGATTTTGCTCGCGGAAAATCATGTCTATTCACTCGAACAAACCACGAACCACGTTCTGGCCGAGCCGGTGAAAATTCCATTTTCAGGCTCCGTGAAATCGGTGCAGGTCATAGACATCAACGGCGATGGCCGGAACGATTTGCTGCTGGTCAATTGGGAAAGTCCGACGCCGTTTCGTTTTCGTTTGCAGAACGAAAGCGGCCAGCTTGGGCCTGAAATCTATTTCATTGTGCCGCCCATCCGCTCCTACACGGCCGATCAACTGGTCGCGACGAACAAGGAAGCCTTTTTTGTGACCATCGCGCAAAATTCCGGACGCGCGCAGATGTCGCATTTCACGCGGAAAAAAGCCGAGCCGCTGTCCGGCTCATTTGAGCAGGGACAATTTTTCGTGATGCCGTTGAGCAAGACCGACAAGGCCACGCGCGGAATGTTGTGGGCGGACGTCAACGGCGACCGCCTCGCGGACTTGCTCGTCGCCGAACCGGAAAGCGGCCAGCTTTCGTTGTTCCTGCAAAAGCCGGACGGGTCGCTCGAAGCCCCGAAAAAATTTTCCACGCTCACCGGCATCAGCGGCATGGCCGTGGCGGACTGGGATGGCGATGGCAAACCGGAAGTTTTTCTGTTGAGCGCGGACGAAAAGCAGGTCGGCGTGACGCGACTCGACGAAAAACAACGGCTGCCATTTCCAACGCTCATTCCGCTGGACGGCAAACCGCTCGCGATGGCCGTCGGCTCGCTGCAGCCAAATTCCAAACCGACGCTGGCCGTGATCGTTGACAACGACGGCAAACGCACGCTCGTCACCCGCGCCGCCGACAGCAAATCCAAATCGCAAAAGTTGAGCGCGGAATTCAAGTCGAACCCCGCCGGCATGACTTTTCACGATGCAAACCAGGACGGGCTTGCCGACCTTGTCGTGCTGATTCCGTATGAAAAAATAAAAGTGCTCCTGCAAGTTCCGGGAAAAGATTTCGATGAGCGGGACATTGCGCCGCCGGGCGGCAGCGTGGAGCAGCCGTGGTTGAGCGCGGCGGACGTGGACGGCGACGGCAAACCGGAACTGTTGCTGACGCAGAAGAATTTTCTGCGCGCAGTCGTTTTGAAACAGGAAGCCGCCGCGCAAAGTTCCACGAACAAAGGCGGCTGGATTTTCAGCGTGAAGGAACAGATCAACGGCTCCGCCGGCAATTCGCGTCTGGTCGGCGCAGCCGCCGTGCGAAATGGCACGAACGGGATTCCCTCATTGTTTCTGCTGGACGCGGAGCGCAAGTCGCTGACTTTGTGCGAGCGCGATTCCAGCGGCGTCTGGCAGGTCGTGCGAAATATTTTGCTGCCGCTCTACACGGATTTCGCGGGCATCAGCCTGGAGTCGGTCGCGCTGGGCCGCACGAACAACGCCGTGGCGCTGATGGGCCGCGACGCCGTCGCGTGGCAGGCGCTTTCCGGCAGGACGTGGGAGTTCACGGAACTGGACGGTTACGAGACACCGATCAAGGACGGGCGGTTGAATGACATCGTCCTCGGCGACCTGAACAACGATGGCCGCAAAGACCTCGTGTTTCTGGAAACCGCGCGCAACTACCTCGACATCGTGATGTTCGATACGGACAAAAAACTTCTTCCCGCGAACCGCTGGCAGGTGTTCGAGGAACGAACTTTCCGCAGCCGCCGCAGCGATTTGCCCGAGCCGCGCGAGGCGGTCATCATTGATCTGACCGGCGATGGGAGAAACGATCTCGCCGTCGTCGTCCACGACAGGATTCTGGTTTATCCGCAGGAGTAAGTGGCTTGCCGAAGGGGAAATGAAAAACCCAACAGGTCACGGGGCGTCCGATTTGAGTGAACAAGAATCGAATCTAGATAATTACATCGCGGGCTACAACAAGTCCTGTTTCGTTTCGTATCCGGACTCGGAAACGGATGAGTTGCTCAATGCGTATCTTCACGGCTACAATCTCGGAATCATTGGATGATTTATGAATCAAAGCGCGGAAGCCAAACGCCTGCTCGACAGTTTTCTTGCGGAAGCAAAGAAAGTCGCTGGCGACATTGAGCCAATTCGCGTTCTGCGCTGCCACGCATTTCGCATCAAGAACGCCAATGTCTTAGTCAGAGTGGCGAAATATACCGGCAAATATTTTTTTGGCTTGAACTACATCAACGCTGAAGAAGTGGCCAACCTCGAAAATGCCTACATAGCCTTTGTCTGTGGTTCCGTAGAAAACACGCTGATTATTCCGATGCAGTTATTGGTGAAACGATTGCCGGAAATGAGCCACGACCGCAACGGCGAGTTCAAAATAAACATCGCAAAAGATCTCCAACTTGTGTTGAAGGGACGCGGCAATCGTTTTTCTCTTCGTGATTTTCTCAACCGCTGGGACACGCTCTTGGCCGTAACCAAGAAGTCCGCAGAACAAACTTCTGTCGAACAAAGTTTTCACACTGTCTTGCAAGGCAGATTACTGGAGATAGGAAACATTCGCGGCTATTCGACGTATTGCCCGAACAAATCGAAGAAGTTTAACCAGCGAGAGCTTGGTGAAATAGCCAAGCTGGATAAATGCCCAGAACTCCAATATGCAAATTACGATTCGTTGAGAAACATTGATGTCGTTTGGTTTCGACAAACAGGCAAGCTGTTCTATCCAGAACGAGCATTTGAGGTGGAGTTTTCAACCGGCGTTTGGTCGGGAGTTGGTAGGCTTGCGACTCTGCGTGAATACAACACGCCACTGGTCATCATTTCAAATGAGATAAAGCGATACAACCAAGTCGTGGATACTCAACCAGAAATCAAAGACCGATTCAGAAACGTGCTGCCGGAAGACGTTGGCGTGCTTTACATGGCGGAAGGTCGGTTGCGTGATTTGCGTCACCAGATTGGAGTTTGAATATGGCTTACCAATGTAAATGCGGAAACAAAGACGAGTTTTTGGAAGTATTTGATACTGCTGCCGACGTAGTTGATGGCAATGGGGAATTTGTCGAAACCCAAGATCGCAACGTTGCTTTCTATATTTGCAGAGAGTGCTACCGCGAAATCGGCTACACTGAATTTCAAAAGATGGCGCTCCAAACTGCTGCGGGTTAAAACCAATCCCAACGGGATTCAAATCATTCAGCCCAGGGTTGCGAGGAACGAGCTACCCTGGGTTTGCGTCACGAAATCATCAACCCTGAAAGGGTTGAATCACTCGCCCGCCTGTCGCATCATCCCGCCATGCCGCAATCGCTCGCGAAAATTATTTTACACACGGTGTTTTCGACTAAAGATCGTCGTCCGTTTCTGCGTGACGTCCCGTTCCGGGAGGAATTGCATCGCTACCTCGGCGGCATTCTGACGAATCTCGATTGCCAGCCGCTCATCATTGGCGGTGTGGAAGACCACGTTCACATTCTCTCAACGCTCTCGCGCACTTGTGAGGCGGCGAAAATGGTGAAAGAAGTCAAACGCGGCTCGTCGTTATGGCTCAAGACCAAAAGTCCCGACCTGCACGATTTTGCATGGCAGAATGGCTACGGCATTTTTTCAATCGGCTATTCGCAGGTTGAAGAAGTGCGAAAGTATATCGCCGGACAGGAGGAACATCACTGCAAGGTTTCGTTTCAAGACGAATTTCGGAAATTTCTGGAACGTTACAACGTGGAATTCGATGAGCGGTATGTGTGGGATTGATTCAACCCTTTCAGGGTTGATGATTTGATTCCATGTTCACCCAGGGTAGCTCGTTCCTCGCAACCCTGGGCTAAATGATTTAATCCCGACGGGATTAAACAAATCGCGTCCGCAAAGTCGCGAACACGGGCACAATCAAAACCGTGAAGAAGCGCGCGTTGATCTTTTTCTCATCGCAAAAGATGACATGGATTTTTTTTCGATCTCAAAACCGCCAAGCCAAACATGGACGAGTTCAAGGCTCACAAGCGCAAGATGCTCGAATGGGCGGCGTATCGGTTGCAGGCGAACCCCAAAGCAAAACTAAAGACGGGCCTGGCTATTCGCTACAAGCCGTATGAACCAGAACCCTACCAACGTTGGACATTGGCCGGGCTTTATGATTCGCCGGAAGAATTACTGGTGGCAGAAGAGTTTTGGGATTTTCTAGGAGGCAAAGGCGCTTACGAAGAATTGCTTGTCGTGTTTGAGAAAGTGGGAATTGAGCTTCGCCCAGAGATAGATGCGCGCTTCGCTAAATTCAAATAAGGCGGTCAGTCCCGCTTGAAGAAATTGGGAATTATTTCGCCGGCGCTTCGGCAGTCTTCTTGAGTTGCGGCGGAACGGGCATGAAGTATTTCAACGACAGCCCTTCGACGTTTGCACTGACGCCGTAAACCGTGAAATAAAAATATTTGGAAACTTTGTCGAAGCCCGGCAGCAGCGCGGCGTCAATCCATGGCTTCGTATCTTTATCGTCGCCGGCAGGAGCGAGGCCGGGAATGGCGGCAAACTTGTTCCGGTTCAACGCAGTCGGATCCTTCTTCAAAAGTTCCAAAACCATCCGCATCGTTTCAGCCTGGTTTTTAAATCCAAACAAACTCGTGCCCGCGCCTGTGACTTTTTGCGCCGCAGCGGTCAAACCGGCTGTTTCGCGCAAAGACTTTTGCGGTTTCTCACTGCTGCGAAGATATTCTTCGAGCATCGAAGCGTCCGTTGAAAGCGCCACATATCCGCCACTCGCCGCGTAGTGGAGAGTTTTTGATTCGCCGGGTTTCGCGCCGGGCAATGGCAGGCTTGGAAGCGCCGTCGAATAAATTTTGCGTCCGATAAATTCACGCTCCTTCGGCGGCGCGCCCGGGTCGCCGCTTGGGAAAAAGGCAAAAATGCTTTTGAAAGCCGCCGCCAGTTGCTCGGGATGCGGCGAGCCGATGAGTGCCAACGATGGTGGCGAACTCAATTCCGAGACCGTGTTGCCGCGCGCTGCTTTCTGGTAAGTGACGATGTCATCGCCAAGATTTCCGATGAGGCTCTTTTTCAAATCGAAGTCGGGATCTTTTTCCTTCGCGCCCGCCGCCGCGGCATCAAGCAGGAAATTGATGCTGCCCATGATTTGCGGGCTGATTTCATCGAACATTTTTTCCAGCGTTGCCCAGGCTTTTTGTCCGTCGGCGCGCCAGCGTAAAAACTTGACCGCGTCGGCGGGGACAAACGGCGGCGGCGAAGCCTCCTTTGCATCGCCGGCAATGATTCTCAAAAGGCCCTGGCGGTTCGCCTCCGGCGCGCTGAGAAAAACATTCACCATCAAACCCTCGCTGGAATCCGTGACACTGAACGCAGCCGTCTTCAGCGAGCCAAGCCCTGTCGCCGCGATGATTTTGTCGGGACGCAGAGTCATTAACGGCGATTCCTCCGCTTCGCCCGCGATGGATTTGGTGAGAATATCAAACAATGTTTTCGTGTTGACCCAGCCGTAAAGCGGCGCGTCGCGAAACAAACTGTTGTGGCTCGACTGGTATGCAGCCAGATCGCCAAGCGAAGGCACGCTGCCACCGCCCAATCGGCTGAGGACTTTTTCAATCACATTCGCCGCGTCGCAGACAATCAGCAGCGAGTCCATTTGCCCGATAAAAAATTCGTGCTTGGGTTGTTTTGCCTTGTCTTCGGGATTCAATGGCTCTTGAGCCGGCCTGCCGGGAATCATCTTCTTGAGCGCATTGAGTTCCTCGCCGGAAGTTGGGACGACTGAAAATTCCACGTCGCGGATTTTTTCCGTCCGTATCTTTTTGCCCGCGTCCACCCATTTCTTTTTCAAGCCGGCGAGGTTTTTCTTGAGCTGGCCGCTCTTCGTTTTCGTGTCGAGCAACAGGAGCATCGCCGGCGGTTTCTCGCTTTTCCCCTGCCAGCCGTTTTGCACGACGGCAAAAGTCACCTGCCCTTGCGGAAGATTGATGTAGTCGGAAAACTTCACGCCCAACTCACGCTCCAGTGGCTGGAGATGCTCGTTTTTGACCTTCTCCATGAATTTTTCCCGGAACGGTTTCATCGCGGGATCGTTCCAGAGCTGGACCATCGGAGAATTTTTTAGAATCCCGCGCGCCTTCGCAAAATCCGGGATCGTCAGCAGAAAAATCGTGTCGTCCGGCAGAATTTTTTCCGCCGACGGAACCGGCGCGGCACCCGCCGTCCCCAGAAGGCCGCAAAGAAAAGCTGAAGTCAAAAACCAGCCGAGACGCGCGCGAATGTTTTTTTTCATATCAATGAAAGGTTCGAGTTGGCGGAAAGTTGCGAAGTTTTCCGCTTTAATTTTCCGCCGACGCCTTCTGAATCCGGCTTGGCGGTTCGAGGTAGCGATACGGGTTGCTCGGATTGTCGGTCGAGTAGGTGTAGGCGTCGCGATGGTCGAGGAAAAATTTCACCGCCGAAATCGGAATCGCAAATCCCAAACCCTCGCCGAAGGTGATCTTCATGTTCGTCACGCCGACGACTTCGCCGGCCATGTTGAACAGCGGCCCGCCGCTGTTGCCGGGATTGATCTGCGCCGTCGTTTGCAAATAGAGTTCGCCCTGAATCTGGCGCGTCTTGGTGCTGAGGATTCCCTCGGTTACGGTGCGCTCAAGTCCCAGCGGACTGCCGATGGCAAAAACCCGTTCGCCAACGGCGAGCGCGTCCGAATCGCCAATCAAGACTCTCGCGAACTTCGGCGCATCCTTGTCGTCAATCTTCAGCAGCGCCATGTCTTCGAATTTGTTGATGGCGATGATGCGGACCTGCTTGTAACTCTTGCGGTCAAGCTGGCCGTCCTTCTGATGATAAACCTCCACTGAGATTTGCGTCTCGCCTTCGATGACGTGGAAATTCGTGATCAAATAACCGTCCTCGTTGATGATAAAACCGGAGCCAAGGCCTCCCGGCGTGCGGACTTGCACGACCGCTTCGCCGATTTGGGTGACCAAGTCGCGGACGCTTTGCAGCGGAGGAGATTTTGTAGCCACGGAATAAAATCCTGCGGTGGCTGCGGGAGCGATCGTTGCCTGCGGCTTTTCAGTTTTCGGCGTGGCGGCTTGTTTTGCTTTCGGCAAAGGCGCTTCGTCGGAGGTCGTGATTTTCGCGATTTGATTTTTCGGGACGAGGATGACTGTGTAGCCGATGTCCACAGCGACCTGGTCTTTTTTGTCAGCGATGATTTTGCCGGTGATGGCGGCCTTTTCCTTGAGTTGAATCGTGTCTCCCGGCAACGATAGCAGACCGCAAAAGAGAAACAGGCAAAGGCAAAATAGCTTTTTCAACATGGCTGAAATGATAATTGAGCGGCGTGGCTTTGACAAGCGAGGCGTTCGTTCGTTCGGAGGGACGAGTTACACGAGTCCCTAACCAAGACTCAATGAGAAGGAAGTTGGGGCGTCGTATAACTCCGCCCTCCGAGGGTTCGCCGCGCCTGCTTCAACTCCGCGAGCGTGTTGATATTCTGCAATTGACCGGCAAACCGTCGCGGCGGTTTGATTTTGCGGGCGCGCAAGGCGGGCGCGAGTTTGTGAATGGAAAATTCTTTCCGCGCGATTTGTTTTTCTACGACGCTCAACTTGTTGCGGGCGATCAAGAATGGAAAACCGACCTGCCGGTTTGCCTGTGTGAAAAGCGCGGATTGTTTCGGGCTGAATTTGCCGACCAGAAATTCCAGCAACTCGGCGGAAACGAACGGCATGTCGCACGCGAGAAAGAGGACGGCGTGGGCGCGGGTGGTTTTGAGCGCGGTGAAAATTCCGCCGAGCGGGCCGCAGCGCGCGATGAGGTCGCGGGAAATGGTTCGCATGGGAAGTCCGGTGGACTTGGCCGTGGCGCGGATGTGGCCGAGCATCGTCCGATTGCCGAGACGCAAACGGGCTTTGTCACGTCCCATGCGCCGGCTCAATCCGCCGGTGAGGATGCAGATTTTGCAGGTGGGCGAAATGGAATTTTTTTTCGGCATGAAAAGAGACGGGAAAATTCGGCCTTAAGTGCCGTGGTTACTTTGAATGACGATCATAAGCTAAAATCGCCGAGCTGCTGGAATTTCTGAAACCAGCGTTCCAGAAAGGCAATCTCCTTGTCTGAGCCAGTGTCCTTGTAAAGGCGATTGCACCAGCGATGCTCGGCGTATTGGATGAAACGGAAACCAGCGTCGGTCAGGTCGGAATTGCGAAGGGCAGTGTCTGCCGTGATGTCGGCGAGCGATGTAGCAATCGTGCGGACCGTGAAACCATGGCGCTGGATAAAGTCGATGAATTGGAAGAACCGCCGATAAATAATGCCGTCGGGTATGTGGTCGAAGCCCGCTTTCGTGTGGCGCTGCACAATGTCTAAATCCCAAGCGATACAACAAATAACGAAGTCCTTCTCGGGTCGAGGTGGAAAAGGTTTGTTCACGAGACACGCCAGTTATGTTTAACGTATCAGCAAGGATGCTGTGACTTTGCCGTCATTCCATTTCACAAATTTCACCTTGCGACTCGAAAAGTTGGCTGTCGAGAAAAATTGCAGTTGCTGACTAGGCTGGCCTCGGAGAGGCCAAATGTGAATAGCCGCAGGTGAAACCTGCGGTGCGCGAAACCCGGAAACATTCGACCCTTGCGGGGTCGAACAATTCGAGGCGCGCAAACCGTGGGTTGCACCCACGGCTATTCACGTTTTGTCCTGGTCGGGACGCAATCGAAAACTGGAAAATAATCATTGCCACTTCGGTTTCCTTTGATATTTTGACCGGCCTTTGTTTCGGACTGAATCGTTCGGAATAAAGCAAACGGCCCTCGCTTGAGTTCGTGTGAACTCGATTGGCCATAATAACATCAAACTCAATCCCGTGTTCCGCGGGATGGTTTTTGCGGTCTGATTAAGATTAAGAGAAAGATTAAGATTAAGAAACGGCAGTCGGGAAAGTTCGCTGGAGGATTCTTAATCATAATCTTAATCTTTCTCTTAATCCTCTGCGAAAATCTGTAACCAAAGGAAATTAGCAATGAATGTAGGCGTTAAGGAATTGTTGGAAGCGGGCGTTCACTTCGGTCACCAGACCCGGCGTTGGAATCCCAAAATGAAGCCGTTCATCTTCGATGCGCGCAACGGCATTCACATCATTGACCTCAGCAAGACGGCCACGCAGCTCGAAGCGGCGTGCAACTTTCTCTCGAACACCATCGCCAAGGGTGGGCGCGTGCTGTTCGTCGGCACGAAGAAACAGGCGCAACTGTCGGTGAAGGAGACCGCGAAGGAGTGCGGGCAATTTTTTTCCACCGAACGCTGGCTCGGCGGCACGCTCACGAATTTCGCCACGGTGAAAAAATCCATCGCCCGCATGAAGGAGATCGAGAAGATGGAAGCCGACGGCACGATCAATCAATACGTGAAGCAGGAGCAATCCATGATCCGCCGCGAAGCCGCGCGCCAGTTCAAATACTTTGATGGAATCCGCGGCATGGACAAGATGCCAGCCGCGATGTTCGTGGTGGACATCAAGCGCGAGCACAATGCCGTCGCCGAAGGCCGCCGGTTGAAGATTCCCATCGTCGCGCTCGTGGACACGAATTGCGATCCTGAGCTGGTGGATTTTCCCATCGCAGGAAATGACGATGCGATCCGCTCGGTGCGGTTTATTTTGAACACGGTCGGCCAGGTCATCAAAGAAGCGCAAGGCGAATATCAGGCTAAATACGGACGCAAAGCGGAACAGCCCACTGAAGCTGCGCCGGCTCCAGCTCCCGTTGCGGAAGCCGCGACTGCGCCCGCCGCGCCCTAGCTTGAAATTTTTTCCCGCGTCTGGTTGTCGGGAAAACTCTCAACACTTGATTTTTAACTCTCAACAGATTTATGGCTGAAATAACTGCTGCCTCCGTCGGAAAACTTCGCGAGATGACCGGCGCGGGCTTGATGGATTGCAAAAAAGCGCTCGTCGAAGCGAACGGAAACCTGGATACAGCGGGTGATATCCTTCGTAAAAAAGGGATCGCCGGCGCCGCGAAGAAAGCCGCGCGCGCGGCGAACGAAGGCGTCATCGCCCAGAACGTGCAGGCCGGCGCCAAGGTCGGCGTGCTCGTGGAGATCAATTGCGAGACGGATTTTGTGGCTCGCAACGACAGCTTCAAAGTTTTCTGCGACGACATCGCAAAGAAACTTGCTGCGAACCCAGGCGTTGACCTCGAAGCCGACCGCATCGCTGCCGTCGGAAAGATCGGCGAGAACATCAAGATTTCCCGGCACAATCGGATGGAAGTCAGCGGCAATGGAATGGTCGCGGCCTACATCCACACCGGCGCGAAAGTCGGTGTGCTCGTCGAAGTCGGCGCAGGCAAGGACAGCACCGTGGCGAGCGATGACTTCAAGCAGTTGGTCAAGGACATCACGCTGCAAATCGCCGCCGCGCACCCGTTGACCGTGACGCGCAGCGAGATTCCCGCCGACGTGCTTGCGAAGGAAAAAGAGATCGCCGCCGAGCAGGTGAAGAACAAACCTCCACAGGCCATCGAAAAGATCGTGCAGGGCAAGCTGGAAAAATTTTTCCAGACCTCCTGCCTTGTGGATCAGGGCTTCGTGAAAAAGAATTCCGAAATCTCCGTCCAGCAGCACGTCGGCTCGATCGCCAAGCAGCTCGGCGATGAGATCACGATTCGCCGGTTCGTGCGGTTTCAGGTTGGCGAATCGCCGGCGGCATAGATTTTCGGTGGTGGCACAGGCGTCTCGCCCGTCAAATTCGGCGTCCCGCCGAATTTCGTTGCGAGACTCAGGCGCGCCGTTGGACTTGATCACTCGGAAGTCCTGACTCCCCCCGACAGTTTCAGGCGGGACGCCTGAAACAACAGGCCAGAGGCCTGTTCCACCCGAAGGATTTTGTCAACGCGGACTTTGATTTGACGCGCCGCGATGCTGCTGCTAGAAACCTCGCGGCATTTCCGCCGACTTTGCGCCATGAAAAAAACCAGCCCAAAATACAGCCGGATACTTCTGAAACTCAGTGGCGAGGCGCTTGGCGGCGAGGCGGGCGTGGGCATCGCTGCCGGGGCGTTGCAGAGCATGGCCAACCAGATCAAGGAAGTCCACGAGCTTGGGGTGCAGATCGTCATCGTCATGGGCGGCGGAAATATTTTTCGCGGTTTGCAGGGGACGGAAAAAGGGATCGAGCGCGCCACGGCCGATTACATGGGGATGCTGGGGACGATCATCAACGCGCTCGCGTTGCAGGACGCGCTTGAAAAAACCGGCGTCGCCACCCGCGTGCAGACCGCGATCTCAATGGCGCAAGTCGCCGAGGTGTTCATCCGCCGCCGCGCGGTGCGGCATCTGGAAAAAGGCCGCGTGGTGATTTTTGGCGGCGGCACGGGCAATCCATTTTTTTCCACTGACACCGCCGCAGCTTTGCGCGCGAATGAGATCGGCGTGGAAGTGATTTTGAAGGCGACGAAGGTGGATGGCATCTACGACAGCGACCCGAAGAAGAATCCAAAAGCAAAACGCTACTCGCAACTCAGTTATTTCGACGCGCTTCAAAAGCGTTTGAAAGTCATGGATTCGACGGCGTTCTCG
>CAYMCQ010000009.1:0-78242 GCA_964389025.1 uncultured Verrucomicrobiota bacterium
GACTGACCTAGAACTATTGACACTTCCCTGACCAACAACTAATGACACTTGCCCGGTCAGGCGTTATCCAGCCCTCATTTTTCCGTGGAATCCGGACGCCAAAAAATCACCGGCGAAAAAGTTTATTGGATCAAAACGCCGTGGCTCAAGCGAAGTGGTTCGCCTCCCGAAGTTGACGGCGGATGTTCGCATGTGAACCTTGAATCAGCGCCACCGGTGGTTATGCTGGGCGCGATGAATCAAGCGCGATCACCCTTTTGCGAAGCCGGCCGGCGCGAAGGAGAATTTAGAATGAAGAATGTAGAACGCAGAATTTTCCGAGGAGGTTTGCTTTTACTTCTTCATTCTTCATTCTTCATTCTTCATTCCAATGCGGCGGCGGCGAAGGACAAGGTGGATTTCAATTCGCAGATCCGTCCGGTCATTTCGGCGAAATGTTTTCCCTGTCACGGCCCGGATGACAATGCCCGCAAAGCCAAGCTGCGCCTCGACCTGCGCGAGCAGGCCACGCAGGAACGCGACGGAATTTTTCCCATCAAGCCGGGTGATTTGAAGCACAGCGAAATGATCCGCCGCATCACCAGCCGCGATCCCGAGGAAGTCATGCCGCCGCCCAAGGCCGGACATCCGCTGACACCGCCGGAAATAGCTTTGCTCAAAAATTGGGTTCAGCAAGGCGCGCCTTACGCCGGCCATTGGTCGTTCACGAAACCGGTGCGGCCCGCGCTGCCGAAAATCAAGCAGCGGTCATGGCCGAAGAACGCCATTGACCGCTTCATTCTGGCGCGGTTGGAAGCCAACAAGCTCAGGCCTTCGCCGCAGGCAGATCGTTACGCGCTCATTCGCAGGCTTTCACTGGACTTGATCGGCCTGCCGCCGACACCGACCGAGGTCGGGGATTTCGTCAACGACAAATCGCCGGACGCGTATGAGAAGGTTGTGGATCGTTTGCTGGCGTCGCCCGCTTACGGCGAGAAGTGGGCGCGCATGTGGCTCGATCTTGCGCGTTACGCCGACTCTTACGGCTACGGAACGGATTCGCTGCGCCCGAACAATCCATGGCCGTATCGCGACTGGGTCATCGCTGCATTCAATCACAACCTGCCGTTTGACCAGTTCACATTGGCGCAACTTGCCGGCGATCTCCTGGAGCAGCCGACCGGGGAACAACTCGTGGCCACGGCTTTCCATCGCAACACCATGACGAACGTCGAAGGCGGAACGGACGACGAGGAGTGGCGCGTGGCCGCCGTGAAGGATCGCGTCAATGTCACGTTGCAGGCGTGGATGGGGCTGACGATGGGTTGCGCGCAATGCCACACGCACAAATTTGATCCGATCACGCAGAAGGAATACTACCAGTTCTACGCGTTCTTTAATCAGACCGAGGACAATGACCAGCCGGACGAACGGCCCGTGATGCCCTGGCCGACAAAAGAGCAGCAGGAAAAGATGGCGAAGTTGAACGGTGAAATTGCCGCCCTGAAAAAACAAATTTCAGTTGACGATCCGGCCGTGGCGAGGGAGTTCGCGGATTGGGAAAAGGTGAACCAGTCGGCTGGGACATGGAAAATTGTCGAAGCCCGCGAATTTGAATCGGCCAAAGGAACAGCGTTCACGAAGCTGGCCGATCAGTCGCTGCTCGCGGGCACGAATTCGCCGGACAAGGACACTTACACGGTGAAGTTCAAGTCGCTGTTGGGCAAGGCAACGGCGCTCCGCCTTGAAGTTCTGCCGGATGATTCCCTTCCGGCTCACGGGCCGGGCCGGACTGACAGCGGCGGTTTTGTTCTGAATGCACTGGAGATTTCCGCGCAACCGGAAGCGAAAGAATCGAAGCGCGCGCGGTTTGTCCGGATTGAGCTTCCGGGCAAAGAACGCATTTTGTCGCTCGCCGAAGTGCAGGTGTTGAGCGGCGGCGAAAACCTGGCGCTCAAAGGCAAGGCGTCGCAGTCGAGTGTGGATTTTGAGGGCGCGGCGGAACGGGCCATTGACGGCAACACAAACGGGGATTATGAGACCGCGAAATCCACCACGCACACCAAATCGGAAAAGGATCCTTGGTGGGAAGTGGATTTGGGTGAAGAGAAAACGCTGGATTCAGTCGTGGTCTGGAATCGAACCGGCGGCGAGATCGGCGAGCGGCTGGCAGGTTTTCATTTGCGCACGCTGGACGCCGACCGGAAGCCCATCTGGGCCACGACCAATTCCGCCGCGCCGAACCCGAGCGCATCGTTGAAACCTGATGAAGTGCCGGTGGTTTTGCAACGCGCCACGGCGACGTTCAGCCAGAGCGGTTTCGAAGTGTCCCGCCTGAGCGGGATGGTGGAGAAAAATCCCAAGGCGAAGGAAGGCTGGGCCAACGGCGGCAGCGCGGGCAAAGCGCAGACGGCGATCTTTGAATTTGCTACGCCGCTGGCGGCGGGCGAAGTGACCGTCAAGCTGGTCCAAAATTTCGGCGAGCGGCACACGCTGGGACGGTTTCGTCTGGCGCTGACGGAATCCACCTTGCCGTCGGTCGCGACGACGACCAACGTGGACTCGCTCCTGGCCATCGCGCCGGAACAAAGATCACCTGATCAAAAACGGGAACTCCTGCAATGGTATCAGCAATACGCTGACGCCACGGCTGACCTTCGCCGGCAGATCGAGCCGGTGCAAAAAGCACTCGACGCCATCAAGCCCGCGCAATTGCCCATTATGCGCGACCTGGCGGCGGACAAACACCGCGTCACCCGTTTGATGAACAAGGGCAATTACCTCGAACCAGGCGAAGAATTATCTGCGGGCGTTCCGGCGGCGTTTCACGCCTGGCCCGTTGCTGCGCCGACGAACCGGCTGGGCGTGGTCCGATGGCTGATGAGCCCAGAGAACCCGCTGACGGCTCGCGTCACGGCGAACCGACTCTGGGCGCAAATTTTTGGGCTTGGCCTCGTTGAAACCGAGGAGGACTTCGGCACGCAAGGCTCGTTGCCGAGTCATCCGGAGTTGCTCGACTGGCTCGCAGTGGAATTGCGGGACAACGGCTGGGATCAGAAACGGTTTTTGAAGCTGCTCGTCACAAGCGCAACGTATCAGCAAACGGCGCGCGTCACGCCGGAGCTTTTGCGAAAGGATCCGCGCAACCGGTTGCTTTCGCGCGCCCCGCGCCGCCGGCTGGACGCGGAAATGATCCGAGACCAGGCGCTGGCTTTGAGCGGATTGCTCAGTCACAAGCTCGGCGGGCCGAGCGTGTATCCGCCGCAGCCGGACGGTTTGTGGCGCGTGGCGTTCGATGGCGCGCGCGCCTATCCCACGAGCGCGGGCGAGGATCGTTATCGGCGCGGCCTCTACACCGTCTGGCGGCGCACTGTTCCGTATCCAAGCATGACGACGTTCGATGCGCCGAGCCGGGAAAGCTGCACGTTCCGGCGTTTGCCCACGAACACGCCGCTGCAAGCCTACGTGACGTTGAACGATCCGGTCTATGTCGAGGCGGCGCAGGCGTTGGGCCGGCGGCTGGTGGCGGAGGGCGGGGCGACCATTGAAGACCGACTTCGCTTCGGCTTGAAGCTGGTGCTGGCCCGACCGCCAGTAGAATCTCAGATTGCCGCGCTGAAGAATTTGTATGAATCGGAACTGGCCCACTATCGTGCCGCCGAAAAGGACGCGGCCAAGCTCGCGACGGAACCGCTCGGCCCGTTGCCGTCGGGATTGACCGCCGGCGAAGCGGCAGCGTGGACGGTGGTGGCGAATGTGTTGTTGAATCTGGATGGCGTCTTGACGAAAGGATGACGTCGCACCCGGCCATTTGCATTTTATGGAATCACTGAATTTTCGACTGGCCAACGCGCGCGCAATGACGCGCCGGCATTTTTTTGCCCGCGCGGGACTGAGTCTCGGCGGTATCGCGCTCGGCGGTTTGTTTGCGCGCGATGGCTTGGGCGCTCCCCCGAAAGCTTTCGGGGCGGCGGCCGGCCCGCTCGCCGTCAAACCGCCGATGTTTCCAGCCCGCGCCAAGTCCATCATTTACCTGCACATGGCCGGCGCGCCGCCCTCGCTGGACCTGTTCGATTACAAGCCGAAGCTGAACGAACTGCACATGCAGCCGTGTCCGGAGTCGCTGTTTCAAGGGAAACGCTTTGCGTTCATCAAAGGCGTTCCGAAGATGCTCGGTTCGCCGCACAAATTCCAACAGCACGGCAAGAGCGGCGCGTGGGTCAGCGAACTCTTGCCGCATCTGGCGGGGATTGCCGACAACCTCTGCATTGTGAAGTCGTGCTTTACTGATCAGTTCAATCACGCGCCGGCGGAGCTTTTTCTTTTCACCGGGCTGGCGCGGCCCGGCAACGCCTCGCTCGGTTCGTGGGTTACTTACGGCTTGGGCAGTGAAAACCAGGACCTGCCCGGCTTCATTGTGCTGTCGAGCGGCGGCTCCGATCCGAGCGGGGGCAAGGCGCTTTGGAGCAGCGGTTTTTTACCGGGCGTTTATCAAGGCGTGCAATGTCGCACAACCGGCGAGCCGATTCTCTACGCCAACGACCCGCCGGGCATGGACCGCGAAAGCCGCCGCCGCAGCCTCGATGCGTTGCGGAGTTTGAACGAAGCCGAGGCGAAACTTTACGGCGACCCGGAAACCGTGACGCGCATCGAGCAGTATGAACTGGCGTATCGGATGCAGATCAGCGTGCCGGAGATTTTTGATATTTCCAAGGAGCCGGCCGCCATCCGCGAACTCTATGGCGCGAAGCCGGGCGAAGGCGGGTTCGCCAACAACTGTCTGCTCGCCCGCCGGTTGATCGAGAAAGGTGTGCGCATGGTGCAACTTTTCGATTGGGGCTGGGACATGCACGGCACCAGCAAGGACAATGATCTTGTCACCGGCCTGCCCAAGAAATGCCAGGACGTGGACCGGGCGTGCGCCGCCCTCATCACGGATTTGAAACAACGCGGTCTGCTGGACGAGACGCTGGTGGTTTGGGGCGGCGAATTCGGGCGGACGCCGATGAACGAAGCGCGCAACGGCTCCACGTTTTTGGGCCGCGACCATCATCCCAACAGTTTCACCATGTTGCTGGCCGGCGGCGGCATCAAGCCCGGCATCACTTACGGCGAGACCGATGAATTCGGCTACAACGTCGTGCGTGACAAGGTGAGCGTGCGCGATTTGCAGCAGACAATTCTCCATCAACTCGGCCTCGACGCGCATCGCTTCAGCTATCCGTATCTCGGTTTGAACCAACGCTTGATCGGTCCAACGGAAGAGGCGCAACTGGTCAAAGGAATTTTGTAGCTCAATCCGATCTTCGCAGTTCGACAGAAAAATGACCGCCAGGAAAAAGTTGTTTGTGACGGGTGCCAACGGCTTTGTGGCCGGCAGTGTGCTCGCGCAGGCGGGCGATGACTGGGAGGTTCACGCGGTCTCGCGCGGCGAACCGCTCGCGCGTCGGGAAAATTTGCTGTGGCACACTTGCGATCCACTTGCGCCCGTTCAATTGTCGCAGCTATTCCAGAACGTCCGACCGGATGCGGTGATTCACACGGCGGCATTGGCGGACATTGATTTTTGCCAGATGCATCAGGAACTGGCGCGAACTGTCAACGTGGAGTTGACGCGCTCGCTCGCGGAGATGTGCGGCGAAACCGCCTGCAAGTTTGTGTTGTGCTCAACGGACACCATCTTCGACGGTGAACATGCACCTTACGACGAAGACGATCTGCCCGGCCCGGTGAACTTCTACGCTGAAACCAAAGTGGAAGCCGAGCAAATTGCGGCCCGCCTCGGCGCTCAGGCGGTCATTACGCGCTTGGCGCTGGTGGTCGGCTTGCCGGTGTTGGGCGCGGGTAATTCGTTTCTCCCCCGCATGATTTCCGCGCTCAAAGCCGGTCGCACGGTCGCCGTGCCGGAGCATGAAGTTCGCACGCCGGTGGATGTCATCACGGTGGGACGGGCGTTGCTCGAACTCGCGGCGGGCAACCACCACGGCATTTTTCATCTCGCCGGCCAAGACCGATTGAGCCGCTATAAAATGGCGCAGAAGATCGCGGTGCGATTCGGGTTTCCCAAGCATCTCGTGGCGGAGCAGGTGGCGGCCAAAACCCCGGGCCGGGCGGCGCGACCAAGGGACGTTTCGCTCGACAACGCCAAAGCTTGCGCCAATCTCAAAACGCCGATGCGCAACCTCGACGAAGGGCTTTCCTTGATTCTGAAAATGGCGGAGACTCAGCTTTTATGAGCGCGCCCAAGATCAAATTCGATCTGCAAATCAAATACGGCTCGGAGTATGGCGCCGACGAGGAGCGCGCCGTGCTGGAGGTGCTGCGCCAGGGAGCGCCCACAAGCGGCGAGGCTTGCATCCAGTTTGAAAAAGAGTTTGCGGCTTACTGCGGGACGGCCCATGCCCGTGCAGTCAGCAACGGCACCGCTGCGTTGTTCCTCGCGCTAGTGGGTCTGGGGATAAAACCCGGCGACCGCATCATCACCACGCCGATGACGTGGATCGCCACCGCCGCTGCCGGTGTCACGCTGGGGGCCGAAGTGGATTTCGTGGACATTGATCCCGAGACCTGCAACCTCGACCCGCGCCAGATCGAAGCGAAAATTACTCCGAACACGAAAGCCATTTTCCCAGTGCATCTCTACGGCCAGTGCTGCGACATGGATGCCATTCTCGCCATCGCGCAGCGGCACGGCGTGGCGGTGGTGGAGGACGCCTGCCATGCAGTCGGTGCTGAATACAAGGGACGCAAGGCCGGCAGCATGGGCGCGACCGGCTGCTTTAGTTTCCACGAGCAGAAAAATATTTCCACGCTTGGCGAGGGCGGCATGGTGGTGACGAACGACCCGGCGATCTTCGAGCGCGTGGCGCTCTATCGTTCGCACTGCACGCGGGTGTATGGCCGCAGCACGAAATACTGCACGCTTGACGAGGCGCGCTTCCCGATGGGCCAGCGGTTTTGGTTTCAGGACTTCGATGACTGCGGCTACAATTTCCGCATGACCGATGTCCAGGGTGCGGTGGGTGTGGTGCAATTGCGAAAACTAGACGGACTAAATCAACGCCGCATTGACAACGCCGCGTATCTTTCCGCGGGGCTGCACGACGTGCCGGGAATCACCCTGCCGACCGTGCTACCCGGCAACAAACACGTCTTTCATCTTTACCCAATCCAGATTGACCCCGCGAAGTTCGGCCGGACGAAGGACGACTTCATCCACGCGATGCTCCACGAGAGGGGCGTCAAAGTGGGAACGCATTACACGCCGTTGCACTATGCCACCGCGTTCAAGAACCGGGGTTTCCGCAAAGGACAATTTCCAGTGGCGGAAGCCGTTGCCGAACGACTGGTCACGCTGCCCATCAACCCGCGCCAAACGCGCGAGGCGCTCGACTACTTGATAGAGAGCGTGCGGAGTTTACGCCGTGGATAAATTGCCTCCTGCTTCGGCACCAACAGCTTTGTCACCCGGGCAAGTGACATGGCGATGGCGCATCCTCATTGCCACCTACCTTGCCTACGGCGGATTTTATCTCACGCGCAAGGTGTTCACGATTTGCAAGACGACCATCGCGAAAGATCTTAATTGGGAACTGGGTGACACCGCGCACATCTGGACTGCCTACCTCGTGGCCTACATGCTGGGCCTTTTTATCAACAGCTTCATTGGACGCCGCTGGGGTCCGCGGGTGCTGCTCCTGGGAGGCCTCGGCTTTTCCATTGTGTGCAACGTGCTCTTTGGTTTTGCCAACTCGTTCGCCACGTTTCTTGTCTTCATGTTTTTCAACGGACTCGTCCAGGCCGCCGGTTGGCCGGGGAGCGTTGGTGCGGTGTCCCAGTGGCTTCGCCCCGCCGAGCGCGGCCGGATCATGGGCGTGTGGTCCACGAATTATCTGTTCGGCAACATGCTGGTCAAATCGCTGGGTGGCTTTCTGCTCGGAAGCTACGGCTGGCGCTGGTCGTTCTATGGATGCACACTGCTGGGTTTCGCAATCTGGTGGCTTGTTTATTTTTGGCAGCGCAATCGTCCGCAAGATGTCGGCCTTGAACCCATTGTGAACGAACAATCGCCCGGGACGAGGACAGTGGAAGCCTCACAAGCGGATCGCGTGACGTTCAAGCAATACGCGCAGTTGGCCATGAATCCAATCATTCTGGCTATGGGCGCGAGTTACTTCTGCATCAAGTTCCTCCGTTACGCCCTCGATTCATGGCTGCCCGCGTTTCTGAATATCCAGGGCCTGGATGTCGCCCGCGCCAGCTACTACTCGCAGGTGTTCGACTTCGCCGGTGTGGGCGGCGTGATCCTGGCCGGCTGGGCGCTGGACCGCTGGTTCAAGGGCAATTGGGCTGCGGTAGGGGCGTGCATGGCCGTCGGTGTGATCGTGGGGTATGTCGCCGTCATCCAATTCGGAGGAAGCCCGATCGTCGGTGCCCTGTGTTTCGGACTGGTGGGCTTCATGCTTTACGGGCCGGACACATTGCTTTGTGGAGCGGCTTCCGTTCAAGTCGCCGGCGAGAAAAACGCCGTGGCTGTGGCGGGGCTGGTCAACGGCATGGGTAGCATCGGCCCCATCGTTCAGGAGCAGGTGATCGGATGGCTGGTTCGCGGCGACGTTCACGCGGGAATGCGGAACACAAATTTTCTGGCCTTGGGGACGAGTATCCTCATGGCGGTGTTGCTCGCAATCATCGCCTGGCATTTGCATTCCATCGAGAGAAAACGCCGAACATCCGGGATCGTGTGACTTCACAAGCATGAACCGCCGCCAATTTCTTCAAACCGCAACGCTCGCCGCCGCCGCGCTGCCTGCGGTGACGAGCGCGTTCGCTGCCGCACCTTCCAAGACTTCCAAGACTCGTCCTGACCGCGACGGCATGTTACGCGTGCTGGGCAAGCGCGAGTTCATTCTCGGCCTCTACCAGGTGCCGAAGCACGAGGGCGCTTTGCGCGAGGCAGGCGAAGCGGGCTTCAACCTCATCCATCGCAGTGCCACGCGGAACGCCTACGACGAGGCGCACGCCCTCGGCCTTTGGGGCTGGAGCGCGCTCGGCTCGCTTCCGATGGAGAAACGCGCCGACGCGGAATCCCGCATGAGCCAAACCATCGATGCCCTCCGCGACCATCCCGCGCTGTTGTTCTGGGAAACCGAGGACGAACCGACGCTGGTCTGGAAAGAGCCGTTGAAGATCCGCACGCCGGCCGCGCAGATCAACGACACCGCGAGGTTCATCCGCCGGCTCGATCCTGCGCGCCCGCTCTACCTCAATCATCAGCCGGCCAACCTCGTCTCCACGCTGCGGACCTACAATCCCGCCGCGGACATCGTGGCCACCGATATTTATCCCGTGATCCCGCGCGGCATCCGCGAAATGTATGCGCTCTGGCCCGATGGCCGTCAGGGCGATCTGCTCAACGACACACTCAGCCAGGTGGGCCAATACGCCGACAAGATGCGCGCCGTGGCCGGACCGCGCCGCGCCGTCTTCATGATCTTGCAAGGCTTCGCGTGGGAGATGCTCCGCGACAAGGACCGCGACCCGGCGATGGTGCTTTACCCGACTGCCGCGCAACTGCGCTTCATGGCGTGGCAGTCCGTGGTGCATGGCGTCAACGGCCTGATCTGGTGGGGCCTCAGCTACACGCCGCCCGAAGCGCCGTTGTGGAACGACCTGAAAACCGTGGTCCGCGAACTGGCGCAAGTCCGCGCCGCGCTCGCCGCGCCCGCCGTGAAACTGCCGCTCAAACTCAACTATCAGGACACCGGCCACAGCCTGGATCGCGGGATCGAATGGCTCGCGAAACCGCTGGGCCGCGACACGCTGCTCATCGCCGTGAACGCCGACCGCAACCCGGTGGATGTGACGTTTGAGGGTTTGGGCCGCTTTCGGAATTGCGAGTCTGTGTTCAGGACGCAGCCGGCTGCGTGGGCGAAGGGACGATTCCGTGAATTGATCGAACCATTCGGAACGCGGGTCTGGCGGCTACATTGAAACGAATGATGAATGGCGAAATCAAAATTAGATGCGTGTGGAGCGTCTGCCTGTTTTTCTGCGTGGCCGTTGCCGCAGCGGGCAAGGAAAATACTGCGGCCATTTATTCGCCGGCATCGCTGCCGGTTTCCGCCCGCGAACCAATCGTCCTCAAGCATGGCGCACATCTGTTGCTCGACGAGTTTCTCATCGAAAGCAGCTCGAACGTCATCCGCAAGGTGAACATGCCGCGGCGCGATCCAACTATGCCCAATCCTATCGTGACCGGTCGTGAAGACGGCTGTTTCCAACCTTATATGACTGTGGTCCAAGACGCTGCCAGCAAGCGCTTCCGGCTCTGGTATGGCGTTCACACTGAAGACTTCAACACTGTCCAATCGCACATTGGCTATCTGGAATCCGAGGATGGCATTCGCTGGATTCGCCCGCACCTTGTGCTGGCGGACCCGGCGCCGATTCAGTTCGGCGTGAGCGTGATCGATGAAGAGCCGGGGTTTGCGAAGCCAGCGGAGCGTTTCAAATGCGGCTGGTATCACGGCAGTGGTTTGCGCGTCGCCGCGTCGCCTGATGGCCTTGCTTGGACGCCGCTTTCGCCGGACGTTCTGATTGCCCACAATCACGACATCACCGGCCTCTTCTGGGATCCGCTGCGCAAGCGTTACGTGGCGACGGGTTCCCACCACGTCACGGGATCTACCTGGTCGGGGACGCGGCGCATCACGAAGCACAGCGCCAGCAGTGACCTGTTGCACTGGAGCGAACCGTGGCTGGTGCTTGCGCCGGATGACAAGCTGGACGATGGCGAGACGCAGTTCTATGCCATGGACGGTTATCTTGCCCGCGGCGACTTGATCGTCGGCATGGTGAAAGTGCTGCGCGATGATTTGAAAGCCGATCAACCGCCCGTGCCGCGCGACGCTTACGGCATCGGCTACACTAGCCTCGCGTGGACGCGGGATGGCATACACTGGACGCGCGACCGCGAGAAATTTTTCGACCGCCATCCGCAGCCGGGCGCCTGGGATCACGCCCATGCTTGGATTGATGAACAGGTTCTCGTCGGCGATGAAATTTATCTCTACTATGGCGGCTACAAGAGCGGGCACAAAGTAAACCGCTTTGAGGAGCGCCAGATTGGTCTGGTGAAAATGAAACGCGACCGTTACGTGGCGCGGGAAGCTGGCTCCGCAGGCGGCAGTTTCCGAACTCCGCTGATGGAACTCGAGGCCGCAGAGTTGACGCTGAATCTGGAGGCATCAGCGGGCGAGGTGACGGTTCAAATCCTTGATCAAAACGGCAAACCCCTGCGAGGTTTCACGCGGAAGGATTGTCCGCCCGTCTCCGGGGATTCGCTTGCCGCGCCGGTGCGGTGGAAAAAATCTTTGGCCACACTGAATGGAAAACCGTTGCGAATGGAGTTCTTCCTGAAGAACGCCCGGCTGTTTTCTTTCGATCTGATGGGCGGCGCGTCAAAACCGTGAGCGCCTCCCGGCACAAACGGGCTACTGCTGGTTCTGGCCGCCAGGGGGAAGCCCCGAAAGCTTTCGGGGTTGCCGCTTCTCCCAGAGTTCGATGGCGCGCATGACGCGCAAGGGATGGTCGGTCTGAATCAGGTCAATGCCCCAATCCATCGCCTGCAAATAATCCTCGACCCGCTCGTGCGGGCCCAAGGCGTCGGAAAACACTTTTACGTTTGCGGCGTGACAGCGGGCGATCATATCTTTCGAGAGAATTTCCCAAGCCGCATCCACGGCGTAGGGTTTCAACGTTGCGACCAGATGGTCGAGGTCGCCGGGTTTCCCAAGCGGCGGCAACGCGCGGATTTTGGGATTGATGGCCTTGAGCTGGGCAAGGTATTGCGGCGATTGATAGACCACCGTTCGCTCAACCATATTGTGGCGCTCCAACGACTCGGCCAAGGCTGCGGGCGGGATGGACTTGGCGTCGAAATAGAATCCAACCTTGCCGGCAAATGCTCCCATGAATTCGTCCAGTGAAGGAACTGGAACCTTGGCGAACGGTTGGCCGAACTTCACGCCCGCGCTCAGTTTCCGCGCCGCGTCAGCGGTGATCTGGTCAATCGGGCCGGTGCCGTCCGTGGTGCGGTCGAGGCGGGAATCGTGCAACAAAAAGAACGCGCCGTCCTTCGTCGTGCGCACGTCGAATTCAATGTAGTCAACTCCCATGCGGACAGCCTTGGCGAATGCGGGCAGCGTGTTCTCCGGTGCGTAATGGCCGGCACCGCGGTGCAACGAAATCTCGACGGGCCGCTTGGGCAACCGTCGCCAGAGTGCGTGAGCCAGCAGTTCCTCGGGCAAATCCGTCTGCAACCAATCGGCCTTGGCGGCGATGGCTCGTTCCCAGACTTCGGGCTTGTCCCAATCGCCGAGAACTTTGGCTTGGACTTTGATGCCGGCGCGATGGAAGGCATCACGGATGGCCGGGGTCAAATCTGGCGGATCAACCTCGACCGCCGACAGGCCATTGGTCACGGCCCACTCTGATCCGCCGAAGCCAGGTCGCCACTTGGTCATGGTGGCCACTTTGCCAGCGGAGGCTAGCTGCACCTTCCGCAATTCGGGAAGACTCTTATAAACCACCACCTGCCTTTCCATGCCGGCTCCGAGAATCTCACGCGCGAGTTGCTCGGGGTTCACGACTTTGCAGTCGAGGTAAAGGTTCAACCGACCCTTGCACAGCGCAAAACAGTCCGCAAGGGAAAGCAATGGCTCGCCCGCGAACCGTTTCGCGAAACGCGAACCCACGTCCACCTGGCGCAATTCCACCAAGGTGTGTTCGCTGATCTTCCACACTTTGCCGGCGGCATCCGTGACGCTCGCATCGTGCGACAGGATGTGCTGCCCGTCTTGCGTCAACCGCACGTCCACTTCCGCCCATTCGAGTCCATCCTCGATACAGCGTTGCAACGCGGGGCGCGTGTTCTCAGGTGCCTGATGCGATTGTCCGCGATGCACCATGACTTGGAAAGGGCGCGGGGGCTGAATTGGCTCGAAGAATGAAAAGTCAGCAGCCTGCACTGACAGGAAACCGAGGAAGAAGATGGCAATTGGAATGATGCGGCGTATAAGCATAACGTTCTCCGTCTCGGAAGGGGAAAATTCTAGCGACCGCCCGTCGGGTGGCCTGGGACACACCAAAGTAATCCGGGACCACGCGCCCCTTCCTGTTCAAACGTCTTGAGCGCAATCCAGTGAACCCGCGAGTCGAAGCCAAGGATGCCTGCGCCTTTTCCGTGGCGGTTCCCAATCCCTTCTTCTCCCCGTGGGTATTGGCTGGCATCGAATCCCTTGTTGTAAGCATACCATCCGTTTCCCTGAAGCGTCACCTTTGGCTCCCACTGCACGTAGGCAGCCGGGTTAAACTGGGTGATCTTAAACGTTGGCTTGACAAGCTGTCCAAAATTACAGAGCGCCCCATTCATGATATAACTGGAAACTCGCTGTTTCCGACGGATGAAATCCGGCTTGTCCTTTTTGTCGAGCGGGCAGTAATAGACCGGTCGGTTGCGGGCAACATAAGGAAAGTAAAGGCCCTGTTCGATAAATGGCATGTCCGTGGGATTATCCTCGAGCACACCGCCAACCAGTTTATACGGATCCGGGGCCGCCCCACCCTTGGGCATGTAAATCCAGCTTGGCCCATAAGCGTTCCACCACTGACACCAAGGCATGAAATCGTTGTTATCGGACGTATACATCGCCATCGCCAAGCCTAGTTGTCGCAGATTATTCACACACGCGGTGCGGGCCGCCTTTTCCTTGGCTTTGGCCAAAGCCGGCAAGAGCAAACCTGCTAGAACAGCGATGATGGCAATCACGACGAGCAATTCGATTAGCGTGAAACCGTGGCGTCTCTCCTCGTTCTGATGAGATGACTTGAGCGGATTCATTTTAGATTGTGGGCGGCTGGATGGGAGGCGATTAAAAAAATGGAGCTGCCGGGAGGAGGCTTTTGTAGGAAGCACCTTCAATCCGCGAACCATTGCAGAATTCTCTGCCACGGCAATCAATGCGCCGACGAAGCTATGCTTGAAGCCAGTCATTCCTGTTCAATAAGAACACTGTTTTTCTCTTAGTCAATAACCAACATCAGGCCGTTCATGACGAAACGCGGGAAAAAACAACCGCTTGCTTCTTCTACGCCAAATAAACATCATCCGATGCAACCGGAGTCACGACCCGAACGTCTAGGGTCGAGTAACGGCAAGAAAACCATGACCTGAAAGGAATAATCAAACATGAAGCAGATCGTCATCCTCGGATTGATTGGAATGTTGGCTGGCCCGGCGTTCGCGGCGGACCCCAGTTCCAAAGATAAAGTCACAAACGCCTCCAAACAATTGGACGGCAAAAAGAATTATAGCTGGACCAGCTCGACGACAGAGGCCGACGGCAGTCCCGGACGGTTGGGGACGATTGATGGCAAAGCCGAAAAGGATGGCATCACGGGTTTGAGTTTTTCTGTCGGCGGCCTCCCCGTGGAGGTGTTGATGAAAGGTGAAAAAGGGGCGGCCAAGGCTTTGGAGGGATGGCAGTCGCTCGATGAAATCGCGCAGACGGGCGGAACCGCTGCGGCCATCGTGCGCTTCCTGCGAAGCTACCAAGCACCCGTTGCCGAGTCCGCCGCTCTGGCCGGGAAGGTAAAGGAGCTTAAAGAGGCCGAGGGAGCATTATCGGGCGACCTCAAGGAGGACGCCGTCAAAGAGCTGCTGCTCTTCGGATCGCGCCCACGCGAAGGCCAGGATGCGCCTAAAATAGCCGACGCCAAAGGCTCCGCCAAGTTTTGGATCAAAGATGGCGTGCTGACCAAGTATGAGACCAAGGTTCAGGGCAGCGTCACCGCCGGCGATCGCGTGACCGACATCAATCGCACCACGACGGTGGAGATCAAGGACGCCGGCTCGACGAAGCTGGAAGTGCCCGACGAGGCGAAGCAGAAGTTCAACTAGCCCCCGGCTGGCGTCACGTTTGACATCTTTCGCTGGCAGGAAACCGCGAGCCTCCTTTGGCTCGCGTGTTTTGTCTGGTGCCAGATAACCGGGTGAATTCGCTCTCACTCTTGAGTGTGGGACAAAGCGATGAACCTAAATTCTGCAACCCCGAAAACTTTCGAGGCTGCGAAGTTCGACCCAAACCGGCCAGCCGCGCCAAAAGAGATGCCCGGAACAAAATTCGAAACCGAAATGCAGGTGCGGCCCGATGACATTGACATGAACCGGCATGTCCACGGCAGCCGTTATATGGATTATGTGCTCGCGGCGCGCTACGACCAGATGGCGCGTTGCTACAAGATGCCGATGGAGGAATTCCTCCGGCACGGCTTGGGCTGGTTTGTGAGCACGGCGCACATCGAATACAAACGGCCGCTCGGTCTCGGCGAACGGTTCATCGTGCGCACCTGGATCGAGGAGATCGTCAAGCGCAGGGTCAAGGTGCAATTTGAGATTTCCAAGCACACCGGCAAGCTCGTCTGCGACGGCTATTTTAACTACACCATGGTCAACCTCAAAACCGCCCGCGCTGAAATCATCCCGGACTGGATCGTTGCGAAATATTCCATCTGATCACGACGAGCGGCGATCCTGTTACTGCAACTCATTCGTTCACCACGACCATTTCATACACTGCCACCTTCGGCACGGTGACGGTTGCCACGCCGTCGCGCCAGGTGAATTTCAAATTTTGCCCGGCGGGTTCGAGACGCATCGTCTTCGGTTTTTTCGGCAGGCGCACTTTCACCTGCAACGAGCCGACTGGCGGGATGTCGTCGAAGGTGAATTGCTTCTCCTGTTCGTGCGGGCCGGCGGTGTTGACGAGATTGACGAGCAGCTTGCCGTGGTTGCGACCAACCGAAACATCCACGCTGTGGGAGCCGCTCACTTCAACCATCGGTTGCGGGAACAACTCGCGCACGAGGTCGTTGAGAAAATCGCGCGCGACCGAGGTGCGGGCGTTGAGGTAACGGTTGCCGAGGTTCACGTAGCTGGCGGCGATTTTGCCCGCGCCCAGTTGCGTGATTGAAGCCGCCGGCTCGGAAGGCGAGCGGGGATCGTTCGCCGCGTGCAGTTTGCCGAACGGCTTAGCGCCCACGCCGAGCTTCACTTTTTGGAACAGCGTGGTGTGACCGGCTAGCCAGCCATTGTGCTCAAGGAAATGCGGCGCGTTGCCTTGCGGCCCGCCTTCGAGTTCCACATCCAGTTCCTTCGCGAACAGCGCCGCGGCTTTTGGTCCAACCAGCAGCAAGTTGCCGCCGGCTTTGACGTAGGCGAGCAGTTCGCCGCGGAACGACGGCTCAAGGTAATCCCACTCGGGCACAACGATGAGCGGCCAGCGCGCCATGCGCCCGGCCAGATGATGCTCGCTCACAACCTCGACGCTTTGCTGCGAGTCGCAAAGGCTTTGAAGCACGCCGCGCAATCCTTCGATGCCCCCGCTGCCCCACGAACCGAAGAGATGATCAATGGCGCGATAATGCGCGGCGCGCGAATAGAGCAGCGCGATTTGCGGCACAGCTTGCTGGCGATGACACAACGCCTGACGCGCGCGGCAGAACTTTGCAACCCCGGCCATCAGTTGCATCTCCCAGTCATTGATCGAGCCGTCGCGGTTCTGGCGGAAGTATGCCTGGAAACCGCCGCCTTGCGCGAGCACCACGGCCGCCTCCTGTTCGAGTTGCTTCACGGTCTTGAGCGGGCGCGTGGGCGCACTGTTTGGTGCGCTGAACGACCACGCCATCAAGTCCCACGGCTTGCCTTGCGGCGCGAGGTAGCGCGCGGAGAGGCGCGCGGAGTTCACGCTGTTCTGCGGCGAGAAATCGCCCGAGAGAAACGCGAGGTCCACGCTCACCGGCTCGGGCATGATATCGCTGAACGCCCAGTTGCTGCACAGCTCGAACTCAGGATGCGTCCGCTTCAACTCGGCCACGTAATGCCGCTGGTATTTGCGGAACGCCTCGCGGTGGAAGTCCAGCCATTCGATCCAGTGTGGGTCGCCCCGTTTGTGCGGGATTTCCTCAAAGCCGGTTTGTTTGCGGAATGCCGCCTGCGCCGCCTCGCCGAAGTCCGGCTTGGCAGCCCAACATTCGCCGTCCACCCACATGCCGTCCACGCCGTATTCGCCGGCGAGTTCGCGAAGTTGCGGGATGAGCAGTTCATCCACGTAAGGCCCGAACGGCGACGTGGCATTGGGATCGCGTTTGCCGTCGGCCTTGACCACGGCCCAGTCGGGATGCCGGATGATCGCCTCGGAATCCCATACGCCCGAGTAGTGCATGTAAAGCGACACGCCGCGCTGGGCGGTCACCTGCCGCCACAGCCGCAGCGGATCGCCGACGAATCCGGGCGCGGGATTGCCGACTTTCGTGGGGTAACTCGACAAACCGCGGTGGCCTTTGCAATCAATCTGGAGATAATCCGGCTTCACCTGGTCGAGAATCCCCGTGACCATTTCGCGCGTGGTGCGTTTGCCGATCTCCTTGCAATCGTCGCCGGCATGGAAATCGAAGTGCATGCCGAGGAACGCCTCGGAGCGTTTGAGGCGCTTGGGGAGGTTGGCGGCGGTTTGCGCAGTCGCCGGCGGGAGCGCGATCCACAGCAACGCGGCCAGGCCGAGCGCCGTGAACAGTCTGCGGTCTATGATCAAGGTGGTTTGGTTTTCAGTTTTCCAGTTCATGTTGAGTGTCTCCCATTATTGATATGTCACCGCTTCTTCATCCTGCTAAGAAAAACAGATGCCTTTGCCCCCACGCGCCCCGCGCTTTGAAGCGCAAAATACCTCCCGCGCAATCGCACGGAATCTTTTCTCCGAAAGCGTCCATCCGCGCTCCCTGAAAGTAGAGTTCGCCGCGACTCCCTCCCGCTGGCAACGGCAGGCTCATCTCCGCATCGCCATGAATCCAGATCTCCATCATCGCTCCACCGATCACGCGACGTTCTGGCAAGACCGGCGCCCATGCGGCCAGCGCGACGGGCTGGCTGGCGAACACAAACTCGCGACCGTTGATCGAAATCTTCCGGCAGTTGTGTCCGGCAAACGCGAGCAGCGCGCCATTCGCATCCAGCCGGAACGCCACCGTCAACGTGCCGTCGAAATTCACGCGATGACCGTTGACCGGAAACTCGCGAAGCTGCAGCGCATCCGGGGGCAGGGGATTCCCGGCGAGAATTTCCTCGTCTTGTTTCGCGTCGCGATGGAATCCGCCCGGCCAGTTTTCTTCGTGCGTTCGATAATGTGCCGCGACGGTTGTCGTGCCATTGGGAAAGCGGCACGACACATAAGGCGACATGCGCGACACCACGTTGGGATTGTCATTCGTCAACGCTGCAGGCCCGCTCTTGGGATACGCGCCAAGTGCCAATAAAATTTCAAACCATGTTCGCGCTTCTGCTCCAAGTGACGCGGCCTGGTCGTCGCGCGGGCGAAACCCGAGAAACGTCGCGCTGCCGTTCTTCGCCAGGGTTCGGTGCAGCCCGATGATTCGCTTGCCAGCCTTCGCCACGGCGCTTACGCCTTCGTCCGGTTCAACCGGATAAATCAAATCCACCAGGAAATCCGTGAGAATATTTTGCGGCGGAACTTTTGCGAGCTGGCCGGAGAATTGGATTTGCCAGCCGCCGGTGCCCTCGCCTTCAAGCCCGAACCGCAAATTCTTCACGCCGAAAAGTCGCTGCCACTTTGCGAGCACCGATTGACCTGCGAGGTCGAAGCGACATGGCGGACCTGACCAGATCACCTTGCCGCCGCTGTTCACGAACTGCTCGAGGAATTCCAACAGGCCCGCCGGTGGCAGCGGTTCAAACAAAACGGCGAGCGTGCCGAACTTGCGCCCTGCCATTTCGATTTTTCCATCCACGCCCACGCGTCCGTGTTGGAGCAGGCGCTGCGGCGTCACATAATTCGCGTAGCCATATTGCGTCATCCACGAACCGAACCGTTCCTCGCACGCGACCAGCGAGAGCGGATACAACATCAGCACGTCGGTGTCCCGATGTTGGGAATCCTCCACGGCCTGAAACCACGGACTTGCCGAAGCACCGAACGCGTCGCACACCGCCTGATGCCGGCGCAACGCCGCGTGCGGCATGCCCCATCCTGCGGCGTAGGCGTAGGGCGTGCGATTCAGAATGCCGGTCGAGCACGCCAGCGCGATGCCGTAATAATTCCGATCCGACCAGCCGCCTTCGGCATGGTCGTTGCCGCCGCCGGTGAGAAAATCGTTCCATGCAAAATAATCGTCGCAGGCCGACGCGGATTGATGGATGGTGTTCGACCACAGAAAATCCGGAGTGTATTCGTATTTTTTTGAATTCACACGCGATTGCCAGAAGTCGCACGTCGGACTTTGCGCCCACGTCGCGTGCGCCCGCGCTTCCAGTTCCTGCCCATACTTTTTCTCGGCGAACTCCTTGGCGGTGGCGAACAGCTCGACGACGGTCTTGTGCAACAAATCAAAGTAACGGCGCCGCAACAGGAAAGTTTTATGGATTCCATCTGCGTTGTTGCTGAGGACGTGTTGCGCGGGCAATCCTGCTTCGAGCGATGGCAGGAAGCTGTGCTGCGCGTAGGCGAAGTAAAGCAGATACTTTTCGAAATCCTTGAACTCCGAGCCGTGAAGTTCCGCAAACCGCGCGGCGAAATGCGGCGTCAGATAGCGAAAGGTGAGTTGCCCCTCGTCGTGATGCCCGGCATAATTCCAATCCTGTTGGATGTGCATCTCGTCGGCGTAGAGACCATTCAGCGGCACGCCGGCGGCGTGGTATTGCTCGATCAATCCTTGCAGAAACGGCAGCGCACGCGGACTAGAATAATCCATCTCTGGTGTCGCGTAGCTCGCCACGATGAGAACGCGATCCAGCGCGCCGGCTTGAATGTCGCCTTTCCCCCGGATCGTCAGCCGCCGGGCTTTGGTGGTGGACTGCGCGGATCCATCCGCTTCGATTTCCGGCGGGGCTTTCAATTCCACAATCGCTTCGGGATTGACATGATAAAAGCGGGTTCCGCCAACACGCTGTTCCTTGAATGCGAAAACGCGCACGCCGGTTCGCTGAAGTTCGATCGTGCCTTTGTTGTTCGTCCACTGGCGTTGTTCCCAGAGCGAAACCGAATAGCTGCCGGTCGCGGCGTCGCGGTAGCCTTCGCGGTATTGCACCCAGCGGCCGGACTCGCCGGTTTTTTGCTGGTAACCGCGGCCGATTTCTAACGGACTCAGCAGGCTTAACTCGAAACCCAGTCCGTAAGCCTTCACGGTCTGACTGATTTTGCGCAAGCGCTGAATGTAAGCCTCGGTGTCTGGCAACAACTGGCGCGGCTTGCCGCCCTGACCTTTGCGGTATTGCGACCAGAATTCATCGAAAGCGAGGATGAGCGTGCGCGCGCCCTGTGCTTTCGCTCCTTCACAAATCTTGCGGAGCGTCGTCAGGTTCGGATCTTTACTGATGCTGAGATCAATTTTCTTGTCCGGGTCCTGTAAATCTTCCAGTTGCTCGTCGCTGACGAGAATGATTCCTGACTTCGGCAACAAAAACTGCCACGGCCCGGGAAATGTGAGAGCGGCCTCGGGTAGCTTGCGCGGTTCGGCTCCGAACAATCGTCCGCCCAGCGGCAGAGCGGAGATGCCGATCCCCAGACCGCCGAGCTGGCGAAAAAAATCCCGGCGCGTTTGACCCGCGGTAAAATGCAGCATAACTTATGGACTTTTTTCCAAGCGGGATATTCGCGCCAACCAATTTTTGTTGCTTCGCATGGGCAACGAAACGCGTGCTTGCCGCCCGGCGTTCATGAACGTAGGGTGACAGCCATGCAATTTCAATCCTTTCGTTCTCCCGGAATGTGCTTTGTCACCGCAGGTTTCCTTTTCACCGGTCTCGCCAGCCGCGGCGGCGAAAAACTTTCGCTGGCTGAACGGCTTGGTTACAAACCGACCGATAAAATTCTGATTGTGAATGGCGATGACGTCGGCATGTGTCACTCCGCCAATGAAGCCACCATCGAATCGCTGGAGAAAGGGTTGATGACCTCGGCGACCATGATGGTGCCGTGCCCCTGGTTCAATGAGATCGCGGACTATGCCAAACGGAATCCGCAGCGTGACTTCGGGATTCATCTATGTCTCACTTCAGAATGGAAGTTTTATCGTTGGGGATCGGTGGCGCCGCGAGAACAAGTGTCCGGCCTGCTTGACCCGGACGGTTACATGTGGCGCTCAGTGCAGGAAGTTTATGCACATTCGAAACCGGAGGAAGCGCTGATTGAAGGGCGCGCCCAAATCAAGCGCGCACTGGCCTCGGGCGTTGATGTGACTCATATCGATTCGCACATGGGCACATTCCAGTATAACCCCGCTTACATGGACGCTTATTCGCAACTGGCGGTCGAGTTTGATTTGCCGCTGCGCATGGCCTCACAGTCCACAATGGAAAAGAACAGCGCGCCGACGTTGCGAGACAAGTATGCGGCCAAGGGACTCGTCTTCACGGATTATTTTATTCACGAGGAACTGCCGCAGGAGAAAAATGGCGTGAAAAAATTCTGGGCCGGCATCCTCAAAAATCTGAAACCCGGTGTGACCGAACTTTACATCCACGCATCCAAACCGACCGAGGAACTGAAGGCCATCACCAACAGTTGGAAGACGCGAGGCGAGCAATACGAAACGTTCACTCACGATGAAGAAATCAAAAAACTGGTGGCCGACGAGAAAATCATTTTGATCGGCTACCGGCCGCTGCGTGATTTGCAGCGCAAGGAGCGGAAAGAGTCCCCCACAAAATAACCCGCTCGAGGAATCAGCACGTTTTCTGGACGGGGCCAAACCAACTGCGAACAGTGGGGCGGTTAAAGTGCGATTGAACAGGACTATCCCCGGTTTTCGCGGAGACTGAAAAGCTGATAGCCCGATGTTTGAAAACTGGGGAAATGTGGAAAGTCCTGGCAATTGAAGTGTTGACACGGGTGACTGAAAGGCGCAGATTGCCAAAAACCCCTGACTAAAGAAGCTACCTTGAAACAAGTCACACCGAAAACCGAACGGTTACCATCAACCCAACTTCGAAAAGCGATTTCTCAAGATTCTCGGGCGATTTTGCGAAGCGAAGCGGCCGCCAGCGCCTTCACCCTCATCGAACTTCTGGTCGTCATAGCCATCATCGCGATTCTGGCCGGGCTGTTGCTCCCGGCGCTGGCCAAGGCAAAGGAGAAAGCCAAGCGGATACAATGCCTGAGCAACCTGAAGCAACTTGATCTGGCTTGGAACATGTATCTCCTTGATAACAATAATGTGATGGTGCCCAACAAGCGCAACTCGGGCGGCAGCACGGACGCATCATGGCTGGTCGGGAACACCCGGACCGAAGTGAACACCACCAATATCGAGAGAGGGGCTTTGTTCCAATACAACAAGTCCGTGGGAATCTACAAATGTCCTTCCGACCGGTCAGTAGTCGTGGGCAAGCCGCAATTCCCCCGCAACCGCAGTTTCGTGCTGAGTGCTTATCTGAATGGCAATCCCTATGAAAATTGGGTGTTCGGCCGAGTCAAGGAGAAAGTCTCTGAGATTGCCAAGCCCTCCAAGGTGTTTGCTTTTACCGAGGAACATGAGGATGGCATTGATGACGGCCATTTTGGTTTCCTCCCCGATGACCACCCGCTGGGTAAATCCAATTGGTATAATATCCCGACTGCCCGGCATAACAAGGGGGCTAACCTGGCCTTCGTGGACGGACACGTCGAATACTGGCATTGGAAGGCCAATGCGCCGTTCACCGTCAAGGTATACATTGCGGCCGGACTCTGGCAAACCGCAAAACCGGACGAGGTTCCTGATCTGCGCCGGTTGCAAGACGCCATTCCCGACCGTCTTTAAGACTGGCCTTGTCCCGAAAAAGTTGGCTACCCCAGCCACAAGTCAATCGGCTTCCGCGCCCGGGTGCGGAAAGGCAACTTGACTTTCCGCCCCGTGCCGGCAGAGGCGTAGGCAGCCATCATGATTTCGAGCACCGCGCGGCCATCCTCGCCGTTGACCACCGGCTCCTTGTTCTCGCGAATGCACTCGATGAAATGCTTCAACTCCTGCGGATAACCCTGATTGAACGCCTCCTCGAAAACGGTAAACGACCAGCCCTTTGTCGAGCCGGCCTTTTCCATCGCGTAGCCGTAGCCGTCCTGGCTGTAAGTCAGCGCCGCGTTGCCCATGAACAAATCGGCGTAGATCACGCCGCCCGTGCCATAAACTTCCACGCGATCATCCATGCCGCCCTGCTTAGCCCAGCTGTTCTCCGCCACGCCCACCGCGCCGCTCGCGAACTCCACCGTCACCAGTGAATTTTCCTCCGCCCGCGTCCGCTTGCCGTGAATCAAGCCCGTCTGCAAGTGCGCCTGCACGCTCACGACTTTCGGCCGTCCTCCGAGCATCCAGCGAAACCACGCGATGCCGTGGCAGCCCATGTCCATGATCGCGCCGCCGCCGGATTGCGCGATGTCGTAAAACCAGTCGCTGTGCGGCCCGCTGTGCTTCTCGCACTGGCGCATCTGGAATATTTTCCCAACCGCGCCTTCGTTGACGAGTTTGCGCACCCGCTCGTATTTGGGCGCGAAACAAAGCTCCTCGGCGTAACACAGCTTCCGCTTCGCGGCCTTGCACGCAGCGATCATTTCGTCGGCCTCGGCGAGATTCATCGCGAGCGGTTTCTCGATGATGACGTGTTTGCCCGCCCGGGCGGCAGCCAGCACGGCGCGGTGGTGCAGAAAGTTCGGCAGGCAGATGTCCACCACGTCGCAGCCCGACCGGGTGATGGCGTCGTCGAGATCGGTGAAAGCCTGCTGGATTTTGTGCTTCTTCGCGAACGCCCGCGAGCGTTCCGGCTTGCGCGTGTAGACGGCCACGACTTCCGCGTCCGGCACGAATCGGTGATAAGACTCGATGTGGATGTCTGAGATGAATCCCGCGCCCAGCAATGCAACCTTTGTTTTGTTCATGCGCGTGAGAGTGCCATACGAGCCAACCGGGGCGGTAGCAAAAAAACTGCAAGGTCGAGTTGGGGACGGAAACCCGAGGGTCTTTATTTCGTGGCCGGCAAGGGATGGAGTTCAATGCGGCGGAAGAAAATCTCCGCTCCCTCGGATTGAAAGATGAGCTGGCCTGACTTGTGGCTAAGTTGCGTGGCTTGGTTCACCCGCTTGCCGTTCACGAAATAATCAAGCGTGTCGCCGGCGCACACGGCTTCGATGTGCGTCCATTCCCCGTCTGGACTCTCCACGTCCTGCCGGCCACGAAAGCCGAGTTTGTCGGCCCAGTCGGGATCGCGACCCCACCAGTTGACACGGCCGGTTTCAAACACTTTGGCCGTCCCCTTTGCGTCCCAGCACGGCTCACCGTCGCGGTCCTTCGTCACGTTGGCCGTGGCGAAGTATTTCTGAACTGTGCCGTCCGGTTCGTAGCCGCCGAGCACGAGCAGGTCGCCAACGCCGCCTTCGATGATCTGAAATTCGTAGGAGCGCATCCAGGGGCCGTTGAAAGTTTTGGAAAAATAATTCCCGTCGCGGCCGGAGCAATGCAGAAGCACGCCGCTGTCCTTGGTGGCGTTGGTCCGGTTGCCCCAGGTAGCAACGCCCCAGCGGAATTCGGCCACGAGCCGGTAGTTGGCGAACCGTTGTTTCGTGGTCAGGCCGCCATAGTGCTGTCCACTGATGCGGATGGCCGGCGCGCCATCCACCTGATCCACCACCGAGAAAACCCGGTGCGGATCCTCGCGGTGAAAATCCACGAGCCACGAATAGAAGGGCGAAAGGTCGCGCCCGTTGAAGAGCCGGATGACTTCGCGCGGGACGATGATTTGGTTGTCAGAGTTCGTGCCAGCAGGAGGCGGATCAACCGCAAAGGTCGCGACGGTGGCAGCGAGGGTGAGGCACAGGAGGAGCAGGAGTTTTCGCATGACTCAATGGATAGCAATTTGTTTTAAGCAGATCGCCGTTGACGGAGAATTGATTTTCCATCGGTCGGCGTGCGTAGAAATTGTGCCGGTTTGTTGCCGGTGTCAATCGCCGGAAACATCCTCACCGCAAGCGCGCATCGCGAATGAACTCCGCCCGTTGATCCAACATGAGCCGGTTGCGGCCACCGCGATGGACGGCGATTCCTTTGAGTTCGGCGGCGACGGTTGGGGCGGTTTTCGGGAAGTATGGGTCAACCGTCAACTCCACATCGCTCAAGGATCCCGGACGGCCCACGATTGGATTGTTCGCCTCCTGTAAATCCTGCAATGCCTGCTGCGGAGTCTTGAGCCAGAAATTGTCAAGCGGCACGGGATCGTCCACCCGGTCGAAGCGCCAGAGCCAGTAGCCGGTCACCAAGGCGGAGTCGTTGGTGCGGGCGAATTGAAAGCATTGCGGACGATCACGCAGTTGGACGGATGCGGCGAGTTCGGCGCAGAGCCAGACCGTCGAATTGCCGAGATAATTGTTGAGCGTGAGCGCCGCCCAACCGGCGCGCGGATCGGACGGGGGCCAGTCGGTCCAGGGCCGGTAGCCGAGCGCGGTCTTCAACGGACGCTGGTCGGGAAAACGGTCGGCGGCGTCCGCGAGGTAAAGCGCAAAGCCGAGGCCGATCTGGCGGAGGTTGGAAAGGCAGGAAGTTTGCCGCGCCTTTGACTTCGCCCGCGCCAGTGTTGGCAGCAGCAGCGCGGCGAGAATCGCGATGATCGCGATGACCACGAGCAATTCCGCCAGCGTGAAACCGCGCGCGGCGGGCCGGGCGGCGTTCATGGCTTGGCCTGCGGCAGGGCAAACGCCACGTAAGCATCGCCGCGCTCTGACTCTAGTTTGCTGCCCGTGGCGGCGATGACGATAAATTGGCGGCCATCAATTTGATACGTCGCTGGGGGAGCGTTGCCCACCCACGGGAGTTTCGCCGCCCAGAGTTCCGCGCCGGTGTCTTTGTCGAACGCGCGGATTTTGCGATCCCGCGTGCCGGCGCAGAAGACGAGGCCGCCCGCCGTCACAATCGCACCGCCGTAATTTTCCGTGCCGGTCTTGGGCACGCCTTGCTTCGTCAACTCCGGATGTTCGCCGAGCGGCACTTTCCAGAGAAGTTTGCCCGTGTTGAGATCCAGGCAGTTGAGTGTGCCCCACGGTGGTTTGTTCGCCGGGTAGCCCTCGTGGTCGAAAAATCTCGGGTAGCCCGCGAAGCTGTAAACGGGGCGCTCCGTCGGCGGGTTCGTCGCCGGCAGCGGCCGGTCGCGCAACATGAGATAATCCAGCAGTGCCTTGAGGTCTGGCTCGCTGAGTTGGGATTCCGGCATGGCGGGCATGCCGTTTTTGCCCGTGCGGATATGGCTGGCCACCGTGGCGTCGGTGAGCCGATGCCGCAATCCCCGCAACGGCGGCGCCACGCCGAGGCCGAGGCGGTTGACGCCATGACACGAGGCGCAGGCGGTTTCATAAACGGTCTGCCCGCGAGTCCGCGGCGCGCCCGGATCGTCGGGCGGATCATCGTTGCGAAAGAGTGAGATGAGCCAGCCAATATGATTGGCGCTCACGTAGAGCCGACCAGTGTCGGGGTCAATGCAAGCGCCCGTCCATTCCGCGCCGCCGTCTATGTTGAAAAAGAGATTCGCCCGCCCTTCGCTGCATGGACGAAACCAGCCCGCCGTCGCGCTCTTGAATCGCGTCAGGGCAAACTCGGCGGCCTCCTCCGTGCGATCCGTCAGATCGGCGGCGGTGAATTCCTGCTTCGAGAAACGCTCGGGCAATTCTAGGTCTGGCTGGTAGGATGCGGTCACCTCGCCACGCACATCGCTCGTGGGCGCGCGGCGCAGTCGGAAGGGAAAAATCGGTTTGCCCGTCACGCGATCCAGCAGCAGCGTGTTGCCGATTTTCGTGACGGCGGTGACCACATCCACGCGTTTGCCATTGCGCGTGATCGTGCCGAGGTTCGGCGGCGCGGGAATGTCGAGGTCCCAGATGTCGTGGCGGATTTCCTGGAAGTGCCAGAGGCGTTTGCCGGTGCGCGCGTCGAGCGCGATCAGGCAATTCGCAAACAGATTGTCGCCGAGATGGTTGATGCCGATGAAATTATTTTTCGGGCCGCCGGTCGTGATGTAGGCGATGCCGCGCACTTCATCCATGGCCATGCCGCCCCAGCAGTTCGCGGCGTAAGGCTCGGTTCGATCCCAGGTGTCGTAGCCAAATTCGCCGGGGTGCGGCACGGTGTGGAACGTCCAAAGCTGCTTGCCGCTCACGACATCAAAACCCCACACGTCCTTTTCGAATCCCGGCACGACGATGATGTTTTCAAAGATTGTCGGGCCGGCGGTGGCGGCGCCGAAATCGCCCTGCGCATTGCCGGGTAAAACCGTTTTGCCGCTCTCGCCAAAATCTGCGATCAGCTGGCCGGATTTCGGATTCAAAGCGTAGAGAAATTTCCCCGCGCAAAACATGATGCGTTCGCCCGCGCCATCGCGGCCCGGCCAGTAAATCAATCCGCGCCACGCCGGCTTGCCGTCGGGCTTGAAACGCCACAGTTCCGCGCCGCTATCCGCGTTCACGGCCACGATATGTTTGCCAGCCGTGGGCGCGAACATCACACCGTCCACGATGATGGGATTGCACTGGATGTAATTACTGCCGTCACGCGAGTGGTAGGTCCACGCGACTTGAAGGTTCGTGACATTCGCGCGGTTGATCTGGTCCAACGCCGAGAAGCGCGTGCCGCCGTTGTCGCCGTGCGAGCGGTGCCAGGTCAGGAACGATTCGCGCTTGGGGAAGCCGTTGGCGGGCGTGAGTTCGCCGGGCAGCGCGGCAGGAATAGTTTTGAATTCCGGCAACGCCGCGCGTTCGGCGGCGCTTTCGACCGCCCAATAATCAGACTTGCCGGTGGACGAGGTGGTCGCTTCAAAATTCCACAGGCCAATCGTGGCCGCGTCTTTCGGGAGCGGACCGGCGGGCACGCCGCGGATTTCCCGCGCCCCGCGCGAGAGGCGGACGTTGTCCACCGCGCCATCGCAGCCGATACTGCCTTCGACGAGCCGCCCAAACGCCAGATCGCCGGGCAGCGGCTCGCCTTGCAGCGGCGTGGCGGGCGCATCCTTCACGAGCTTGCCGTCCACGAACAACCGCACGCGCTCCGGCTCGATCACCGCCGCCAGATAATGCCATTTGCCGTCGCAGATTTTCGCCTCCGACATGAAGTCGCCGCCGCGGCCCGGTTGATACAGACTCAACATTCCGCTCCCGACGTGCGTATACAATTCCCAATGTTCCGCCGACGCCTTGGTGTCGCTGGCAACGAGAATGTTGAATGAGGCCGCGCTGTCCAACTTGGCCCAGCATTCAACGGTGAGCGGGCGCTGCCGGAACTCGGCGCGCCCAGGCACTTGCAGGCCGCCGCGCAGCGCCTTGCCGAAAGCTGTCGAAACGGAGTCTCCGCCGGCTGCAGCGGTGGCTGGCGCAGCGGCGGAGGAATTTTCACTTGCCGAGGCAGCAACGTCAAAATTCCACAAACCGATTGTGGCCGCGTCATCCGAGAGCGGACCGGTGGGCACGCTACTGATTTCCCGCGAGCCGCGCGAAATGCGGACGTTGTCCACCGCGCCATCGCAGCCGATACTACCTTCGACGAGCCGCCCAAACGCCAGATCGCCAGGCAGCGGATCGCCTTTGAGCGGCGTGGCGGGTGCATCCTTCACGAGCTTGCCGTCCACGAACAACCGCACGCGCTCTGGCTCGATGATCGCTGCCAGATAGTGCCACTTGCCGTCACAAATATTCACTCCTGAGTCGAAGACCTCGCCGCGGCCTGGTTGGAAGAGGCTCAACGTCCCGCTGGCTGCAACGGAATACAACTCCCAATGTTCCGCCGACGCCTTGGTGTCGCTGGCGACGAGGATGTTGAATGAGGCCGCGCTGTCCAACTTGGCCCAGCATTCAACGGTGAGCGGGCGCTGCCGGAACTCGGCGCGCCCAGGCACTTGCAGGCCGCCGCGCAGCGCCTTGCCGAAAGCTGTCGAAACGGAAGCTTCACCGAGCGTGTTGCCGGCTGGTGCCGCTGCGCTGGGAGGAGCGAGTGGGAGCGGCGCGCGCTGCGCTGGTCTTGGTCCGGCGGAACCAGGGTTCGTCAACTCCTTCCGGAGCCAATCCAAACCATCGAGGTTGTCGGCGAGAACCAGTTCGGCGTCCGCGTCGGTGCGATGACAGAGAATGCCAATCGGCCCGTGCCAGCCGCTGTTCTCGATGACACGAAGCATGGCGAGCTCTTCATCGCCTTGCGCCAGCGCGAGAATCTTTTTTCCCTGGGCATCCGCATCGCGAATCATGCCGTTGATGTTCAGGCAAAGCAGAAACGGCTTCATGCGGGCGAGCGCCGCCGCGAAATCCTCGATGTGCCCGTGGCCATGATGGAAGTTGTAAACAATGCCCACGTGCTTCGCATCGTGGTGTTGGCGGAGATACTCGCAGACGGCGGCGAGGTTCTCCGGCTCGCCGCCCCAGCCGCCGTGATTGTAGAGGCCAAGCCGGCAGCCGGCTTTGCGCGTTCGTTCGACGATGGGCAACAATTCCGCAGCGGCCTTCCGGATTTGCTCGTCGCGCGTCGCCGCGGCTGGGCTGGGCGCGGTCAGCCAGATTTGCGGATGCAGGCCGTGCTTTGCGAACAGTTCAAAGGCCAGGTCATGCGTTGACCAGAAGGCAAAGAACTCGATTCCGCGCTTTTTGTATTCGAGAATTTCCTGTTCGAAGGTGGGAACGTGCTGGTCGCGCCAGTCGTAGGCGACTTTGCTGAAGCCAAGCCGGGCAACCATCTCGCCGCGTTCTGCCGGCCCGCGCTGCTTCGCGTCGAAGGGCACGATGCACCAGGCGACGAGGTTGCTGCGGGCGAAGAGTGATGGCAAGGATGGGACGCGCGGCGGGGAATCGCCGTGCGTGTGGCACAGCCCGCTGAGGGTCGCGAGCAAACAAATGATCTTGGTCATGGCGCGCATCAGGCAAAACAACTCGTGGGCACTTTGAATTTCACTTTGCCCGCCAGTTCGATATTGTCCAGAAGAAGCAAATGGAAGCTAAATCTTTCGCGGCGGACAGAGCGGTCGGCGAAGTTCTCCGACCCGGTTTTTCGGCGCGGAGATGAATCGCCGCATGAAAACAAACCGACGCAAATTCGTTCGCCGCCTCGCCGCCGCCTGCATTTCGCCGGCGCTGTTCGCCAAAGCTCAAGCCGCCGGGGCGAAAACTTCTTCCGACAAGTCGTCGGTCATTGCGCCTGCCGCCGACGTTGGCTCGCTGTTCTCGTTCATCTACAGCCAGGCCGTCAAAGCCGACTTCCCGCTCTCCTATCTGCAGCCTCAATTCAAGAAACTGGCGGCGTGGAAACGCCGAGCGCGTGGTGAGCTTCTCGAACTACTGCACTACGCGCCTCCTCCGTGCGACCCGCGATCTGAACTCGTCGAGCGCATGGACTGCGGCGAGTATTTCCGGGAGAAAATTTACTTCAACACCACGCCCGACATCCGGGTTCCCGCTTACGTCCTGATTCCGAAGAACGCGAAGTTGCCCGCGCCGGGGATTGTTGCGCTGCACGACCACGGCGCGTTTTATTTTTGGGGAAAGGAGAAACTGGTCGAGCAGGAAGACGAACCAGCCAGTCTGACGGCGTTCAAGCGGCAGTATTACGAGGGCGTCAGCACGGCCTCGGCGCTGGCACGGCAAGGTTATGTGGTCATCGTCATTGACATGTTTTACTGGGGCGAACGACGCCTGCTGCTGGACGGAGACCCGGCGGATTGGCGTGAACGACCGCAAACCATCGCGCCTGAACGCGTCGCCAAATTCAATCAACGCGCCAGCCAGAGCGAGCCGCTGGTCGGACGCTCAATTTTTGCGGCGGGTTTCACCTGGCCGGGCGTTATTTTCTGGGACGATCTCCGCACCGTAGACTATTTGATCACGCGCCCCGAAGTGGACAAGAAGCGCATCGGTTGCGTGGGACTTTCCGTGGGCGGCTTCCGCGCGTGCCATCTCGCGGCGCTGGATGAACGGATCAAAGCTGCGGTCGTGGTTGGTTGGATGACTTCCTTCCCGCACCAGTTGAAGAAACATGTCGTGAACACGATCGGACATACGATGCTTGTGCCCGGCCTGTATCGCCAACTCGACTACCCCGACGTCGCTTCCCTGGCCATGCCCTCCGCGCTCCTCGTCATCAACGGAAAGAAAGACACGCTGTTTCACCCCGATGGCGTGAGCGCGGCGTTCGACAAGCTCACTGCCTGCTATCGCAAAGCCGGTGCCGCCGAAAAACTGCGCCTGCGTCTCTATGACACCCCGCACGAGTTCAACAAGGAAATGCAGGCGGAAGCCTGGGACTGGCTGCGGCGGTGGGTTTGAGGGTCAGCGTCAGAAGCGATGCGCGCCAGCCAACCGTCAGACTTCCCGTTGAGCGCACGTTGCGGCCAAGTGCGGGTGCGCGTGGTGATTGATCGCAGGTGCCAGTTTCTCGACCGCGACCGTCAATTCCGCGAGGTGGCGCTGGACTTTTGCCCGCGCCTCGGTGCCGAAACGGTGAAAAGGCTCCGCCATGAAATCATCGCAGATGCCGAGGCAGGACAGGGCGCATTTGGTGCCAGTGATGCCGGAGTAGGCATGATGCCCGACCTGATAAAGAGAATTGCTGATTTGCATGACCTGCGTGTGCAGTTGCACGCATCGGGCAACGTTGCCAGCGGCGGCCGCTTCATAAAGCTGGACGTAAAGCCGGGGAAAAACATTGGCGCCGCCGGGAATGCCGCCGTGGCTGCCGGCCATCACCGCCTCAGCGAGGAGTTCCTCCGGCCCGATTAACAGGCACCAATCCGGACGATGCTTCAGCAGGCCAATGACGCGATGAAAGTAAACCATGTTCCCGGAACTGTCCTTCAGTCCGATGATGCGCGGTTCGTCCATCATGCGGCGCAGCAATTCCAGTTCAAAGGTAACTTTCGTCAGCGCGGGCATGTTGTAGAGCACCAGCGGCAGCGGCAGTTCCGCGACGAGGTGCTCGAGATACTCCTTGAGTTCCGGTTGCGCCACCGGAAGGTAATACGGCGGGGCGACCACGAGCGCGTCGGCACCGGCTTTCGCCGCATGCCCGGCCAGGTTCACCGATTCCGCGAACGCCGTGTCCGTGATGCCGACGAGCACCGGCACGCGACCCCGGACCTGCTGGCAGGTGCGCTCGATCAGTTCACGACGCAGCCGGTAGCTGAGGCTGGGGCCTTCGCCCGTCGTGCCCAGAATGAACAGGCCGCTGACGCCTCCCGCGAGGATATGCTCGATGAGCCGTTCCAAACCGGCACAGTCCAACTCGTCGCGTCCGCGCAACGGCGTCATCATCGGCGGAATGATTCCAGTCAAAGGCAGTTTCATAAACAAGACATTCTTTCTCGCATCGGCAGTGAACTACACTAGTCCGATGCTCTTTGCAAGATTGCCGACAATCCGCCTCCACACGTTCGAGATTCGCCATTGGACAAAAACGGAAGGGGCGGAATCAAGGCTGCACAGTTCATTCCGGCACTTCAACGACGCAAATCTGATTCGCAGTTTGTTCTGGCGAAGGGAGCCGACGCATGAAGGCGATCCTCTTCCCGTCCGGCGCAAACACGCACGCTTCCGGAAGCGGGGCGGAGGCGTCACCCGTCCGCGAGGTCAGGCGTCCCGTCCGGCCAGACGCCACGTCCGTCACGCAAACACTGTTGTCCATCACGTGGGCGATGCGTCGCCCGTCCGGACTCCAGGTGAAAGCCGACGCGACCGGCCACGGATTGCGCGTCACCTGTGTCGGAGAGCCGCCCGTGGGCGAAACCACCCAAAGCTGGGCGACGCCGGAATCGTCCTTCATCAAAAACGCGATGCGGGAACCGTCGGGCGAACTGCGCAGCCAATGACGCGTTCCCTGGATACCGGGAAATCGCCGGTCAGCCGTGAATGTGAGCCGCCGTTGTTTCGTGCCGGTCGGCGGAGCGGGCGCGCGCGTTTCGGTTCCGCACAACGGGCCGCCTCCCGCTCTGGTCAAATCATCCGGCAAATCGGCGATGAACACTTCGGAGATTTTTTCTCCCTTTCGCGTCACCACTTCTCCTTGAAATGCCAGCGCGTGTTTTTGGCGCGAGCCATCCGATCGGACATAACCATTGCTGCCAACCCAACCTTCCTCGAACGCCCGGTCAATTTCATCCGAGCCGGGCTTGGGCGCGGCGGTGGTGCGGGCGACCAGCACCGTGAAGTAATTGCCATCGTGGTTGCGGGGATGATCGCGGCTTACGCGCACCGGCTTGCCCGGCACGCTCACGCCGATGTTTCGCAGGTTGATGTCGTTGGTTGAAGTGGCGGACTTGAATTGCGCGAGCACGTGATCTTCGTAGGTGAAGCTTACCCACTTGCCCGCTGCGTCCCACACGTGAACGTGCGAGCCGCCGCGCAGCGCGCCGGGCGTGAAGGGCGGTGTGATGTCGCGCGCGTCGAGATTTACGGCCATCGAATCGCCGCCCGGCTTGTCCGTCCGCACGATCACACCCTGGCGATGAAACATCCCGTATTGCCAGTCGGGCGTTGGATTCTCCGGCCCCAGGATGAACACAACTTTGTTTTCGTGAGGATGAAAAGTCACCACGCCACAGTGCGCGCCGTTCTTGGCGCGATACACCTCTCGTAATTCGCCCGTGCGGATGTTGACCATCTCAATGGTGTCGCCGTCGAAATCCACCTGGCGCGTGTCATACACGATCCACTCGCCGTCCGGCGACCAGACGCCGGTGTTCGTGAGGATGCGTCCGCCCGGCCCGCGGGTGATCTGGCGTTCGACGCCCAAGGTCTGGCGTGTTGGAGTCGTGTCGGCTTTTGTGAGAAATGTGGAGCCTCCGATCATAAACAGGGACGCAAGAGTTGCGCGTTGAACGGTTGAACAGCCAAGAGTCACCTCGGAATGGAAAGCTGCCGGCTCACTCAACGCAAGTCGAAACAAGACGCTTCGCCGCTACTGTTCCAGCCGTTGCCCTTTCAAGAGGCACTGCGCGTGACGGTTACGAATCACTGTGGTGCAAGTCCACAGCGGCGGCGCAACAGAAGTGCGCTTCAAAGATTTTCAGTTGGAGTTGAATCCGAGGTTTAAGTTGAAGACTTTGGAGATGCAAAAAACGCCGCGCTGATCAGGAGTGTTCCAACAAGCTTGAGCCGACACTTTGCAGCAGACGCTTGCTGCGAAACTTCGGTTGCATCATTCACGACATTCGGCACACTGACGCCGACCCATGACTTTCGACGAAAACTTTGAGTGGGACGATGCCAAAGAAGCCTCGAATCTTGCAAAGCATGGCGTTCCTTTTATCGAAGCCGTTGCCGCGTTTGCCGATCCGCATCGCGTTATTCTTCCCGACGTGGCCCACAGCGGCAGCGAACCGCGATGGTATTGCCTCGGTTGTGTGAGCGATGCTATCTTGACCGTGCGCTTTACGAGACGCGGTGATAAGATTCGCATTATCGGCGCTGGTTACTGGCGCAAAGGAAAAGAGCTTTATGAAACGCAAAATCGTTTACGCTGACCTGCGGGAACTCAACGGCGAGCCAATCGGCAAACCGGGCGCGCCCGTGCGCCTTGATTTCCTGCCCAGCCCCGAAAAAGTTCGCCGCGCCTTCAAAACGGTTAAAGTCACCGTGGACATCGAAGCTTCAAGCCTAGACTACTATCGCCGTGCGGCCCGCCGTCGTGGCGAAGCGCCTGCCAAATTGATGCGCCGCGTGTTGCGCGCCCATGCTTTGGCTGACGCGTAAAAATCAACTGGGGTGGTTCTTTGCCCCGCAAGTCCACAGCGGCGGCCCGACAGAAGTGCGCTTCAAAGATTTCCAGTTGGAGTTGAATCCAGAATTCAAATTGAAAACCGCTGAGGCGCGCGGGTCCTGATGCCGTCATCGCGCAATTGGCAAACTGAAAATCACCAACATTCTCATTTCCACATATTATAGGGGTGAATGCATGGTTTGGTTGAATATATTTGTTGAAAGATCCGAAAAACCTGTCAAGAATCCCCCAATGAAAAAACTCCTTCTCACAATCGCAATAGCAATCGCAGCCGTGGCCGTTCAGGCCGGCGGCAAGGATTGTCCGTCGAACAAAAATGCCGCGGCTTGTCCCGCCAGCAAAGCTGCTTGTGCAGACAAGAACAAGGCTGCTTGCGCTGACAAATCCAAAGCAGCCTGCAGCAGCGCTTCAAAAAAGGCGCTGGTGAGTCCGAAGGCGACTGAAGCGAAGCGCTAAGCCGCTCTGCTTCCGGAGAAAAATCCACGCCACGCTTTGATCGAAGGATCAGCGCGTGGCTTTTTATTTCGGCGGAAATTTTTTGAGCAGCCCCGAAAGCTTTCGGGGTTGGCGGCGCGCGCAGACTCAGATCTTCAAGAAACCCAATTCCGTCGCGATTGCCTTTTCTTCCTTCAACTCGGCGATGCTCGCGGCGATTTTCGAATTGCTGAAATCATTCCGTGAAAGTCCCTGGACGATTTCCAATTTGTTTCCGTCGCTGCGGACGGGAAACGAACAGATCAATCCTTTCTCGATTTCATAGCTGCCGTCGGAACAAACACAGACGCTGTGCCAGTCGCCGGGCGCCGTGGGATTCACGATGGACTTCACGCCGTCAATTACCGCGTTGGCCGCGCTCGCGGCGCTGCTCAAGCCGCGCGCTTTCAAAACCGCGCCGCCGCGTTGCCCCACCGTCGTCACAAAATCATTCTTCAACCAGTTCTCGTCCTTGATGACTTCGGTGGCCGGCTTGCCACTGATCTTCGCGTTGTAAAAATCAGGAAACATCGTCGGGCTGTGATTGCCCCAGACGGCGAGGTTCGTCACGGCGGTCACGTCCGCGCCGGATTTTTTGGCGAGTTGAGTTTTCGCGCGGTTTTCATCCAGCCGCGTCATCGCGTGCCAGGCTGTGCGCGGGATGTCCGGCGAGTTGTTCATGGCGATGAGACAATTCGTGTTGCACGGATTGCCAACGACGAGGATGCGGATGTCCTTCGCCGCATTTTTCTGGATTGCCTGCGCCTGGCCGACGAAAATTTTCCCATTGATGCCTAGCAAATCCTTGCGCTCCATGCCCGGCTTGCGCGGCACGCTGCCGACGAGCAACGCCCAGTTCACGCCGCGGAAACCTTCGTCGGGATTCGCCGTCGGGACGATGCCCTTGAGCAGCGGAAACGCGCAATCGTCCAGTTCCATCACGACGCCTTGCAGCGCGTTCATCGCCGGCTCAATGTCCACGAGGTGAAGGATGACCGGCTGGTTCGGGCCGAACATCTGGCCTGCCGCGATGCGGAACAAAAGTGAGTAACCAATGGCCCCGGCTGCGCCGGTGACCGCCACACGAATGGGGGTTGTGTTCATAAATTCAGAGCGCGAAGTATGCGAAGAGACGGTGCGGGCGCAAGTTGAATGTCTTAAGCTATGGTTTCAACGGCGACAGTTATACCGGCTGCTGTATCGCGGCGCTTCCAGCCTGCGGACGCCACGAATTCCAACGCGCCTCCCAAGTTTCGACGCACCGCCGATTGGAAATCGGTCCCGCTGTGCCACGTTCCCGCCGCCAGACTCTCCGGCGCGATGGTCGCCTCTTTCATCGGCTCCGGAATGTTATCCGCGCGCACGGATTGCCTTGACGGAAACCGCCGCTTTGGTTGCACTACTGCTCATGCTGAAATTCACCGCTTCCTGCCTGATCCTCCTGGTCGCCGCGCTCACCACGCGCGCGCATGTTCAACTGCCGGCGTTGTTCTCGGACAACATGGTCCTGCAACAAGGAATGCCCGTCACGATTTGGGGCTGGGCGCACGAAGGCGAAAAGGTGACCGTGAAATTCCGCGGGCAAACCGTTTCCACCACTACGCGCAATTTGAAGTGGTCGGTCAAACTGCGCCCACTCAAAGCTGGCGGGCCGGACACGCTCACTATCGGCGCGGCGCAAAACACCGTGACACTGACCAACGTGTTGGTAGGCGAGGTCTGGGTTTGCAGCGGACAGTCGAACATGGAGTGGCCGCTCAGTCAGGCTTACCAGCCCGAGGCTGACATCGCCTCCGCGACCAACAATCTCATCCGCCTGTTCCGGGTTCCGAAGGCCAAGTCCGACTCGCCGACTGTGAAGGTCAAAGCCTCCTGGCAGCTTTGTTCACCGCAGGCCGTCCCGGGATTTTCCGCAGTCGGATACTATTTTGGGCGCGACTTGCAGGCTGCGCGCAAAGTGCCTGTGGGTTTGATCCAATCCGATTGGGGCGGTTCGCCGGCGGAAGCGTGGATGAGCCGGGAAGCACTGGAGATCAATGCGCGTTACCAGACCGAAGTGCTCGACACCTATGCCGTCGCGGAAAAGAACCACCGCGCCGCGCTCCTAGCCTACGAAATTGAAAAAGCCGAGGCCGAGAAGAACAAACAGGAATTCAAGAAACGCGCGCCCGGCCTGGGGTGGAAACCGTCCGAGCTTTACAACGGCATGATTGCGCCGCTGATTCCTTACGCCATCAAAGGCGCGATCTGGTATCAGGGCGAATCGAACGCGGGCCGCGCCGAGCAGTATCGCACCTTGTTCGCGGACATGATCCGCTGCTGGCGGCGCGATTGGCGACAAGATGATTTCACGTTCCTTTGCGTGCAACTCGCGCCGTTCATGGCCATCAAAGACCAACCGGCTGAAAGCAGTTGGGCAGAACTGCGCGAAGCGCAAGGACTCGCCACCAAGACGCTCCCCAACGTCGGCATGGCGGTCATCACCGATGTCGGTGACGCGAAAGACATCCATCCGAATAAAAAGCAGCCCGTGGGTGCGCGACTCGCGCTCGCCGCGCGGGGCATCGCCTACGGAGAGAAAATCGAATTCTCCGGGCCGCTCTATCGCCGCCTGGAAATTAAAGGCGACAAGGCGGTCGTGCATTTCAATCACGTTGGCAAGGGGCTGGAAGCTCGCGACGGAGAACTGAAGGGTTTTGCGGTTTGCGGCGACGACAAGAATTTTGTCTGGGCCAAGGCTGAAATCGTCGGGGACACGGTGGTCGTTAGCAATGCTGCCGTGACGAAGCCCGTGGCAGTGCGATTCGGTTGGGCGGATTATCCAGTGGTGAATCTCTGGAACAAGGATGGCTTGCCGGCGTCGCCGTTCCGCACGGATGATTTTCCGATGGTCACTGCACCGAAGAAATAGCCGGCACCGCCAATTTACGGCTTCAGAGCGGTTTCAAGAAAACTGTGGCCGCGATTTGAAACCCGTGCGGAAAATTCCGCGAGGTTTTGGACTGCGGCAGCCCTCTGCCGCTTTTCCATCGCTGTCTGACCAATGCAAAAGCGGCAGAGGGCTGCCGCAGTCCAAGACGCTGGTGCGCAGTTCGGGCGATCCAAGCCATCCGGGTGGCTACAGATTTTTCGAAACCGCTATAGTTTCGGTAACTTCACCGGCTCATTCTACATTTTTGGAATGCAGCGCTTGAGCTTCCGCAATTTGTTGGGCGCGAAGCTCGCACAGCTTTTGGCCTTTGAAAGATTGCAAAAAATAAACTGGCGGCCCGCTTTCGCAGGCCGCCAGTGAAAACCAACCGTCGAAGAGCGTCAGCCAAACAGCATGACGCAAGGGGGAGATGGGTGGGTGCTTTTGCCGGCACGAGGAAGATGCCGGCGAGAGGAACACAAAATTCCTTGGATGGGATATTTTGTATGACGCATTCGCTTCCGTTTAGCAGCCGCGATGCCGCGCGAAAAAAAATGTGTCGAGTGGGACGCGCCCCGGGAACACGGAAGGCGACAGTTGCGAGTCGCTGACGCAAATTGTTGGAGCAACGGCAACAAAAAATTTCTTAGCGCCGGTGAAAAATATTTTCCCGGGGAAAGTCCTTGTATTGCTTCCAGCCCCGGGCGTGTCTAAATCGCAGCCCCGGGAACTTGAAGTTTTCCCCGGGATGAGAGAATCCACTTACGCAATCTTCTGCCTGAACCGCAACACGCACAGCGCAAACAAAACGATGCTCATTCCAATCAATACCACGAAGGGAAACCAAAAATCTCCCCAGCCCGCGCCTCGCAAAATGATTCCGCGCATCAGATCAATGAAGTAAGTCGTCGGCAACACTGCGCCGAGCGCCTGAAAAATCCACGGCATCGTGTCGCGCGGGAAAATGAAGCCGGAGAAGAACACCGACGGCAAAATCAGCGTCATTGAGATTTGCAGCGCCTGCATTTGATTTTGCGCCTTCGTCGAAACCAGCAGTCCGAGACTTAGCAGCGAGAAAATATAAACCAGCGCCGACGCATACATCGCCAACACGCTTCCAGCGATTGGAATTCCGAACACCCAGCGCATGATCGCGAACAAAAACGTCGCCATACACATGGTGATGACGAGGTAGGGAGTCAGTTTTCCGAGCATCAAACCCCAGCGCGACAGCGGGCTGACAAGCAATTGTTCCAGCGTGCCGCGCTCGCGTTCGCGCACCAGCGACATGGCCGTGGCAAACACCGCGCCGATTTGCAATACGACGCCGATGACGCCAGGGACGTAAAAATTCGGACTGCGCATCGCGGGGTTGTAGAGAATTTGCGGGCGGACTTCGACCGGCAGTCCGCGCTGTCCCGCATCCGGCAACAGCGCGAGCGCGGATTCGCGGAAGGCGATGGCGATGGCCGTGTTCAACGCAGCGGTGGCGATGGTGGAATTGGAGCCGTCAATCAGCACCTGCACGCGCGCCGTTCGTCCCGCGCGCAATTCGCGCGTGAAGTTCGGCGGAATTTGCAGGCCGACGTAGGCTTTGCCACGCCGGATCGTTGTTTCCAATTCGGCGATGCTGCTGACTTCGCCGGTGAAACGAAAAGCTCCGGTGTTGACGAAGCGATCAATGAGCTGGCGGCTTTCCACCGTGCGGTCTTCGTTGAACACGATCATCGCCATGTGTTTCACGTCCGTGTCCAGCGCGTAGCCGAACGCGATCATCTCGATCAGCGGCGGGAACAGCATGAAGAACAGCGTCATCGGATCGCGCAGCACGACGATGAATTCTTTGTAGAGAATGGCGGTGAAGCCGCGAAAAGGTGTTTTCATAAAAAGCTCCAGGCACCAACATCCAAGCTCCAGAGAAATCCCAAACACGAAGCTTCAAACAACCACTGAGCAGAGTTTGGTCCTTGAAGGTTGGTGCTTCTCTGGATGTTGGAGCTTGGAATTTGGTGCTTCATTTTCCGTTTCCAGTATTCGTCGTGAGCGCCACAAAAACATCCTCCAACGACGGCGCAATCGGCCTTATGTCCGCCTCGCGAATTCCGATTTCGCCGAGTTTGTTGCGAATCGCCTGCTCGGACAAATTTTGATCCACGAGCAGGTGCATTGACTGGCCGAACACCGTCGCTGTCCTCACGCCGGGAAAATTTCGCATCGCTTGCAGGCCGACGGTGACATGATCGCACGTGATGTCGAGCCGCTTGGCGTCCTGCGGATTGACGATGGGCAGTTGCTTCAAATCATCCGGCGCGCCGCACACGACGAGTTTGCCTGTGTGAATGTAACCGACATGCGAGCAGCGCTCCGCTTCATCCATGTAATGCGTCGTGACGAACAGCGTCATGCCGAGGCTGGAAAATTCAAAAAGCAAATCCCACAACTCGCGGCGCGCCACGGGATCAATGCCCGCCGTCGGCTCGTCAAGAAACAGCACGCTCGGCTTGTGCAGAAGCGAGCAGGCCATCGCGAGCCGTTGCCGCCAGCCGCCGGAAAGCAGACTCGCGCGACGATTCAAATACGGCTCAAGATGCGTGAGCGCAATCAACTCATCGCGCCGCTGCACGAGTGCCGCGCCGTGCAAACCGTAAAGCCGCCCATAAAAATTCAGGTTCTCGCGCGCGGTCAATTCGTCGTAGAGCGAAAACTTCTGCGACATGTAGCCGATGAGGTTTTTTATTTTCGCCGTCTCGCGCGCGACGTCAAACTCCGCGATGCTCGCGCGCCCCTCGCTCGGTTCGAGCAACCCGCACAACGTGCGGATGACCGTCGTTTTGCCCGAGCCGTTCGGCCCGAGGAAACCGAAGATCGAACCTTTGGCGACGGAGAAACTGACATGGTCAACGGCGGTGAAATGCCCGAAGCGCTTGGTCAGGTTTTCGCATTGGATCATCGCGTCGGCGGGCATCGCGGAGAAATCTAAACCCGTTTTTCGCGACGATAGCAAGCTGTTCGCAATTCGGACTGCTGTGGCTGGGACAGTAGCGCGCCGAGGATTGCATTACGAAATACGAGGCGGCTCTCAATCCGCCCGGACGCGGTAGAAGCCCTTGGGCAGTAGTGCGGCTCCGAAATTAGTGACCGACATCACGCCGCCGGTGCCGACAACGATGTTCGCAAGCGTCGTCCAATTGGTGGCAGGCAACACAATGGAGTTTTCCACCCGGTAAATCTGGTTCGAAGATGTGATGAAGCTCACACGCACATTCGAGCCGACCTTGTCCACGCTGGTAATCAAGTTATCCACTTCAAACGCGCCGATGTCGCTGCCGTCGCCGCCGGAAGCGTTGGCAATTGTGGGAATGTCAATGGCGCGTTGGTGGCCACGTTGATCAATGGTCAAACCGCTGTTGTTGCCAGAGTCAATCGCTGGACTGCCGGACAGCAATGCGTGCGTCCAAGTCGGGCCGCCGTTGTCTTGCAACGGACCAAGCATGGGATTGATCGCTGCCCCGTTCGTGCCGACTAAGTCAGACAAAACGCCGTTCGTGAACCCCTCGGCACTGCCAATGTTCCCAATCAGATTGTGTCCACCTGATACGAAATATCCCGTGAGGTCGTATTCGCTATTCTCCGCGACAATGCTGTTTCTAATGAACACAAAAGCGAAAGGAGGTGAAGCCGCCAGGATGCCACCCTTGTCGTTTGATGTAATTGTCGAATTTGTCATGAAAAGAACTCCTCCTCCGTCAATCCAGATTCCCGTCGGGCCTGTCAGGGGGCTAAGATTGCCGGAAATCGTGCTGTCGGTCATTGTCAATACTCCGAAATTCTTCACTCCACATCCACGCGAGCGTGCGACATTTGACGAGATGGTCGTGCCTATGATTGCCAGTAATCCGGCGTTTGCTATGCCAGCGCCTCCGCCCACGGCAAAGTTCGCAACAAAAGTGGAATTACTTACGAGTAACGAACCGCTAGAATAAATGGCCCCACCATCGCCGCCGCCAGTGCTGTTTGAAGTGAACATGCAATTCAGAATGTTTGCATTTCCGCTAAGGTTCCAAATTGCTCCCGCACCACGCCGCGCATAGTTATTTGAGAACGAGCAACTGATTAGTTCGACAGTGCCTGACTCTTGATTCCAGAGTGCGCCCCCAGCATCATCTGTCGAGCTATTCCCGGCAACGACGGTATTGCTCATGATCAGCGAAGCAGCATAATTCAGAATCGCCCCGCCACTCCCGGCCGCAGAGTTTTCGCGTATGCAGCAATCCAAAATAATCATGCTGGGACTGTTTGTTCCGATTCCTTGATTGAGAATTGCTCCAGCAATCCCGCCGCCATTTGCAACATTGTTATTGCTTACGACATCACTAGCTATGAGAGAAAGCGTGGCGGTGCCGTAATTCTTAATCGTCGAGGCATAGCCGGTGTTGTTGGTTAAAGTGCTGTGGATGATTGTCAGAGTTCCCCAATTCTCAACCGCGCCTGCCTGCCCAGATGGGGACGGTAGATTTCCCGAAATCCAAAGATTGCTGACCGTTGTGCTGGCTGGAGGCAGGTTCAACAATGCGCTGCCGCCACCGTCACTTGGGGGAATTGGGGTTGCGTTGCGAATGGTGAAGTCCGAAAGGGTAACGATACCATTTGTGATTTTGAAGACTCTGCTCGCAACGCCGGTATCCACCGCCAGGTTCGACTGGCCAGGCCCTCGAATGATCAGGTCTTTCGCGATGATGAGTTGTCCACTTGTCAGAGCAATCGTCCCTGTGGCGGCGATATTGATCGTGTCACCCGGACTCGCGTCTGCAATCGCCTGCCGCAGCGAACCAGCGCCGCTATCGTTCAGGTTCGTGACAGTGAGCGTTGCTGCCGGTAGTGGCCTTGCTCCGAGCAGAACGACGATAAAAAATCCGAAGTAGAACTGCGCCAAGAAAATGCGGGTCGTTTTCATAAGCTGAATCCGCGCCGACAATAACTATAGTAATCTGCGGTGTCAACCAGCCTTCTTGGTAATGAGAAGGTGTGCTTTCAGGACACATTGACGATGTTTCCGCTCACGTCGCCCGTATTCTCCGGGAGGAACGTGAGAAGCGCGGCCTTTCAATGACGGCTCTCGCTGAACGCGCCGGCCTATCGCAAGCGATGATCAGTTTTGTCGAGCGGGAGATTCGCAATCCGAGCCTAGCCACGCTTTTGCGGATTGCCTACGTGCTGGAGATTGACTTGGGCAACGTGATTCAGCGCGCGAACAAAGCCGCACGGAAGAAATCTAAGTAGCGGCAGAGTCCATTCCCTCTACCTCACCCGTTTCACCTTCTTCGCCGCCTGCGTCTGCGCGAGATAGTTCTCGTTCGTGACGACCTTGCGTCCGCTTTTCTTTTCCAGTTCGCGGCGGGCGTTGCCGGCCACTTTACCGCCGGCGTGCGCGGCTTGTTGGTTTTGCGGGAAGCCTTGGGCGTCGCGGTTGCGCGCGATTTCCGTTGTGGCTGCTTCACCCAACATGGAGAAGATGAGTTCCAGGTCGGTCATGTGGTCGCGGAGGTTTTCGCGCTTGAGCCGCTTGAACTCGGCGTATTCGGTCGGCGTCAGGCCGAACGTGGCTTTGGAAATCTCGGCGGTGAGAATGGCGTATTCGCGCTGTTCCCGCACGCCGCGTTTTTTCCATTCGTCGGTCAGTTCGTCGCGGATGGCGATGGAGCGCATCCGTTTCTCGATCCAGTCGGCGGAGTAGCCCTTGGCCTGATAGATGGCGCGGGTGCGTTTGGTGGCGAGTTCCGGGTCTTCAATCTCCTGCACGCGTTCGTAGCCGATGCGCGCGAGCCAGCGTTTGAACGGCTCGGCCTTGGGGCTGGGAATGGATTGGATCAGGCGGAAGATGCCTTCGGTGTTCCAGCATTGTAGCATCTGGCGTCCTCCCGCCGTGTCGAACTCCAGACCAAGGGGGGGGACAAGTTGTCCCCCCCCTTTGAAAGCATCGGAAAGAGACGGGTCGCGCTTGCGAAGTTTCTTCAAATAATCGCTGGCATCAACTGAATCGGTAAGCACGGCAACAACATCGGTGATGACAAACCACCACGCGTTATTGTGAATGACTCGGCGGACTTCTTTCCGCTGGAACAACGCGATTCGTTTTTCAGGATTGGATTCCAGTTCGCTCATGCACTTTTCAATTGTTTAATGGATGCCAGCAGTCGTCGCGCGTTGGACGGAGTTCGAAGCAAATAGGCAGTTTCAGATGTGTGTCTGCGCTTTCTCGTCGAAAGCGCGGGACGTTTGCGTGGTGTCAGTTTCTTTTTCATTTTGTCACATCTTGGAAAAACACATCCGCCGCCATTCCCGCGCGGAGTTGATTTTCGCTATTATCCAGCCGCACTTTGATTCCGAAAACTTGTTTCACGCGTTCGCCGACGGTCTGGACGTTGCGCGGAGTGAATTCGGCGGCGCGCGCGATTTGCTCGACCGTTCCGGCGAAATCTTTTCCGGGAAATGAATCCACGCGCACCCGCACGGCGTCGCCGAGCTTGATGTGGCCGAGCCACGGTTCGGGCACGAACACGCGCACCCAGATGTGTCCCGGCAGCAGCAGCGTGGCGACTTCCTGGTTCGGCGCGAGAACATCGCCGACTTTCACACTCAAGACTTCGAGCACGCAGTTGCCCGCCGCGGTGATTTGCATTTCGCGAAGCTGCGTTTCGATTTCGGCGAGCTTCGCGCGAGCTTGATCAACTTGCTCGGCTCGCGTCCCAGCCAGAAGCAAATCGTGACGGCTCCTGGCGGCGGCAACACTTTTCTGAAGAGATTCTGCTTTTGAAACCGCGAGGTCGCGTTCGGCGGCGGCAAGGGTTTTCGTCGCGAACAATTCTTCTGCGCGCTTCGCTTCCTTTTGCGCATACTCCAAATTCGACATCTCAAATTCCCACTGGGCCTTCGCCGTGGCGATTTCTTCTTTGCGCGGGCCGGCGACGAGTTCGGCAAGATTCGCAGCCGCCTGATCATGCCGCGTTTTCAGTTCAGCGGCTTCGAGTTGGATGATGACTTGGTTGTTCGTCAGCGAATCGCCTTCCTGCGCGAAAAGTTTTTCCACGCGCCCGCCGTAGCGCGAAGCGACGCGGACTTCATCGGTTTCAATCGTGCCTGAGGCGCTGGAATTTTCGTTCCGGCCATCGCAGCCGGTTATCAGCAACAAGAGGACAACGCTGCCGGCATGAAAAAATAGTCTTTGCACGTGGACGTGAAATTAACAGCCAGCCAAACAGGATTCAATTGCGGAAACTTTCAGGAATTATCACCGTCGAGCATCCGGCCAAGGCCGCCGAGCATTGATCCTTCTTCACGGCCTCCGCGCATCATGCCCGGTGTCGCAGCAGCGATGCGTCCGGCCAACCGGCTCAAGGGAAGTGATTGCAGCCAGATTTTTCCCGGGCCGCGCAACGTCGCGAAGAAAAGTCCTTCGCCGCCGAACAGAGCGGATTTGATCTTGCCGACGTATTGAATATCGAAGTCCACGCGGGGTTGAAATGCCACGATGCAGCCGGTGTCAATCCGCACGACTTCGCCGGGAGCAAGCACGCGCTCATACAGCGTGCCGCCCGCGTGGATGAACGCCCAGCCGTCGCCGGTGAGACGCTGCATGATGAATCCTTCGCCGCCGAAAAGCCCCGCACCGAGCTTGCGGTTGAACGCGATGCCCACGCTGACGCCTTTGGCCGCGCACAGGAAGGAATCCTTTTGGGCGATGAGTTCACCGCCGAGTTCTGCGAGGTGGACGGCGACGATTTTTCCGGGATACGGCGCGCCGAACGCAACGCGCTTCTTGCCCTGTCCGCGATTCTGGAAAACGGTCATAAACAGGGATTCGCCGGTGAGCAGGCGCTTGCCCGCGCCCATCAATGCCCCAATGAAGCCGCTGTTCTGTTGCGAACCGTCGCCAAAGATGGTTTCCATCTCGATGCCGTCATCCATATACATCATGCCGCCCGCCTCGGCCACGGCGGCTTCCATCGGGTCAAGCTCCACTTCGACGAACTGCATGTCGTCGCCAAAAATCTTGTAATCAATTTCGTGCATTGCTGGCATAAATTTCTTTCTTGTTTGAAAACTTGGTTTTGTTTCTGACGATACGTTTAGCAGATGAATGGCTTCGCGGAAAGCTCAACGCAAATTTTTCAAATCACCGTCCCATGAGGGATGACCGCATTTTTCGGAATGCAAACAATCCCGTCGCGGATGTAATAAAGCGGATGATCCATGTTTTCCGGCTTGCCCGCAGGCGAAATGACCACGTTGTCGCCGATGCGGGCGTTCTTGTCTATGATCGCGTTTTCGATTCGCGCGTTGTGGCCGATGCCGACGCGTGGACGCCCGGCCTGCTCACTTGCGCGGATGGATTCAAATGTTTCGTAGTAATCGCAGCCCATCAAAATCACGCGGCGCAGTTCACTGCCTGCGCCGACGATGCTGCGAATGCCGACGACGCTGTTGAAAATCCGCGAGTGATTGATGATACAGCCGTCCGAAATCACCGCGTGGTCAATGTGCGCGCCGTTGATTTTCGAGCCGGGCAAAAATCGCGGGCGCGAGAAGATCGGCGATTCCATGTCGAAGAAATTGAATCGCGGCAACTCGCTGCTCGCGTCGAGATTCGCCTCAAAAAATGAGCGGATGGTCCCGATGTCTTCCCAGTAACCTTGATAGACGTGGGAATAGACGCGGTGCGATTCGATGGCGCCCGGAATGATGTGCTTGCCGAAATCAGCAAAGTCGTTGCTCAGCAATTTTATCAAAATCTCGCGGTTGAAAACGTAAATGCCCATTGAAGCGAGGAACAATTCGCGCCCGTCTTCAATTCCAAGTTTCGGATACCAGTCCTTTTCCAGCCGCAAGGAATCTTGCAGCGGCGCGTCTTTTGGTTTTTCGACGAAGCGCCGGATGCGCCGGTCATCGCTGATTTGCATGATGCCCAAGCCGGAACATTGATTGCGCTCGACGGGAATCGTGGCCACGGTGATCTCCGCGTCGCTGTCCATGTGCTGGCGGATGATGTCGCGCAAGTCCATCCGGTAAAGCTGGTCGCCGCTCAAGATCAAAAAATAATCGAACGGATGATTCATGAAGTGAATCATGTTCTTGCGGACCGCGTCCGCCGTGCCCTGATACCACGAGGTGTCGGATAAAGTCTGTTCGGCGGCGAGAATCTCCACGAAGCCGCCGGTGAAATGATCGAACTTGTAGGACTGCGAAATGTGCCGGTGCAGCGATGCGGAGTTGAATTGCGTCAGTAGATAAACCCGGCGCAGGCCGGAGTTGATGCAGTTGGAAATGGGGATGTCCACCAGCCGGTATTTTCCCGCCAGCGGCACGGCCGGCTTGGCGCGCGACTGCGTCAATGGAAAAAGCCGCGTCCCCGCCCCGCCGCCCATGATGACGGACAAGACGGAATTCGTTTTGACAAATGTCCTGCGTGTGATTCCTGTGGCCATTGCAACCTAAGTTTCCAGACTTATACCCCGCGCCAGCGTGAAAGGAAAGCGGCATTCGGGAAAAAAATCCCGGCAGCGCAAAGGTCAGCCATTCGCGAAGCAAAAATCCGCCGCTCCACAACCAGGCTGCGGCTTTTTAAGTTTCAAGCTTGCTGCGAATGAAACTTTGTTGCTAAGAACTCCGCGATGAATCCCGGCGTTGTTTCTTCCGAACCACAGCCAGCACAACTTCCAAAAACTTCCCGCAGTCCGTGGTCGTGGATTCCGACGCTTTATTTCGCGGAAGGGTTGCCTTATGTCGTCGTGATGACAGTGGCGGTGATCATGTATAAAGGGCTGGGGCTGTCGAACACGGACATCGCGCTTTACACGAGCTGGCTTTATCTGCCGTGGGTCATCAAGCCGCTCTGGAGTCCGGTGGTGGACATCTTGAAAACGCGGCGGATGTGGATCTGGGTGATGCAACTCATCATCGGCGGCGGACTGGCGGGCGTGGCGCTGACGATTCCCGCGCCAAATTTTGTTCAACTGACGCTCGCGTTCCTCTGGCTGCTGGCGTTCAGTTCCGCGACGCACGACATCGCGGCGGACGGTTTCTATCTGCTGGCGACGACGGAAGGCGAGCAGGCGTTTTTCGTCGGCATCCGCAGCACGTTTTACCGGCTGGCGATGATTGGTGGGCAGGGATTGCTGGTCATCTTCGCGGGAATCATCCAAAGCAATACCGGCTTGCCGAAAATTGAATTGCAGCTCGCGGCCAAACCCGGCGCAGCAATCGTGCAGACAATTGAAACGAATGCGACATGGTTTGTTTCTCCGTCGCCGACACAGCCAGGCCTTTTCATCGTCGTGCAAGCTGACAAAATTGAAATCAGTCCCGAGCCGCGCAGCAAAAAGGAAATCGGCGAGCTGACGGCGGCAGCAAAAGCGCGCAATACCGCGAATGGTTTCTACAAGCCGGAAAAAAAATCCGACGGCAACGACTGGCTTTCCGTTTTTTTCCATTGGACCGGCGCGCCGTTCCGCGCCATCGGCGCAAAACTTGAACCGTGGTTGCGCGAACATTTCAGCGCGACACAGACGAAAAGCGACATGGCAGGAAGCATCGGCACGGCGCAGTTGCAGCTTTCGCGCAAGCCAGACAAAGAAGTCGTGGTCACGACCGGTTTGAAGTCCGGCGACAAAAGCATCTCGCTTGCGGAAGGTTCGCGGCTGATCTTTAACGACCAGAATTGGAACAAGCCGGCGCTCGTTGTGTTTCAGCTTGATCCGAAATTGCGGGCGGAGTCAGCGGCGGTTTACGAGGTTCGCTCCGGCAACATACCGCTTTCGTGGACGCTCACGTTTCTTTTGCTGACGGGAATGTTTTTGTTCTTCGGCATCTACCACAAATTCATTTTGCCACGGCCAGCCAGCGACAAACCGGGCGATGCCAGTTCAATCCTTCGCTTCGTCGCGGAATTTTTCCGCACGTTCGGAAGTTACTTCAGAAAGCCAAAAATTTTAATGCTGCTGTTGTTCCTGCTGTTCTATCGCTTTGCCGAGGCGCAACTCGTGAAAATGGTCGCGCCGTTTTTGCTCGATGGCCGTGAAGTCGGCGGGCTTGGGTTGACGACGGGGCAAGTCGGTTTCGTTTACGGCACCGTCGGAATCATTGCGCTGACGTGCGGCGGTTTGCTCGGCGGCATGGTCGCTTCGAAGCACGGATTGAAACGGTGGCTCTGGCCGATGGTGCTCATCATGCACTTGCCGGATGCGATGTTTGTTTACCTTGCCTACGCGCAGCCGGATAATTTTTTCACAATCAACTTTTGCGTCGCCGTCGAACAGTTCGGCTATGGCTTCGGCTTCACGGCCTACATGCTCTACATGATCTACATCGCGCGCGGCCAGCATCAGACGGCGCACTACGCCATTTGCACCGGCTTCATGGCCATGGGCATGATGTTCCCCGGAATGTGGAGCGGCTGGTTGCAGGAACTCATCGGCTACCAGCACTTTTTCGTCTGGGTGATGCTGGCGACGATCCCAGGATTCATCGTCGCGGCGCTGGTTCCGCTCGACCGCGAGTTTGGGAAGAAAAACAAATCGGGTTGAGTCGCCAAAAATTTTCACGTGACAACGCTTCGGCAAACTCGGCTGGCAGTGGTTCTGCCGGGTGGCGCTATTCTTGGCGCAATTTTTTTCCTCTGGTGGAATTGTTCGTCGAACGACAGCATCAATTTCCTTTCCAAGCATCGCGGCGCGGATTGGATTGTTTATCCGACGCCGCCTGACGCCAGCGCGCACTGGATGGCCGAATTGAGCGGTGAATTTCGACGGGTGTTCGTGATGAGCGACGTTCCCAGTTCTGCGACGGCGACATTCTGCGCATTCAAGCACTGCAAAATCATCGTCAACGGCCAAAGCATCAGCACTGACGGCGAATCGAATTGGAAGCGGCCAAAGAGAATTGATGTTTCAAAATACCTTCGCGCCGGCACGAATGAAATTTCTGTGACAGTTTCAAATCGTGACGGCCCGCCGGGGCTGTGGCTGCGGCTGGAAGCGGGCAAATTCGCGCTGGCTACCGATGAAAAATGGGATTGCTCGCTGGCTGGCGCGGTCTGGCGTCGCGCAGCATTGGCTCGCGAGCCGCGAGAAATCCGCGCGGGCAATTTGATCTTCGGCGGAGAACAGCCAGCAGCTTCGTTCCTGGCGCGGTGGCCGACGTTGCTGCTGTTTACAACTGTCCCAGCGGGAATTTTGATTGTCGTTTTCGTTTTCGCTCGAAAACCGGTGATGCTGAACTTTCTGACAGCGCGGCCGGTCGCATCAATCGTGGGAACTGCTGCGCTCCTCTGGCTCGCGCTTTTTATCAACAACATCCCGGTGCTTCCGCATTTGGTTGGCTTCGATGCCAGTTCCCATCTCGAATACATCCAATACATCCGCACAAAATGGGCGCTGCCGCTGCCGCATGAGGGCTTCGAGATGTTTCAGCCGCCGCTTTACTACGCGCTGTCGGCGCTGTCGGTGACCGTGCTCTCCATTTCCAACGATGGCGCTTTCGATGTCTTGCGGGCGATGACTTTTGGCATCGGCGTCGTTCACATCGCGTTCATTTTTCTGTCGCTGCGATTGATTTTTCCGAACCAACTTCAAAAACAAATCGTTGGACTACTGCTCGCGGCGTTCCTGCCAATGCACATCTACCTTTCGCACTTCACGACGAACGAGACTCTCGCCGCGACGTTGGTGACAATGACGCTCTATCTGACGCTGCGAATCCTGCGCGCCGAAAAAGTTTCCGAGCGGGCGTGCAAATTATTGGGATTGTGCCTCGGCGCGGCGTTGCTGGCGAAGGCGTCGGCGCTGTTGGTCGTTCCTTTTGTGTTCGTCGCGCTGGCGCAGAAAGTTTTCGCAGCGAGGCAAACACAGCGCGAATGGTTGCGGTTGCTTGCGCTAACGATAGTCGCGTGCCTTGCGGTTTGCGGCTGGCATTACGGGCGGATGTGGATCCAGTGCGGCAATCCGCTGATCTTCAACTGGGATTCAGGCGGCGGATTCGCGTGGTGGCAGGAGAACGGTTATCACATGAGCGGCGATTTTTTCCGGTTCGGAAAATCTCTCGCCAGTCCCCTGTTCAGCGGCTTCAACGGTCTGCCGGATGGAATCTACTCGACGCTCTGGGGCGACGCGCTCATTGGCGGAAAATCCACGATGGCATTTCGTCCGCCGTGGAATTATGACCTGATGGCTGCGGGCTATCTACTGGCGCTGATTCCCACTGCGCTCATCGTTATTGGCGCGGCGCGCTTGCTCTGGAAATTTCTTCGTGCTCCCGACGCGGACGGATTGTTGCTCGGCGGATTTGCGGCGATGGTGGCGCTGGCAATTGCCTGGATGAGCCTCAAAGTCCCGTCGTATGCGCAGATCAAAGCGTTTTATGGACTGTCCGCTTTATTGCCTCTCGCCGTTTTTGCAGGGGCCGGCTGGGAATTTATTTTCGCGCGCGGAAAAATTTTGCGGACAGTTTCGTTATTGCTGCTCGGCGCATGGGCCATAAACAGTTACGCGAGCTTTTGGATTTGTCACAACGCGCCAGCTACGCATCTGGCGAATGGGCTTTCAAAGGCGCGCGAAATGCGGGCACAGGAAGCTTTGCGGGAGTTTTCACAGGCAGTTCGCATTGATCCAACAAACGTTGCGATCCGAGCGTTTGAAGCAGATGTCTTGTCGCTCCTGGGCGAAAGCGATGCCCGCGGAAAAATCCGGCAGCTCGTAACAGAACATCCAGACTCACCAATAGCTCTTGTCCAGGCAGCACTCATCCTGAGCGAATCGGGAGACATTGAGGAAGCTCTTCAATATGCCGGACATGCCGTTCGGCTTGCGCCCGAATATGCGCTGGCACAGCAGCTTTTTTGCAAGCTGCTGCTCGATTTGGGGCGGAACGACGAAGTCATCGCCACAGCACCGAACGCACTTGGCGTCGCACCCTACAATCCATCGCTCCATTTTAATTTTGGGATCGCGCTGTCGCGGCGGGGCAAAATCGAAGACGGTATCGGCCAGTTGCGGCTGGCTTCTGCATTGCAACCAAGCTGGTTTGAAGCGCATCTCCGGCTCGCCGAAGTCTTGATCCAGCGCGGCGAACTGGACGAGGCCGCGCGGCATCTTTCCTACGCGCTGCGTTTGAAACCGAACGACGCCGAGGCGCAGAAACTTCTGGAGCTTTGTAGATCGAAAAAATAAGGCGGATAAAAAGCAAAGCTTCCTTCGCCTTTTATCCGCGTGTGGCGGAATCGTGAAATTATTTCAACACCGCTTCGTGGAATTCCTTCCAGTCGTCGAGATTGTTCAGGTTGATGGCGTCCTTGAACGCGCTCGCGTCATCGGGCAATCCGTTAGCGTCGAGGATGGATTTGCGCGTGGCGTCGTCGTGATTGTAGCCGCGGATGGCGGCGTTGAGCTTTTCGATCGAGGCTTTGTCGAGCTTGGTCGCGTTTTTCTTGACCCACGCTTCGAACTGCGGATAGGTTGGCTTACTGTCCTTGACGAATTTGATGACCGCGTCGCGGTCCATGCCGAGGCCATCAATGACCATCTGGTCGTAGCCTTTGCCCGCGCCGGGATAGCCGGCGGCGAGTTTGCCGCGCGATTCGAGCGAGAGTTTGAGCCAGAGACGCGGCAGATGCAGAACGCCGAGCGGGCCGGCGACGCCGGAACTGATGAGAGGGACGATAGTATTCATGTTTTTTAATTTCCTTCGCGCTGAGACTAAGAAACTGCGGGGCGCGGTCAACAGAAAATTTTAGGGCAAGGCAAATAAGTTTTTTACAGGCTAGCGCAATGCGGCCTGGTAAAATCCGCTGGCGTTGTATTTGAAATCTGATTGATTCGTCGCGCGTATGGAGAAACCGCCTGAGCAACCTTCCCATTGGAAGCGCTTCAGTCCTGTCTGGCCGTGGCTGGTTCTGTTGGCAGTCCTCGTTTTCGTAACGGTCTTGCGCGTGCGGACGCTCGATCTTCCGCTGGAACGCGACGAGGGTGAATACGCGTATGCCGGCCAGCTTCTTTTGCGCGGTGTGCCGCCCTACACGCTGGCGTATAACATGAAGTTGCCCGGCACTTACCTTGTCTATGCCGGAATGCTCGCAGCCTTCGGCGAAACCGAGACGGCGATTCGCTTTGGACTATTGCTGTTCAATGCCGCCACAATTGTTCTCGTTTTTCTTTTGGGCAGACGGCTGTTCGACGCGCCGACGGGGATTGTCGCCTGCGTGATTTACGCGCTGACATCGCTGAGTCCCGGCGTGCTGGGCATGTCTGCGCACGCGAACCATTTCGTAATTTTTTTCGCTCTGTGGGCGATTCTCGTTTTGCTTCGTGCAGTGGATCAAGAGCGAGCCGGAAATTTCTTTTTCAGCGGATTGCTTTTCGGCCTCGCCTTTTTGATGAAACAACAGGGAGTCTTTTTTTTATTATTTGGAGGCTGCTATTTGCTCTGGCAGGAATTTCGCACTCGGCTAACGAACTGGACACATCTCGTGCGGCATGTCGCAGCCTTTAGCCTCGGAGCAATCATTCCATTTGCCGTGACCTGCCTCGTTTTGTTTTGGTGCGGCGCGTTTTCCAAATTTTGGTTTTGGACGTTTTCTTACTCGCGCACTTACGCAACTCTCCTGCCATTGCGCGAAGCTGGATTGTCTTTGATGGTCCGCCTGAAAACGTTTGCATGGCCGGAACACTTTTTGTGGGTATTTGCCGCGCTTGGTCTGGTGTGTCTGTTTTGCTGCAAGGGCTTGCGAGCGCAGTTATTGTTTCTTTCCGGGCTTTTGCTTGTATCCGTCGCCGCCGTGGCCATCGGATTCTATTTCCGACCGCATTATTTTATTCTCGCTTTGCCGGTTCAGGGGCTCTTGAGCGCCGTTGCAGTGCGCCACTGTTCACAATGGGCCGGGCTGAGTCGCTTGCCCAAAATCATCCGCCAACTGCTGCTGGGTTTGTTTCTTCTGACGACGCTGTCTTTGGCCGCGATGGAAATTTCCATTTATCACACCACGAATCAAATCAACCCGCGGATTTACGAGGGCAATCCGTTTCACGAGGCGCGCGAGGTGGGACGCTACATCCGGGAACATTCCGCTCCGGATGCCCGTGTCGCAGTTGTCGGTTCCGAGCCGGAGATTTATTTTTATTCCCAGCGCCGTTCCGCCACCGGTTACATTTACACCTACGCGTTGATGGAAACGCATCCCTTCGCCGATCAGATGCAGCTCGACATGATCCGGGAAATCGAAACCGCGCGGCCTGAGTTTTTCGTGTTCGTCAATTCTCAACTTTCGTGGATGCCGGAAGAAGGTTCGGGAAAAACGATTATCTCCTGGGCGGAAAAATATTGGAGCGAGTTTTATGAAATCGTCGGAATCGTTGACACGATTTCCGATTCAAAAACCAGATACGTTTGGGACGGCGCGGCGAAAAACTATCTGCCACGATCTAAAAATTACATCTTTGTCTTTCGACGGAAGTAAACTGCCTCAAGCTCACTGGGCAGAAATCCGCTCCGTGTGCGAATAAAGATTCATCGTGTCGCCGCGCAGAAAACCGACGAGCGCCTGGCCGCTCTCCGCCGCGAACTCCACCGCGAGTGACGACGGCGCGGAGATCGCCGCGACGATTGGAATCCGCGCCGCAAGAGCTTTCTGCGTGATTTCAAATGATGCCCGTCCACTCACGAGAAGAATGTGTTTGGAGAACGGAAGTTTGTTTTTCAAAAAACCCGCGCCGATGACCTTGTCCACGGCGTTGTGCCGGCCAACGTCTTCGCGGAGAAAAAGCAATTTGCCGCGCGCGTCAAAGATTGCCGCCGCGTGAAGCCCGCCGGTTTTTGCGAAAGTTTTTTGCGCCGCGCGCATTTTTTTTGGAAGCTGCGACAAAAGCTTCGCGCTGATTTTCAATTCCGATTCAACCGGCGGAAAATGCTGGTGAACGGCTTCAATCGAAGCCTTGCCGCAAAGCCCGCAGCTCGATGACGCGAAAACATGGCGCGTGAGCTTTTCAAAATCCACCGCCAGGCGCGGCGCGAGAAAAATATTCAGCGTGTTCTGCGGCTGTTCACCTTGCAAACACGGCGCGATTTCGATCACGTCGCTGCGGGCGCGGAGGATTCCTTCTGTCAGTAAAAATCCTGCGGCCAGTTCTGCGTCATTGCCCGGCGTCCGCATCGTGACCGCGACGCTTCTGCCGCGCACGCGGATTTCCAACGGCTCTTCAGCGGCGAGAACGTCGGTTTGCTCGCGCGATTTTGCGCCGGTCAGCCGCAAGATTTGAACTCGCCTCGCCGGAGCAACCAGGGAATTTCTTTTTTTAGGCACGGATTGAACACGGATTAAACACAGATGTGGAAAGAAGTAAATCCGTGTTCCATCTGTGTTTCATCTGTGGGTTAACGAATTTTTTCCACGCGAACGGTCGCGTTGTAATCCGGCACGCCGCCCGCCGGGTCAACCACGCCGCGCCGGATCAAAACGTTTCCCTCCGGCCAGTGGATCTGCAGATTGCCCGGCGCAATTGGCGCGAGGAAAATTTTTCCATCAAGCGCTCCAATTTCATTCGACAGCGTCACCCGGTCGCCGTTTTTCAGATTCAATTCTGCAGCGTCGTCCGCATTCATCAGCACCGCGTCGCGCGCAGCGCCGTTTAACGGGTCAACGTCCGCGTAAATCAGCGAGTTGAATTGTTTGCCTCGCCGCGTCGTGACGACAAAAGTAGCAGTCGAGGTAACGAGGCTCTGATCGGCTTTGGCCATCAGCGATTGGCTATCGGCTATTTTAGAAAGAGCTTCCTCATGTCGGCTGCTCCGGTGTTTTGAGGGCAAAGGCACAGCCTTGAAATGCGCCTTGCCGTCGGATGTCGGAAATTTTCCTTCGGCGCACAGATGTTCGCCGCCGTATTGGATCGCGTCGCCGGTGTTTTTCAGATGCTGGACGCCATCGTAGAACGGCACGACGCGCGCGATTTCCTCGCGCATTATCCAGCCGGTCTCGCAGCCGAGCAGGTGCGCGCGCTCAGGATAAGTTATTGCCGCAAGCTCGCGCAAAATTTTCCATTCCGCCCGCGCTTCGCCGACTTGTCGTGGAATTTCCGGGCTGAACATGATTCGCCGTTCGGTGCTGGTTTCCGTGCCGCCATCGTCCTGCTCGTAACGTGTTTTGGCGGGAAGCAAAATCACTTCGTCCTTCGCCTCGATGAACATTTGATCGGTCAAAATGATGTCCTGATGAACGCGCATCGGGACGTTCGCGAGCGCGGCGCGGACAAACTCCGGCTCCGGAAGCGTGCGGAGAAAATTTCCGCCGAGGCAGTAGAGCAGATCAATTTCGCCGCGCGCGGAGGCGTTGACCATTTCCGTCGTGGCGAGTCCGGGCGAATCAGGAATCTGAAAACCGTAAAGCGCGGAAAGCGCAGCGGCATTTTCTTTGTTGATGGTTTTGCCGCCGGGAAGCGCCGTGGCATACGCGCCCATCTCCGCGCCGCCTTGCACCGAGGAATGTCCGCGAATGGGCATCAGCCCGCACTTGTCGCGACCAACGTAGCCGCGCGCAAGGCCGAGATTCAAAATCATCTGCACGGCGTCCGCGCCGAATTCGTGTTGCGTGATGCCCATGCTCCAGACGAGCACGGCGGTCTTGGCGTCGCGGATCAGTTCGGCAAATTCCGTCATGCCCGCGCGACTTATGCCTGACTGTGTTTCTAAAATAGCCAATGACCAATCGTCGATAGCTGATTTCAACTCCTCGAAATCGGCGGTGTGATTGCGGATGAAGTTTTCGTTCAACCAGTTTTTCTCGATCAAAATCTTCAGCACGCCGGCAAGAAACGCTATGTCGCCGCCGATGGAAACGGGAAACCAATAGTCGCAAAGGCTTGTTCCGAACACCGCGCTCTTTAAATTCGATGGAACCCAGTATCGCTCCATGCCCGGCTCAAGATACGGATTCACAAGCACGATTTTTGTGCCGAGAGCCTTTGCCTCGTGAAGATATTTCGTTGTGACGGGCTGATCGTTCGCCGGGTTCGAGCCGAAAAAAATCACGAGGTCGGTGCCATACCAATCCTTGTAGCTGCACGTCGTGGCGGCGACGCCGACGGCGTGTTTCATCGCGGCGGTGCTGGGCGCGTGGCAGAGGCGTGCGGCGTTGTCCACGTTGTTCGTGCCGAGAAAGCGCGCGACTTTCTGCGCCATGTAATAAATTTCATTCGTCACCCCGCGCGACGTGACGAAGAACGCGAGACGCTTTGGATCGGTTGCGCGAATTTTTTTTGCGATGCGCACGTTCGCTTCGTCCCACGAAATACGCCTGAAACCGGGCGCATTTTTTTCGCGCAACATTGGAAACGGCAACCGGCCAAGCTCACGAAGCTGCGCGTTGTCGAATTGGAGCGCCGAGCACCGCCTCGGCGCGTTGGAATTGTCAGATTCGAGCCGAGGCGGTGCTCGGCGCTCCGCCGCGAGCTTGGCTCGCAACGCCTCGATGTCCTCCAGCAACCGCACATCCAGTTCCGGCATCGTGTTCAGCCGAAGCAGATTCAGCCGCGTCATGCAGAGGTGAACGCCCTTGATCGTCCAATCGTGGAAACCGGCGACGCCCAGCGCGCAACCGTCGCAAACACCGCGTGACAAAACTTTCCAGGCGTAGGGGAGGTTGTCGCGATTTCTCCAAACCACGCCGACCATGTCGCGGAAATGTTTCGGCTTGGTTTGGCTCAAGCCGAACGGAATCAGCGAGCGGAGTTTTGCTCGCCAGTTTCTTTGAACTTTGTGGACGGACATGGCTCGGAGAGCCTAAACGAACTCACCCGTTTGCGCGACGGTCTTTGAACGTGAGTTCCGCGATGCCGGACTTGTCCAACTCCCCGATGCCGGCTTTGACCATGCGGTCGAATTGTTTTTTCGTTGCGTTGGCCAGCGGCAAATCCAGCTTCTGCTCCTTCGCGAGTTTGAGCGCGATGCCAGAATCTTTGGCGGCGTGCGCGCCGGAAAAAAAGCAACTGTGTTCACGGTTTTGCATGTCCTCCCCGTCGGTTTGAAGCACGCGGGAATTCGCGCCGGTCTGGGAAAAGATTTCGCGCAACATCGCCAGATCAAGTCCGAGCGCAGCACCGAGACCGAGTCCTTCGGCAAGTCCGGCGGTGTTGATGTTCATCACCATGTTGACGAGCGCCTTGACTTGCGCGGCCTTGCCCGCCGTGCCGACGTAGCGCATCGAGGCGCTCATTTTTTCCAAGATCGGTTTCGCGCGCTCGAAAGCTTCCGGTTTGCCACCGCACATCAGATACAAAGTTCCCTCGCGCGCCTGCGTGATGCTCGAAGCCATGCAGCCTTCGAGCGAGTGCGCGCCGGCCTTGTCGCACTTTTGCTCGACCCAGACGTGGGTTTTCGGCGAAATCGTGGCGCAGTTGATGAAAAGTTTTCCCTTGGAGCGCGCAAGCAACCCGCCGTTGAAAATCTTTTTCATCGCCTTATCGTCGGTGACGACGGTGATGACGACATCGGAAGCTTTGGTGACTTCCTTGAGTTTCTGCGCCGCAGCGCAGCCAAGTTCCTGCGCGAGCTTTTGCGCGGCCTCGGTGTTCACGTCATAAACAGCGGCGACGGTGAAACCGCAATCTTTCAATCGGCGCGCCATGTTGCTGCCCATGCGCCCGACTCCGACAAATCCGATCTTTTGGTCTGGCATAGTTTTTTGTGTTGAGCTTCGGTTCAGTTCACACCGCAAATCTGCAAACTCTCATTTTCATGGAACGGCGGGCTTCTTAACAGGAACATTTCGCCTCGTCACTGAAAATTTTTCATGCCAAATTTCATCTGCCGCGTGGCGGTGGCGGAAAAGGTCGGGGGTCGCCTCACCGCTTGAACAACAATCCGCACACCCGGCGACTGGAAGGGTGCAAAGTGAAGAACCTCAGCCCACACTTTGAACTTTGAAATCCGCTGGGGCCGTTTACGCTCGCGTTGTGAAAAGATTCTTTCGGATTCTGCGGCGCATCTTCGCCGGGCTGGCGGTAGTCATCGTCGCGTTGCTGATTCTGAGTCTCGATGGCGTTGATTACCGCCCTTACCTGCGCGAGCCATATTATGCCGAAACGACTGCCCGCTTGAGCGCCCATCAGGCGACGAACAGCATCGCGCGGGGCGAACTGGCGGCGGGCTTCGGTCGGGCGCTGCTGACACCCACGGTCAATGCGTCGCAGGACGATCCCGCCAAAGGACAGTTCCGCTCGCTGCCCCTTGCCGGTTACGGCAACCGTCAAGGAAAACCCGCCATGGGAGTGCATGACGATCTTTACGTCAAGGCGGTGGCGTTGCGCGTTGGCGACCGGCTCGGGATCATGCTCGGTGCGGATGCGCTGATCATTCCGCCGGAAGTGACCGATGCTGCCGTGCGCCGGATCGAAGCGGAGTTGAAGTTGTCGCGCGAGCAGGTCTATCTCAGCGCCACGCACACGCATTGCAGTCTCGGCGGCTGGGGCGAGGGCAAGGTTGCGGAGGCGTTCGCCGGTGGATTCCAACCCGGCGCGCGCGTCTGGTTTGCAGACCGCATTGTGGCCGCAGTGCGCGACGCCATCGCGGATCTGAAGCCTGCTTCGTTTGGCCACGGCCATTTTGCCGCACCGGATTTCGTGCGTAACCGACTGGTCGGAGAGTTGGGCAAAGTGGATCCCGAGTTCAGCTTTGCCGTGCTCAAACAGAACGGCGGAAAACTCGCTGTGCTGGGCAGCTACGCCGCGCACGCCACCGTGCTCGGCGGCGACATGATGGAATTCAGCGCGGATTACCCGGGTTGCTGGCAGCGCGCGGTCGAGCAGGCCACTGGCGGCACGGCGGTGTTCCTGGCCGGAGGCTGCGGCAGCCATTCGCCGGTGTCTGGCGGAAAAGGTTTCGAGGGCGCTGAACGGATGGGCCAAGCGCTGGCGCACACACTGCTCGAACAACTGCCACAAACTCCGCTGACGAACTCGATCACGTTCGGGATGCTGGGCCTCGAATTGTCCCTGCCGCCGCTCAACGTGCGCGTCAGCGACGGCATCCGCCTCCGCCCGTGGCTCGCCCAACGTCTCATGCTGGTGAAAAAGCAAAGCTTCCTCCAGGCCTTCCGTCTCAACGACTCGGTCTGGGTCTCGACGCCATGTGACTTCAGCGGCGAACTCGCATTGGGCATAAAAGATTTTATGCGCGTCCGGGGCAGTCACGCCGTGATCACAAGCTTCAACGGGGACTACATCGGCTACGTCATTTCCCCGCGCTATTATCACCTGAATGGTTACGAGCCTCGACTCATGTCGTTCTTTGGGCCGAACGTTCCGGAATATTTTGACGAACTGATCCGCACGATGGCGCTCAGTCTGGCGAACAAATGACGCGCTCATGACCACCGCACCCATCAAGAAAAAACGCGGCCTCATCTTTCGCATTTGCCGGGCGTTGCTCGTCTTGCTTCTCCTGTTGGTGGCGCTGATTTATTTCGTTTACATCCTGCCGTTCTGGGGCGTGCCGTTCAACCAATCGCGCCACGGCCGCGTGCCGCTCACTCCGCCGTGGGCCCTCGAATGTTGGCTGTGGGAGGATGACCACAACAATGCCGCCTTTGTGAAGGAACTGCTCGAAGGCTACGCGAAGCACGACTTCCCCGTGCGCACGATCATGATAGATAGCCCGTGGAGCTGGCGTTACAACGATTTCAAGGTGGATGAAGATCGTTACCCCGAGCCGGAGAAATTCTTTCGCGGCCTGCAAGACCAGGGTTATCGCGTGGTGCTCTGGATGACGTGCATGGTGGACAGCCACAGCAAGGACACCAAGATCACCGAGTCGCAGGACTTTTACGATGAGGCGCGAACGAACGGCTATCTGGCCGCTGGCGCGCAAATCAAATGGTGGAAGGGCCGGGGCGGCTTCATTGATTACTCGAACCCTGAAGCCATGAAGTGGTGGCACGGCCTCCAGCAACAGGTTTTCGATTGGGGTCTGGACGGCTGGAAGCTCGATGGTTGCGACACGTTTTTTTCCAGCCGCGTGGGAAAACTTACCGTGCCGTTCAACCGCGTTCATTCCGGCTGGATGACCACGCGGCAATACATGGATCACTTCGCCCGCGGCGAATATCAGCACGGCCTGACGCAAAATCCCGAATTCGTCACCTTGATCCGTGCTCTGGATCGCCCGTGGAGCCACCCAGAAGGCTTCGCGCCACTCGATGCCGCACCCGTGACCTGGGTGGGTGACAACAAACACACTTGGAAATACAAGGATCGCGGGATCGAAGGAGCCATCAGTGATATTCTGGGCAGCGCGCGGCTTGGCTATTGCGTCATCGGCAGCGATGTCGCGGGCTACCATGGCCGCAGCAACCCGGACGATGTCGGCCCGGCCACGGCAGCGCTCTTGTCCAATTGGAAACCGAAGGCGGCAGCCGCAAGCTCCGCCAACACGGAGTTCGGCACGGCGGCGGGCAAGGATGAAATTGCGCCGAACATTTACATCCGCTGGGCGGAATTCTCGACGTTCTGCGGACTCTTCCTCAACGGTGGTCATGGTGAGCGCCGCCTTTGGAAGCGCACACAGCCCGAACTGGAGATCGTCCGCAAGTTCTCGTGGTTGCATACAGAACTCGTGCCCTACATGTATTCGCACGTCGTGACGTGCCACAACGGTGGCCCGCCGCTCATGCGACCGCTATCCGACGGAAAATTCCATTACCTGTTCGGCGACGATTTCCTCGTCGCGCCGATTCACGAAGACAAACTCACCCGCTCCGTATCGCTGCCGCCGGGTGGATGGCGTTACCTGTTCGACGACCGCGAAGCGCTGCAAGGCCCGCAGCAACTCACGCGCGATTATCCGCTGGATGAGTTTCCTGTTTTTGTCCGCGACGGCGCGGTCGTGCCACTCAAAGTGACGCGCGCCTACACCGGGTTCGGCGACCAGGATTCGGCGGACTACACGACGTGGCTGATTTACCCAAACGGTCGGAGCGAGTTCACTCTATGGCATCCCGAAACTCATCCCAAACCCGAATCCACCACGGTGAAAGTGGATTCCGCCGCGTCGCTGAAGATCGAGTTCTCCGGGAAACACGCGGCCCACATTCTCCGCATTCTGGCGAAGGAAAAACCGGTCGGCATAACCCTTGATGGCCAGAGCCTGCCCGAGGGAACCGCGTGGAAGTTTGACGCCGAGGCCAAGCGGATCATCATCAAGACCCGCGACTATGCCCAAGGAGCCTACATGATTTCGGGACGCTGAAGATCCAAAACCCATGAACGAAAACCGGCAACACGCGCTTCAAAACGAAGCAAACATTTCACGACGCCACTTTTTGCGGCGAGGAATCAGCGGAATAGTTTTGCCCGCCGTTTTGAATCCCGCCTTGATCTTCGCCGCTTCCGGGGTCAAGCGTCCCCGCGAACTCATCGGCTTCACTGAGTTTCGGACGAACCTGCCGGGCGGGCGTCAGGCGAATGAAATCACCATGCGCGCTGCTGTGGTGCGGGCCGACGGAACGCGCCACCGGCTTGTGGCCACCGAACTTTCCCGCAAACCGAATACCTGGACGCAGTTTGCCGGCTGGTCGCCGGATGGACGCCAAGCCATCATCGGCAACGGCTGGGAAAGTCCTGAAAACGCCGCGTGGGAGGAAGAGCACAAAACTTTTCGATTCACGCCGGAGGGTTGGTTGTATGACACGCTGCTGCTCGATCTGGCGAATGGCAAACTTTCCAACGTCACCGCAGTCGAGCGCGTGAGCTTTTACAACACCGGCGTGTTCTTCTGGCCGAACAATCCGAAGAAGCTGGGATTTCAGGCGCTCATCGGCGGCGACTCGCATCCGTTCAGCATGGATTTGGATGGACGCAACAAGAAAGACCTCACCGAAAATTCCAAGGAGTTTGCCTACGGCTTCAACGCGTCGCCGGATGGAAAACAAATCGCCTACCACAAGAGTTATCAGATTTACATCGCCGACGCCGATGGCGCGAATGCGAAGCGCATCGAAACCGGACAACCGTTCAACTTTGTGCCTCAGTGGTCGCCAGATGGCGAGTGGTTGCTGTTCGTCGTGGGCGAACATTACAACTGTCACCCGCACATCGTTCGCCGCGACGGCACCGGGCTGCGCAAAATGGCGGACCGCCAGGGTTACCGGGGCGTCGTGGAATTTCTGGATGTGCCGGATTTTCACGGAGGCAGCAGCGACGTGCCGCTCTGGTCGCCGGATGGCAAGTGGATTTATTACACCGCCAAAGTCGGCGAAAGTGTCGAGTTGATGCATGTCTCGCTGGCCGGGAGAATTGAACAACTGACTCAAACCAAAAATGGCCGCCTCAATTATCACCCCAAGTTTTCTCCCGACGGCAAATGGATTGTGTTCGGCTCCAACCGCACCGGCACCCGGCAACTTTACGTAATGGCTGCTGAGGGCGGAGACGCCTATCCCATCACGCGCGTCAGACCCGGTTGGGGAGCGATGTGGCCGCATTGGCGACCGTTTTCCAAAACGGAACGTAGCAATTGAATCGTATCCGTCTGACGGGCCACGTCAATCTGCATGGCCGGTAACATTTCACCTGCTTACAGCGATGAGGTGGGCTTCGTCGTTTCGATTAGGGAAGCGCTGAATAAAATGACGTTCGCATTCTTTACCCGCTGATCTGCAGGCAATCAGTCGCTAACTGGAAATGGTTGGTGATTTATTCAGCGATTCCTTAGCAAGGCCAGCCGGTGAACATGCAAATCCTGCGCGAAATTTCCGGCATCACCCGCGGCGCGAGCGCTGGCTACGAAGCGCTGAACGAAATTGTGAAACAAATTTCCGCGCTGCCCGAACCGCAACCGACGGAGAAACGCATCCGCATCTGGTCAAACCCGTGGTGGGGGTGGCTTTATTCTTTTGCTGTTGGTGGTTTATTGGGTTGGGAGGAAGTTGAGTGGGTTGGTGTGAGTATCTAAATCCTCACGCTTGCGCTCTGCCGCATGACCGAAATAGACTCGGTCACCCAACAAAAGGCAAACAGCGTGAAACGGATCAGCGTGAGTGAAAGCGCAGAAAAGAAGAAACGAAGTCCGGTGGAGAAAATTTGCTGGCTACTGACTTCGTTGTGCGTGGTCATCAATCTGAGTGGCTGCGCCACGACACCAAACGGATTCAGCCAATTCTATCAAGACAGGGCAGGCGCAACTATCACCAACCTGCCACCGTATTTGGGAAGCACGAAAATCTTTACAACGTCCGTTCTGACAAACGACATCAAAGCCGTATATCGGAAAGGCTATTGGTTGATTGGCGTCTCAGCGTTTCAAGGCCCGGCACAGTCAGAGGACGCATTGATGTCTCACGCGAGGAACGTCGGAGCTGATGTTGTTCTCGTTTCATCTGTATACTTGGGGAGCGAGCAAACTGCCGTTCCTTTCGTTCAGTATCACCCAGGTCATGCTGATTCTCCGTTTGACCAATTGAACTCAATCTTGGACGAACTCTTCGTTTCCCTGAATCAGTGGGTGATGCTTTCAGAAGTTGACGAGCGCACTTTTACTACCCAGCAATCACAACAAGACCATCGTGCGCGAATCGAGAATCATGAGAAAGTCGTGTGGGGTTTGAAAAAAGACGATCCGATTTGGCTACGAATGCAAAAGGCCATCAACACTGTCGAGCAGGTATGCCGTCCTCATATTGAACGTAAAGGATGACACCGTTGGCTTGGGTGCAGTCCAAATCGTTCTCATGCAGTTGCCAAATTAACTTCCAACATTTCGATTTGCCGGATGAAGGTTCAGCTTCAGTCGCAGTTCAACGTGGCAAGTCGTTCTGTCAATGCTACGCTGATTGCTGAAATCCCTTTGGGGGTTTTCTTTGCGCCTTCGCGCCTTGGCGTCTTTGCGTTAATCCCGTTCCAACCCAAACTGCGGATGCTGTTTGTTGTGCCGCACGATCATCACGTGCAACAATTCGGCGCGAACTTTGTCACAAAGCACAAGCTTTTAGCAGAGCGGCTTTGACAGCTTTCAAGTCCGTTGGAGGCACGATACCGAGCCGCTTTTCAAACCGGACAGACGGAAGCGAGCCGATGGCTTGGACGTTGGCAACGGATTCGGAATCGAGAAAAGGCAAGTGGCCAAGCGGCACTTCCAATTCACTGCCGCGATTCTGTTTGGTGATGGGAATGTGGATGACAAGCGAGCGCGGCGCGTCGAGATTGTCGGCGATAAGAACGACAGCGGGACGAGTCCTGGCAACCATGCCCATGTCCACAAGCCAGACTTCGCCGTGGCGCGGATTCATTTCGCGTCGAGGATGTCGAGCTTTTCCTGTTCGACTTCGCGCGAGGGCAGCACGTCAGCCCAAGCTTCGTCTTCGCGCTGGCGTTCGAGGAATTTGAGGTAGTGCAAGACTTCCCGCAGCACCGGTTCGGGCTGGCGCTTGATTTCTTCGATCAACATTTCCTGCGCGCTCATGGCGTTAATTATCCACAAGTTTATGTTTCAGGCAAGCAGACGATTCCCTGAAAAAAGCTGGTAGCAAATCAAATAGGCGGTTTCTCTTTGTGCCAACCAGTGCTCTGCTCGTAAGCGTGCGCAATTTTCAAAATCGTTTCTTCGCCGAACGGTTTGCCAAGAAGTTGCAGCCCGATGGGGAGTTTGATGTTTGAAGTTTCAAGTTTCAAGTTGGAGCCGGTCATAAAACCGCACGGCAAACTTAAACCGCAAATGCCGGCGAGGTTGCAGGAGATGGTGAAGATGTCCGAGAGATACATCTGCAGCGGGTCGCCGGATTTTTCGCCGATCTTGAAGGCGGGCGTCGGCGATGTCGGCGTGACGATGGCGTCCACCTTTTCGAACGCGCGCAGAAAATCCTGGCGGATGAGCGTGCGGACTTTTTGCGCGCGCAAATAATACGCGTCGTAATAGCCGCTGCTCAAAACGTAAGTGCCGAGCATGATGCGGCGTTTTACTTCCGCGCCAAAACCCGCGCCACGCGTGTTGCTGTAAAGTTCGACGGGGTCGTTGCCGTCAATGCGCAGGCCGTAGCGGATGCCATCGAAGCGCGCGAGGTTCGCGGAAGCCTCGGCGGTGGCGATGATGTAATAAGTCGCTACGGCGTAATCGGTGTGCGGCAAAGAAACTTCGATGATTTCCGCGCCGAGTTTTTCGAGTTGCTTCACGGCGGCGTCAACGGCGGCTTTCACTTCGGCGTCGAGTCCGCCGATCATGTATTCTTTCGCGAGACCGACCTTCAGTCCTTTGATGTCGCCGGTCAGGCTCGCGGCGTAATGCGGCACGGGCTGCGGCACGCTCGTGGAATCGCGATGGTCAATGCCGCTCATGATTTCGAGCAGCGTCGCGGCGTCGCGGATGTCTTTCGTGAACGTGCCGATCTGGTCGAGCGACGACGCGAACGCAACGAGTCCGTAACGCGAGATGCGTCCGTAAGTGGGTTTGAGTCCGACGCAACCGCAAAGCGCCGCAGGCTGGCGAATTGAACCGCCGGTGTCCGTGCCGAGACTGGCGATGACTTCATCCGCCGCGACTGCCGCAGCCGAACCACCGGAGGAACCGCCGGGGATGCGGGATAAGTCCCAAGGATTTTTTGTGACGCCGAACGAGGAATTTTCCGTGGAGCTGCCCATGGCGAACTCGTCCATGTTCAACCGGCCAAAAATAATTGCACCGGCAGCTTTCAGCTTTTCAATGACCGTCGCGTCGTAGGGCGAAATGAACTTGCCGAGAATTTTCGAACCACAGTTCAGTGGTTGATTTTTCACGGCGAGAACGTCTTTGATTCCGATTGGAACACCGAGCAAAGGTTTTTGCGCATGAGTTTTGCCGGAAGAAATTTCTTTGTCGGCAGCATCGGCTTGAGCGAGCGCGTCCGCCTCGTCGTAGCTGATGAATGCGTGAATCTTTTCTTCGACGCGCTTGGTTTGGTTGACGCACGACTGCATCGCGTCGCGGGCGGAGACTTCGCGTTTGGCGAGTTTGGCTGTGAGTTCGGAGATTGTGAGCTGGTTGAGCATCGAAAACTTTTTTAACGCAAAGGCGCAAAGGCGCAAAGACACCAGGAAAAGAAATTGCTTTGCGCCTTTGCACCTTCGCGCCTTTGCGTTAAATGAATAGTCGGCACGGAGAGCGAGAAATTATTCGACGATTTTCGGCACCATGAACAGGCGATTTGCCTTGGCTGGCGCGTTGCGCATGGCTTCGTCGTGCGGGAGCGACTCGCGGACTTCGTCGGCGCGGAAGACGTTCACCAGTGGCATCGCGTGGGCGGTCGGCTCGACGCCGGACACGTCCACTTCGCGAAGCTTCTCAACGTATTTGAGGACGCTGCTCAATTGCGCGCCGATTTTTTGTTCTTCGTCGGGTGTGAGTTTGATACGCGCAAGGTGCGCAACGTATTTCACGTCAAATTCGGATTCAGCCATGCGAAAACAGTAGGGAGCGCGAAACAAAGTTCAAGTTTCAAAGTTGAAAGCAGCCGCTGAAGGTTCTTCCTCTCCCCGCGAGGAACGAGTGGGGAGAGGATCGAGGAGAGGGGCATCGTCTCAAAATACACCTCCTCTCCCCAGCCCTCTCCTCCATCGGATGGAGGAGAGGGAGAATGCAGCCGACAATCTGGGAGTTTGTTTTAGAGCCAGCTATGCCAGAAGCTTTTCAACAACCTCCCCCTCCACATCCGTCAGCCGAAAGTCACGTCCCTGAAAACGATACGTCAGCTTCGTGTGATCGAAGCCGAGCAGATGCAAAATCGTCGCGTGCAAATCATTGACGTGAATCTTGTCGCGCACGGCGTTGAAACCAAATTCGTCCGTCTCGCCGACGGTCACGCCCGGTTTGATGCCGCCGCCGGCCAGCCACATCGTGAACGCGTTCGGGTGATGGTCGCGGCCGTCGTCGCCGCCCTGCACCATCGGCGTGCGTCCAAATTCGCCGCCCCAAATCACCAGCGTGTCGTCGAGCATCCCACGCTGCTTCAAATCTTTGATGAGCGCGGCGCAAGGTTTGTCCGTGTCCGCGCAATTTTTCTTCAAGTCGGCCACAAGATTGCCGTGCTGGTCCCATGCCTCGTGAAAAAGTTCTACGAATCGCACTCCGCGCTCAACGAGCCGCCGCGCCAGCAAACAATTATTCGCAAACGACGGCTTGCCCGGCTCCGCTCCATACATTTCCAGAATTTCTTTCGGCTCTTTTGCGATGTCCACAAGCTCCGGCCCGCTCGTCTGCATCCGAAACGCCATTTCATACGAGTTGATGCGCGTGGCGATTTCAGGATCGCCGACCACGTTGAGCCGCATTTTGTTGAGGCGGTTGATTGAGTCGAGCGAATCACGTTGCATCTGCGCGTCCACGCCTTTTGGATTTGAAAGGTAAAGAATCGGGTCGCCCTGGTTGCGGAACATCACGCCTTGATAAACCGACGGCAAAAATCCATTGCCCCAATTCGACGCGCCGCCGCTCGGGCCTTTGCTGCCGGAACTGAACACGACGAAGCCCGGCAGATTTTGCGACTCATTGCCGAGTCCGTAAAGAGTCCACGCGCCGAGGCTCGGCCTGCCGAGTTGTTGCGCGCCCGTGCTCATGAGAATCTGGCCCGGCGCGTGATTGAACGCGTCCGTGTGCATGGATTTCACGATGGCGATGTCGTCAACAACGGTCGCCAGATGCGGCAAAAGTTCTGAAAGCTCAGCGCCGGACTTGCCGTGCCTGGCGAATTTGAATTTCGGCCCGAGCAACGCGGCGTTTGGATTGATGAACGCGGCGCGATAATTTTTGATCAGCTCGTCCGGCGGCGGTTTGCCGTTCCACTTCACGAGTTCCGGCTTGTAATCGAACAAATCCAGATGACTCGGCGCGCCCGCCATGAAAAGGAAAATGACGCGCTTGGCTTTCGGCTTGAAATGCGGCTGCTTTGGCGCGAGCGGGTTTTCCGGTGACGAACTGGCTGCGCCGAGCGCTTGGGAAATCAGCGAGTTCAAAGCTATCGCGCCCAGCCCGACGCCGCATTGCTGGAGAAACCAGCGTCGTGAAACAGTCTTCGGGTCAAGGCCGCGAAAGAGATGGGTCTGGCAGTTCATTCTTTCACACCCAGCACAGGCTTTGCAAAAGTTACTCCTTTGCGTCTGGCGTGATCAACCATTTCCCCCACTTGCCGCTTGCGCTCCTTCGACGGCAGGAAATTGATCCGTGCCATTTCCTCGCCGAATTCGCGAACTTGAAATTCATATTCGATACGCTCGAGATGTCTCCGAACTTCCGGCGTCAACCAATCCGGCTTTGTCGTGGCGCGTTTCATTCTCCTAAACCTATAAAGCTTCCGCGCACGTCTGGCAACCATTCCAAAGAACCGGCGGGCGCGTATTTAGCCGCCTCAGACCGGGCTTCAGCGATCAAACGGTCAAGGCCATATGCACGCATTGGATTGACCGCGAGCAGACGCGCGGCATGCTCCACTCGGGATTGATGTTGGATGGCGAGCTTCGGCGAGTCCGAACGCGGATCGCCCTTGACTGCGACCATGTATGGCCGCACCGCGCGTTCATGAATCCTGATGCGAATGCGATCAAGGCGATGCCAGAATTCGATTTCTCCCTTGAGCGCCAGTTCGAGCCGTTCGTCTCGGGACATCACAAGGCTCAACACGGGTCGGCGGGCGGTCATTTCGGGCGGACAAGGCACTTTTTCCGCCGATTGGATCAGGACATCGTGATCGAAAATATGAAGCCAGCCCCGCGAATCACCGGCCTCGAGAAGTTTCACGCCAAGAACCGTGGCAAAGGGCCAGTCCTTCTGCCGGTCGGTGCGTTTCATTTCCGCAACGGTGTGCGGACTGGCATAGCAGCCGCGCAAATCGGACTGCCACGGCGAACTGGACCGGGGCGCAACACCGAAAATGTCGAGATAAGCTTCCGTGTCTCCGCTCTTCCACTGAAAATGGCTGGTCCAGCCGCCGTGCAGCCAGCGCGGTTCGAGTGGTGGAGTAATATGACTGCGATAAAGCGGTAGAGCGCCGTGCAGCCTGGTTTCATGGAGCAAATCCAGAAATTGCGCCGCGGCTTCCGGCTGGCAAAGCATGGCGCAGTCTTTCGTTGCCTGCGCGACTCCATACGACACGCAAGCCATTCCGCTCGTGATTGCACACACAACGCCACGTTCCCGCAGTTTGACCACCAGTCCTTCGTAGAATTCTTCAAGCTCAGCGTAGGAAATCATCGTGCGACTTTTATTCCTTCGTGATGGTTTCGTCGAGATTCAGCGCGATTGCGCCCAACCCAACGCCGCATTGCTGGAGAAACCAGCGCCGCGAAACAGTTTTCGGGTCAAGGCCGCGATAGAGATGGGTTTGGCAGTTCATGGCTTGAGATAGTTTTTTGTGTCAACGAGAAATTCAGCTTGAACAGGTTTTAAAAACACGACTTCAGGCGCAACATTGGTCACGCCAGACGGAAGTTCGAGAAGAAAAGGATGAATGCCTTGCGTCCACTTGTCTCCATAATTCTCTTCTGGCTTCGCGACCCAGTATTGACCGTGGTCATCGCGGAGGCGAACAGCAAGGTGACCAGGTTCACTTAGCTTCGGCGCGCGGACGTAAATAACCGGAGTTGGTGTGTAGTGGCTGTGCGTGACTTTCTTGCGCAGCGGATTGATTTGCTGGCCTTGCCCTGTCCAACCAGACGGCGAACCGCCGCCCGGACCGAGGACTGCCGGGGAACTGCTCTCATACTCACCTTCGCAAAACGTGTGAGTGCCGCGCAAAAACAGTCCGAGCACCACGATTTCTTTCGAGTCCGTGGAAACTTTTTTGTTCCACCAAACATTTGTCGTCAGCATGGTCAAATCGGTGCTCGGCAGCGAGGCGATCAATTGAGCCGCGTTGAGATTCGTCGCTTTCGGAAAAACCGTGGCGAAAAATTTTAACGCCGGCTGATGCAAGCCAAGAAACTGGCCGCGATTTCCAATCGCATCTTCAGCAATCCACTCTGGTTTCTCCCAACCGACGGCAGTGTTGCCATTTTGCCGACAGTCCCAGCGTGGCTCAAAAAACCTGGCGGCAGTTTCATAATACGATTTTTTCCCCTGACCGTTCGTGCGTATGTCCAAGCCGCTCAAGACCAACTCGATGTCGCGGATGGTCTTTGATTGAGGCAACGGATTGCCCGACCAGTTTGCAGGTTGAGTGACGTGAGGATTCAAAATTTTTGTGCTGCTTGTTCCTCCTTTATCCCAAGTTGTCACCCGTAGGGTCAACTCGCGTTCATCACGCGGATAACAGTAAAACTCATGTCCTGCCCGCTGCCCCCCGAACCATGAGTGGGTTTCCTCGCCAAACAGTTCCCCGTTCTTGTCCAAAAACTCAACGCGAATCCCCTGAAAATCCACGTTGGTTTTTGTCGCCGCATCTATCGCGCTTACCCACACAACCAATCCGGGGCGATTCATTTCAATTCTCGTTTCGCGACGATTCATTCCAAGCGTTTTTGCAAGTCCTCGTGGCAACCACGGACTAAAGCGCTCTAAGACCGAATCTCTTCCCTTGCGATGCGTGGTTCCGTAAGTCACGCCTTCGATTTGCAAAATTCGCCCGTCGTCGAGCGCAACTTGAATTGGCGGAGCCGGTTTACGAATCAAGGCCACTGCCGCAAGAAAAACAGCCGCCGCTACGATCAACGCGCACGCCAGCCAGAGCAACTTTTTCCAGCCAGTCTTGCCGCCGATCTCGTTTGTTGAATTTTCAGCCATCGCAACAGCTCCGTCAGGAGCGAAATGTTTATAGCTTTGCGCTCATCGAGCGGTTCAGCTCCGTAGGAGCGGCACAATCATCCTCAAACTTAAAAATGTATTTTTGATCGTAAGCGACCTTGAACCTCTCAAGAAATTCCACATATTCATCGCGAAACGTTTGCTTCGCATGATGTTTCTCTTGATCCCGGATGTAGCGGATCACGTCATCCAATTGCGAATGAGCATAGGAAAACGCGCCGAAGCCTTCCTGCCATGAAAATTTTCCCGCGACCCAACGCTCGCGGTTGATGTGATTCGTCGAGCCAGCTTTGATTTTGCCAACCAAATCAGACAGCGCCATATCTGGCTTCAATCCGATGAGGATATGAACATGATCTGGCATGGAATTTATCGCGATCAGCTTTTGTCCCTGATTGGTCACGATGCCGGTGATGTAGAGGTGTAATTCTTCTTTGCGCTCTTTGGGAATGATGTTCACGCGGCCTTGCGCGGCGAACACTACGTGAATGTAGATTTGTGAATAGGTGTTGGCCATGTGCCGCTCCTACGGAGCTTGGGTTTGAGGCGGTTCGGTTGCTATAAACATTTCGCTCCTAACGGAGCTTCGGTTCCGGTGACATTCCAAGTTATCGAAGACCGTTCTCATTCCTTCGTGATAGTTTCGTCCAGATTCAGCAACACGCGTGAGACGACGGTGTAGGCCGCGAGTTGAGTTGGCGTCGTTCCGTCGGGAAGTTTGTTTGGAAGTTCATTTTTGCCGGTCGCCAGTTCGTTTGCGTTGATCCAGCCGTCGGCGATGCGTTGGCGTTGATGCTCCAGCAATGACAACAGTTCTTTTTTCTCGGCGTCGGTCGGCTGGCGCGAGAGCGCGCGGCGGAAGGCGTAGGAAATTTTTTCCGAATCGGTTTTCCCGCCTTCGCTCAATGCGCGCAATGCCAGTGCCCGAGCGCTCTCGACGAACTCGGTTTCGTTCAGCGATACGAGCGCTTGCAGCGGCGTGTTTGAGCGCATCCGACGCACGCACGAGAAATCTCCGTTCGGTGCGTCGAATGTTTGCAGCAATGGAAACGGCACGGAGCGGAATTTGAAAATGTAGAGGCTGCGGCGATATTTTTGCGCGTCGGTTTCGACTTTCCACGTTTTCGGGCCGTAGCTTGCAGGTCGCTCGAACAAAAATTCCGGCGCAGGCGGATAAATGCTTCTCCCGCCCATTTCAGGGTTCAAAAGCCCGCTCGCTGCCAGCGCAATGTCGCGGACGATTTCACCTTCGACCCGGAACCGTGGCCCGCGCGCAAGCAAACGATTGTATTGGTCGTGCGAATAAAGTTCCGGCGTGACGCGAGATGATTGCCGATACGTTGCCGATTTAACGACTAAACGATGTAACGATTTAACGCTCCAGCCATTATCCATGAATTCACACGCCAGCCAATCGAGCAACTCGGGATGCGACGGCTCTTCGCAACGCGTGCCGAAATCTTCCGGCGTGTTGACGAGGCCGATGCCGAAATAATTTTGCCAGACGCGATTGACGAATGAGCGCGCGGTCGTCGGAGATTTTTTGTCCACTAGCCATTTCGCCAGCGTCAGCCGCGAGCCGTCGGCATTCGCGGGTAGGGGATGCAGAAACGCCGGCGCGCCGAAAGAAACTTCCTTGCCCGGCTTGAGCCAATCGCCGCGTCTCAAAACATGCGCCGTGCGGGGTTGATCTTCTGCGCCGCTGCCCTTGCGCACGATGAGCGTCGCAGTTGGAGTTCCTTCAGGCCATTGCCTCCAGAGCGCCTCAATTTTTTCGTTCGTCTCTTTGAATTCAGGCGCGGTCGTTCGCCAATAGCTGAACACGACTGCGATTTGCGCATCGCTTCGCTTGTCGCGCGGGATTTTGAAAATGTCGCGGACGTTCGCCGGAAGCGCATCGGCCACCACATTCGTCGCGCTCGTGACGCTAATTCGAAAGCGGCCCAGGTTGTGGGTCTGGTTGTCGTCGGAATTCCAGCCGCCGTGGTTTTGCGCGAGACGGACATTCAGCACGACGCCGTTTGTGAAAGTCAGCGGCGTTTCAGGAATGAATACGGCTTTGCGTGGCTGATTGCGCCGTCCGGGACCGGCGTCAATTCCCCAAGCCGTGTCGTCCTTGCCATCAATCGCGAACTCGACCGGGCCATAGACGCGCTTCTTGCCCGACTTGTCATCGAATTCCGGTTCAAGCGGCTTCTCATCGTTGCTGAAGTCAGCCGTGGCTTTCACGAACTTCACTTCCACCTTGTTCGTCGGGTTTAGCAAATCCACAGCTTCGACTTTGAATTCGCTGAGCGCGGACATTCCCTTGACGGAGCGGCCTGGCCCGTTGCACGGAAGGTTTGGATCGGTTAGTTGCTCCAGTTGAAACGCGCCAATGAACGGCATATTGTTCGTGCCGCGAAAATGGCCGGTGGATTTTGTGGTCGCGTAACTTGCAGCGCGAATCGAACCGTCATCATTGTAAAAATAGCGCGTGCCATGATCGCCCGCGTTGACGGCGCGCACGGGCGTCCAGTCAGGCTGATTGTTTATCACGGAGTCTTCCCATTGATTCATGCGCGCCTGCCAATCCGATGTCGTGTGGCGCAGGCCGGATTCGAGGTCGCGCATTTGACGCGAGAGATTGGCGACGAGCATCTGCTGCTCCGGCGTGTAGGAGACCAGCGAGGCTTCGTGGTCGTTGTTGAGGAACGCGAACAGCCGGTAATATTCCTCCTGTGTCAGCGGATCGAACTTGTGATTATGACATTGCGCGCACTGAATGGTGAGGCCGAGGACGCTTTTGCCGATGCAATCCATCCGGTCGAACAGCGCCTCCATGCGAAACTGCTCCGGATCAACGCCGCCTTCCTCGTTGAGCATCGAGTTGCGGAGAAAACCCGTCGCGACGAGTTGATCCTGCTTCGGGTTCGGCAACTGGTCGCCTGCAATTTGTTCGATGATGAACTGGTCGTAAGGCAGGTCGCGATTAAAAGCCTTGATGACCCAGTCGCGATACGACCAGATGAAACGCGGCTTGTCCTTCTCGAAACCATCCGAGTCCGCGTAACGCGCGGCATCGAGCCAATGCCGTCCCCAACGCTCGCCGTAGTGCGGCGACGCGAGCAAACGCTCCACTTGTTTCTCGTAAGCGTCGGGAGATTTGTCAGCGAGAAAGGCGTCAACTTCCGCAATCGTCGGCGGCAGACCTATCAAATCGAGCGAGAGCCGGCGAAGCAAAGTAATCTTGTCTGCTTCAGGCGACGGTTTGAGTTTTTCTTTTTCGAGCCGGGCGAGGATGAAATTGTCAATCGGGCTGTGAGCCCGGCGCGAGTTTTTGACTTCAGGAATTTTTGGGCGCACCGGCGCTTGAAAAGCCCAGTGCTGCTTTGAATCTTTTGCGGCTTGCGTCTCCGGCCAGTCCGCGCCCTGATCAATCCACGCGCGCAACAGACCGACTTGCTCCGCCGACAACCGCTCGCCCTTCTTCGGCATCTTCAAATCGTCGCGAACCCACGCGACGGCATGAATCAAAACGCTCTCGCTGCTTTTGCCGGGCAAAATCACCGCGCCGTTCTCGCTGCCTTTGAGTGCGGCGGATTTTTCGTCGAGGCGCAGCGAGGCTTCCTGCTTTTTCGCGCCGTGGCATTGATAACAGCGGTCGGCAAAAATCGGCTGAATGTCTTTGGCAAAATCAACTTTTTGCGACGCTGGCGCGGGCAATTTCGAAAGCTCAACTGCGGCGTTCAGTTGAACCGGGGAAAAGATTCCGGCGAACGAAACCGCCGCGCAGAGACAAAAAATTTTCACGGGCAGATTCATCCTCTGCGCCCGGACGCGCTGCAAATCATTCGGCTCTTTGGAAATCACAGTCAGCATGAAACCAATGATACACGCCCTGAGAATCCGCGTCATGTCGAAAGGAAGCGACACTATTGATTGGGGTGGGGAAATTGTCTTTCCGTAGGAGTCGAGGTAATAAGGCTCAAACTAAAAAGTTTTTCAGAAAAGTTACAGACTCCTTGCGTCGTCTCCTGCTTTTATCACGCGGAAAGGATTTCCTCCGGCGTCAGGCCGCTTGCAATTCCCGCGCGTGGGTGATTTCCCGTTTGTGAACCGGGCGCACTTGTGAAGCTTCAACTGTGACTACCGCTGCGGTATCTCCTTCCAACGTGGTGAACTCAACTTCGTAGGCGAGGCCATCACGATAAATATGCACGACCGTTCCCACGTCGCCCGCCTCCAATCCTTCGGCGGGCACGGCGGACTTCAACACCACGCGTTCATGTTCTTTGATCATAATGCCTCTCATGCTTTGTGCGGATAAGCCGTGACCAGTCTAGCCACAGCCAATCCCTTGTCTACAATCCAAATCGTTTTCACCGCCACCGGCTTTCCAACCGGCGATTCAATCCGCCCAACGATAACATATTTTCTCCCATGCGGCGACTCCGCATGGCTTGTCACCTCCGCCGACTGCGCCAAGACCCGAAAAGCCGCCGCCAAAGTTTGCCATTCCTTGCGCCGGAATCCCAGTTTCCCGAAAAACTCCGCCTTGCCGCCGTTGTCGGGATGCGCGGGTTGAGCAGATAATCCGCGATCTTCTCGCGTTCGACCACCAGCCTGTCTGGATTTGGTAGTTTCATTTGGCTGCGACGGGATAAGCGGAACAGAAATTTCAGGACGGCTCAATTGAAAATGCGGACGCACTCACGCGAGCACGATTTCTGTCGTCGTCGCCTTTTCATCCCAGCCGCGTGTCGGTTCAGCGGTGACGGATGAAATGTCCTTGGCGGAAATCATGCGACCGCGCGTCTTCGGGCTTTTCACTTCGATCTGTTTGGTGTTGCACGTCTGCTGGCTGATCTTCTGGTGCGGCGCGGGTTTGTAGCGGACGTAAAGAATCTTCGGCGTGCCTTCCGCGAAAAACAGGATGCGCGATTTCTCCGGGATGCAGAGATACGCCTTGTCCAAAATGGCGCCGCCGAATTTGAACCGCTTGAGATAACTCGCCTTGCGGTCGGTGTAGACGCAGGTGAAAAGTTTCTCGCGATCCGGCAGCCCGCAATAAAACAACTCCGGCCCGACGAACATTTTTTCAGGAAGCTCGGTGACTTTGTAAGTGCCGTCCTTGAAGACGAGCAGAATCTTGTCGAACTTGGTGCACTCAACTTTGAATTCCTCGCCGTTGACCTTGTAACCGACGTGGCCGGACTCGCGGTCATACGCCACCTTGAATGCCTTGAACGCCACTTCCTTCGCGTCCACTTCGTCGAAGCGGCTGGACTTGGTGAGTCGCGGATAGAGCGGCGCGTATTTTTCCAGCATGCTTTGCAGGTGCGCGATGGCGAACTTGACGAGGCTCTTCAAATTCTTTTTCGTCCCGGCCAGGTCGCGTTTCGTCTCTGCCATTTCTTCGCGGTGTTTGTTGATGTCGAAAAGCGAGATGCGGCGGATGCGGACTTGCAACAGGCGCTCGACATCCTCATCGCTCAACTCGCGGACAAGCTGCCGGCGGAACGGCTTGAAACCCTTGTGAACATTGGCGAAAACGGCCTCGTTCGTTTTGGACTTCTCGATGAGTTTGTAGATGCGTTCCTCGATGAAAATCCGTTCGAGCGTGCGAAAATGAAGCTCGTCTTCGAGCTTGCGGATCTTCAATTCCAGTTCGCGCTTGAGCGTCTCGACCAGTTGCGCGGTGTTTTCCTTCAGCACTTCGGACACGGTCATCTCGACGGGACGATTGTCGCGGATGACGGTGATGCGGCTGGCGATGGTCGTCTCGCAGTCTGTGAAGGCATAGAGCGCGTCCACAAGTTGCTCCGCGCTCACACCGCTCGGCGCTTTGATCTCAATCTCGACTTCCTCGGAAGTGAAATCGTTGATGGACTTCACTTTGATTTTGCCTTTGTGCGACGCGTCTTCGATGGACGCAATCAGCGAGTCGGTCGTGGTCGTCGGCGGAATTTCTTTGATGACGATGGTGGATTCGTCCTTCGCTTTGAGTTTGGCGCGGACTTTGATCTGGCCTTTGCCGTCCTGATAACCGCGAGCGTCCATCAAACCGCCCGTCGGAAAATCAGGAAGAACCTTGAACGGCTTCTTCCGAAGAATTGCAATCTGCGCTTCGAGCAGTTCGGGAAAATTGTGCGGCAAAATTTTTGAGGACAACCCGACAGCGATTCCTTCCGCGCCGAGCATGAGGACGAGCGGCAATTTCGAGGGCAATGTGACCGGCTCTTTGTTGCGTCCATCGTAGCTGGGAACGAACTCGGTGATC
>CAYMCQ010000010.1:0-77508 GCA_964389025.1 uncultured Verrucomicrobiota bacterium
CGCGCTCTCCCATCTCTGGCTTTTTCGCTTCTCCTAAAAACCGGGGAAAGTCCAAAAAAATGCTTTTCTGTTGACACTTGCCCGGCAATTTCGAAACTATTTGATAATCCGGCTCTGCTCCTTCGGCGCACACGGGTCGCTGCGCGTGATGTGATCGCATGGCCGGACAAAACCTTAAAATTGTTTTATGTCCGAGTTTCTCAGCCGCTTCAGCCTGGATGCTGTAAAATTCAATTCGCAGGTTGCGGCTTGCATGGTGTTCATCTGGCTGGCGCTCGTCGCTTGCGCGGTGTCCAGCCTGTTCACCCGACCGTGGAACAAACGGCAGCGGGTCTTTTGGATTCTGTGGATCGTCTGCGTGCCAGTGGTGGGGCTGTTGTCCTATCTGCCATTTTCCGTCAACACATCGAGGCCGACGGCTACTTTCTCCCGCAAGCAGAAGAAGCACAGCAAATAACCCGCCTGCGTGGTCGAAGCCAAACATCGTGAAAACCATCCCGGTGCAGCGAATTCACAGGCCGCAATTCACAACCCGAACACTCCGGCCCGTTGCGACGGCGCGACAGCGCGGCGAAAACCCGGCTTGTTGCCGAGACAAACAGTGACTCCGCGCTTTCAAAAATTTCGCGCCGGTTCCACCGCGCCGAAACTTCTTTCTACGGTTTGTCTTTTTGGGCTGGCTGTTTCATTTTCCGTCCTCGGACAAAACAAGCCTGACGAAGAAACGCGTCCCGATGACCGGCTGTTTCTAGGCCTGCCGCAATCCCCCGGCAAACCCGGCGCGGAACCGGCCGATCCAAACACAGTCGGCCTGCCTTACTCGCAAATCCTTCGTGACACCGAGCCACCATACGAAAATCTTTTTCGCGATGTGCGCATCGGCGGTCGGCTTGAGGAAAAAATCGGCCCGGGTGATCTGTTCACGAGGTCGCGGCTGCTCAGCGGCCCGCGTTTCAATGCGCCGTTGTTTTCGCGCGGCATTCGTCCGGAGGATGCCGATTTGAAACTGGGACGGTTTTACCTCGACATCCGCGCCTTGTCCGGCGGTTTGATTTACAGTGACAACGTCAGCCTGCGCGAGAAGAACCCGCGCGATGGCGTGATCGGCATCGCGCGTTTGACGATGGCTGCGATGCTCCAGATCACGGAACGTCTGCGGATTGCGACGTATGGCACGCTGGTCTGGCTGCCGTTTCGCAGCGAAATCGGGATTGCAGGTTTCGGCATCAAAGATCCTTTCGCGGTATTCGAGGCAAGGCCGGTAATGCAAACACAGCTTTCCTACGAAGCCACACTGGGCAATTGGGACATCAAAGCCGTTGATGATTTCCGAGTTCAGCATCGCGGCTTCGGCGCGATCGGGGGTTTCGAGCTTTTCGACGGCGAGCGCTTCGACGAGTCGGATCGTGCCGGGCGTTTTGTTTTCACCGACCGGACGCGCAGAATTGGAGCCGGTCGCCCGACGAACGGACGGTTCGACACTCTGCTCGAAGCGCGCAATCTCATCGGCGCAGTCGCCAGCCGCCTCTTGCCGACGGATACACGAATGGAGATCGGAGCGCATCATTCTGACCTGTGGTATTACAACACGGGCGAATCCGGGTTGCCGCACAGCCGCGATTCGGCGTTTGTGGCGTTGATTTCTGAGCGCGAAACGCTGCGGTTCAAACCATTCGTCCGCTACCGCGTATCGCGAAGGGACGAGGGGGAATGGGATCATGAGGCGCATGCGGGCGTGCGCGGGCCGATCACGGAAAATCTCCGGCTGCTTGCCAGCGCCGGCTATTTCGCAGACGGCGATTCGGATCGGAAAACTTATCTGACGCGCGTCCGCTTGCGGCACACGCTCGGACCTTTCACGTTTCACCAACTGGAATTCCATCGCGGCCTCACCGAGCCGGAGGAGGGCATCGAAACTTCGTGGTATTACCTGCTGCGGCAGGTGCTCGGGCCGGATTTTTTTGGCGAAGTTTTTGCGTTCAGAGCTGACTTCGAAGATTTGCGATCGCGGCGCGACGGCACGGAATCCCGGGCAGGGCTGCGCCTGACTTACAATCTCAGCAGCCGCGCCACACTGCGCACGAGCGCCACCTATGTGGACTTTGATTACAGGAGCAATGCCTTGGGTGATTACTCCGCGTGGATCGGTCGGGCTGAATTGTTTTATCGCTTCGCGCGTTCGTTTCACGCGCGGTTGATTTATCAACATCAGGTGCGCGACTCGAATTTGGCCGGCGACAGTTACGATGAAAATCTCGTTGGGATTAACCTTATCAAGTATTTTTAGCCGCCGCCAAAGCAGGAGAATGCAACCCATTCGATGAATTCTCATGGAAAAAAAGCGCGCCAATATTGGCTGTATCGAAAAGCATATCTTCGTGATGCAATATTGTCTTGATTCCTGATGCAAAAACCAGTGAAACTCACCAATCCTGAAAGCCAGCTTGTAATCCGCGATTCGTGATGCGAGAATGGGCGCTCAGTTTTGACCTTAATGACGACTAGATGTTTTAACTTCATCGGCATGTTAATCGCGGCAGGCTTGCTTTCCAGTTGCGCCTCATCCGGGAGAAAAGACTTTGCCGACGTGCCTGCTGCTGAAATGCAGCCGGGCAGATCCGGCCTTGCCGACCTGCAGCAAGTTCAACCAGCCGCTGCCGTCGCCGCAGAAAGGCAGCTTTCCGCCGCAACCGTTCCCGCAGACAACGATCTTGCAGCCTACAAAAAGAGCCGCGCGGAATTTCAAGCCGGCGCGGAAGCCGCGACGAAAAAGCAGATGGGCGCCGAGTCCATCCAGCGCGACCTCGAAAGGTTGAAGGATCAAAAACAAACATGGCAGCGCGAGATCGTTTACGCCAAAGGCAGGGCGGCCGTCGCAAAAGAACAACTGAACCGCTTCCTCACCGTCGGCGACCAGCCGCAAATCGAAAAGTGGCGCACCCAGATGGAGAACTGGCAGACCCGCCACAAAGCCGCGGTGCTGGAACTGGAAAAAACCGAGCTCGAAATTCACGACACCGTCAAGTCTCTTCAAGATTCTTTCAAGGTCACCAAAAACGAAATCATCATGCCGGGTGAGTCCATCGAAGTGTTTGTGAAAGAGGACGACACACTCAGTAAAGTTTATCAAGTGCGTCAGGGCGGTTACATTTACATGGGCAATGTGGGCAGAATTAACGTTGCCGGCAAAACTTTGGCTGAAGCCGAGCAGGCCATCAAAGATGCTCTGGCGGAAAACTACATTAAGAACGCTACCGTCATGGTGGATCGTCCAGACGGCACCAGTATGAATGACGGGCAGGTCATTTACCTCGCAGGGGAATTCGTGAAGCCCGGCGCGTGGAAAATTCCGGTGGGACACACGCCCACGATTGTCACCACGCTCCTGCGCAACCCATACAAAGAGACTGCGGATTTGACGAAAGTGAGCTTGAATCGTCTGGTGGGCGGGCAGGCGCTTGTCGAAGAAGTCAATGTCCAGGCGATTTTGCATCATGGCGGAAACAATGGCCAGCAGTCGGATCTCGTGCTCAAGCCGGGAGACATCGTCACGCTTCGGCCGTTCGCCAACGTGATTTACGTGAGCGGCAACGTCGTCAGACCCGGCGCGCTGAAACTGCTGCCGGACGACGAATTGACGGCTTATTCGGCGATTCTGCGCAGCGGCGGTTTTGCGCGGTTTGCCAACCGCAAGAAGGTCTATGTCATCCGGGACATGGGCAACGGCAAGAAAATACGGATCAATGTGGACATCAAGGCGCTGGAGCAGGGCAAAGGTTCGGACTTGATTTTAAAAAGCAAAGACATCGTGAAAGTGCCCGAGAAGTTTTTCAGCTTTTAAGCTTTCTTTTCAGGCGGGTGTTTGAAAGTATGTAGTGGCGGTTTTCTCGCCCGTTGTTTGCGCGTGAGTGACTGAAATATGATTCCGAAAACCAAAAAGAGCGTCATCAATGATTTTGACATCATGATGTATCTGGCGCTCGGGCTGAAACACATGCGCCTCATGGTGCTGCTCGTTTCCTTGTGCCTGATGGTTGGCCTCACCTACTACGCGTATGCCCGGCCCATCTACCGGTCCAAGGCATTGGTTCATTATCAATCATTGCCGCGTCCGCTCGACGCAGAAAAAGTTTTCAAGGATGAACGCTTGGGGACCATCCGCAAGGACTTGTATTCCGGCCATGTCCTCAAGCGCGCCGCCAAACGTCTGGGCGTTGACCTCAATGAACGGGACATCCGGCTGAAATACCTCAAATCAATACGGATCGGCTTCGACATGGCGTCGAAAAACATTTCCATCGAAGTCTATCCGTATTCAGTCGAGTGGGCCAAAAAACTTCCGGAGGCGCTTGTTCAGGAGTATCTGCTGGATCGCGAGGAAAGCCGTATCAAGCAATTGGAGTATAAGACCGAAGTTTTTGCGAAAGATATGGCTGAGTTGAAACGGCTCGAAATCCAGTTGTCCAACAAACAGCAGGATTTTCAAGTCACGAACAGTTTGACAAAAATCCAAATCGAATTCCAGCAGATCAGCCAGGTTCCACAGGATTTGCTGATGACCAAGAACCAGCTCTCGGTCATGGGGCATTTTCGTGAAATGCTGAAAAGCGACCAGCTCGACACTGTCAGCAAACTTTCCTTGCTCTCCAGCATGGAGCGCGACCTTCAAGTAAAAGTCGGCGACCTGATCCAAACGGAAACCAAGGAAGGCAACCGTCAGGTCGTGGTCGTGCCGCAGGCGATCACTCCGCCAACCCCGAAACCGTGGGAGCAATACGACAAGGAACGAGCCGGTTTGGAGCAACGCAGCGCTGAACTTGCCCGGGTCGGATACATGCAGGGGCATCCCAAAATGAAAGATGTCCAGAAGCAGCTCGACGCGGTGAACAAAGCCCTGGATCTCGAATTGCAAGTCACGATGAATCGGTTCGACCTTCAATACGCCCAACTCATCGAGAAAAAAGCCACGCTGGAGAAAAAGCTGCCCGAATACGATGAAATCACGAAGCGCCACAGAGTGGCTCTTCAGGCATACAACCGCCTTAGTTTGCAAGAGATGCCGTGGAAAAATTATTATGACCTGATGGAGAAAAGCCTCAGCGCCGTAAATTACGCCATAGACAAGGACCGCACTGATATCCAATACAAGAATTTGTCCGAGTTCAGCGAGGTGCCTGTTTCACCATACCGTCTCAAACTGCTGATTTACTCCTTGATTGCCGGCCTCGCTCTGGCCATTGCCATCCCGTTCCTGCTTGAATATCTGGACAGCCGCCTCTCGGACATGGATCAGGTGGAAGAAGCTCTTAAAATACGAGGCCTCGGCGTTGTCCCCAAAATCACGGAAACTTCGATTGATGGCTTGATCACCTTGCCGCTGGACGATAAACGGGATCATCATTTGCAGGAAAATTTCCGGCTCATCCGCACCAATCTCACCATGAACGCCGAATCTCCGGCTTTGCCCCAGGTGATCCTCGTCACCAGCGCCATGCCGCAGGAAGGCAAAACAGTCGTCTCATCGCACCTCGCCATGTCCTTCGCGAAGAAGGGCGAAAAGACGCTGCTCATTGACGCCGACCTCCGGCGCGGACGCTTGCATCGTCTATTTGGCTGTCAAAACCGCCCCGGCCTGTCCGAAATGCTGACCGAATCCAGGACTCTCGAAGAAGTTTGTCGGGCGAATGTCCATCCAAATCTGACTGTGCTGAGCTGCGGCAAACATTTGCACTGGGCTTCCGAACTGTTGGACTCGGCGGTCTTTCCCAAATTGATGGAGGAGTTGCGCCGCAAATACCAACGCATCATCATTGACACGCCACCAGTGCTTGGCCTGTCGGAAACTTCCATTCTCCAGCGTTCGTGCGACGGCGTCATGCTCGTCATCTGGAGCGAATACACTCCCATGCACAACGCGAAAGCCGCCATTCAGGCCCTCGCCACCAACGGCGCAAAATTCTGCGGCTTCGTGCTGAACCGGCTCGACTTTTCCGCGCTGACGAACCGCTACAAATATTTCTATTACTCGCCATACTACTATGGCAATTACAAGGCCCTTGAAGCGCCGCCAGCCATTCCCGCGGCTCCGGCAGTGTAAAATCCCTGTCGGTTATGGCTGACAGTCCCTCATCCGAACATTTTTCCATGCCCGGTGTCTCGGTCGTCATTCCGGCTTACAACTACGCGAATTTTCTTGGGGCGACCATGGATTCGGTTTTGCGCCAGGAATATCCGCAGTTTGAACTGATCGTGGTTGACGACGGCTCGACTGATGACACGCATGAAGTGGTCGAGTCGCGCCGGCGTCTTGATTCCCGCGTGCGCTACGTTCACCAGACCAACGCCGGCCTTTCCGCCGCGCGCAACACCGGCATCCGTTCGGCCAGGCACGGCTTCGTGGCGTTTCTGGACGCGGACGACCAGTGGCTGCCAGGTTTCCTCGCGCGCACGATGCAAACATTTGCGCGCCTGCCGGAAAACTTTTTCGTCGTGGCCGCGCGCAACGACAACATGGATGTCAAAGGCGAACTCATAAAAACAAAAAAACTCGCCCCGCAAGAGGACGTGGAGATCACCGCCCGTGATGTCCTTTTCAGAACACGCTTTGGTTCGTCCAGCGTCGTCGTCAAACGCGCGGCCTTCGAGCAGTGCGGTTATTTTGACACGACGTTGCGCAGTTCCGAAGACCGTCACATGTGGCTGCGCATCGCCGCGCGCCATCGCATCTTTCTGCTCGCCGAACGGCTGGCCGTGGTTCGCCGGCATCCCACGAGCATGAGCCGCGATGCCGACCGCATGAAGGACAACATGGGGCGTGTGCTTCGTTACGCTTGCCAGAATGATATCGTCCCCCGGCGCGAAATCTTTTTCTGGCTCAGGGTTTATTCCTTCTTCTACTTTCAAACCGCCTGGATGTATGGTGATCAATGCCGGCGCGGCAAAGCGCTTCGGGATTTGCTGTTCTCGCTGTTGCTGTGGCCGTGTTTTTTCCGCCCGGGCCGGTTTAACGAGCCGCCGTTGTTTCGAATCCGGAGCTTCATCTGGTTTGTTCGCCGAAAAAATCGTGTGGCCGAAATGCCTCCCCCGAAAGCGTTCGGGGTTGCGCCGTCCGTATCCGGGCAGAGGGCGGCGTAGTTTCCCCAAAGGAAGGCGTCCATGCCCTCAGAGCCCGTCAAAATACTTCACGTTGTTTTTTCCCTCGACCCGGGCGGGATGGAGAACGGACTTGTGAATGTTGCCGGCGCTTTGCCGCCGGAAAAATTTCAAGTCCACGTCTGCTGTTTGGAACGCGCAGGCGCGTTCGCCGCGCGGCTTCCTGATCCCCGGAATGTCTACGTGCTGAACAAGCGTTCCGGCTTTTCGCCCCGGACGGTGCTGGACTTGGCCCGCCTCATTCGCCGCCTCAAGCCGCACGTCATCCACACTCATAATCTCGGCCCGCTCATTTACGGCAGCCTCGCGACCGGACTTGGCCGCTGGAAACCCATCCTGCACGGCGAACACGGCTCGCTCCAACCCGACCAGCTTGTCCCGCGGCGTATTCGCGAGAGGAGGTTTTTTTATCGCACTTGCAGTTGCATCCACACGGTTTCGCACGACCTGACCAAGCAGCTTCACGAAATGGGATTTCAAAGGTCGCGCATGGTCACGGTCATAAATGGCGTGGACACCGCCCGATTCGTTCCGCCCTCTTCCCGTTCCGAGGCGCGAAAAAAAATTGGCCTTCCGGACAAGGCCCTTGTCATCGGCATTGTCGGCCGTTTTGCCGCGCTGAAACGCCATGAGGATTTGATGGAAGCGTTCGAAGTTCTGGCGAAAAAATTTACAAATGCGCATCTGCTAGTCGTTGGAGGCGGCGGCCCGGACGAGGAAAAAATTCTGGCCCGGCTGAATCGCAGCCCGGCGAAAGACCGGGTTCGCATCACCGGTTTTCAGAGCGATCCGCTGCCATTTTATCAGGCGATGGATTTGCTGACCGCGCCGTCGCTGCACGAAGGGATGTCCAACGCCGTTTTGGAGGCGATGGCCTGTGGTGTGCCTGCGTTGGCCCATCTTGTTTGCGGCAACTCGGAAATGATTTCCAGCGGGGTGCATGGCATTGTCTCCGACCTGAGTTCCATTGAAAAACTGCGCGTCGAATTGGAAAATGCCCTTGCTGAACCTGAAAAATTGGCGGGCATGGGTCGAAAAGCGCGGGAAAAAGTGGTCGCTGGATTCTCGCTGGCGGGCATGGCGGCCAGTTACGGAAAATTGTATTCCGAGCTTTTTAAGCCGGACGGAAACTGATACTATGTTGTTGTGGATTTAACCGCGATCATATTGTTTTTGATTCTGTATTACATCCGCCCGCAGGAATGGATCGGATGGGCGGCATCGCTTGAGTTGGTCAGGATTTCCATTGCGTTTGCCATCATCACCATGTTCAGCCGGCATCGCGGATTGACTTGGAAGGATTTTTTCAAAACGCCGCACGACTGGCTGATGCTGGCGTATTTTCTCTGGATTGTCGGCACGTCACCAGCCAGCTTCGACACCTTGGGGAATATCTACAACAACTTCGTGATTTATGCGATCACCGTGCAGGCATTGTCGAGCATGCAGCGCGTCTCCAAGTTTCTGAACTGGTGGACGGTGATGATCTTCATCATCGCCGCGCTTGGTGTGGCGAGTGAATACGGCTTCGATCCCATGGAAGGTCATGACAAAACAACCGGCCAGATGAAGGGCCGGCTGATCCTAAACACTTCCATCTTCTGGAACCCAAATGCTTACGGACACAGCGTCGTGCCCGTGCTGGCCATGCTCTATTTCATTCTCTGCTGGCGGCGGCCTATCTTCATGAAAATCGCGACTGTTCCCGTTCTCTTCCTTCCATTTTATTGCATCTATATGACAGCCTCAAAAGGCGCGTTCCTCGCCGGTTTCGCCTCGGCTGTCACGGCTTTGACCTTTGGCCGGCCGAAAGTATTTCAAGTCCTGATTCTGTGCGGCGCCATGACGATGGGCGTGACGGCGCTTTATACCCTGCCGCGCATGGGTGAACTGGACAAGTCGGCCAGTGATGGAGCCATTCAGGGACGCAAGGCTGCTTTCAAGTATGGGCTTACGATACTGAAAAATGATTGGAATGGAGTGGGCCACAAAAAGTTTATCAGAAGCTTCACGGAGGCGCACACGTTTTCCAAAGCAGCACACAGCTCGTATGTGAATATTGGCGCTGAACTGGGATACGCTGGGTTTTTCCTGTATATCGGCCTTATGTATTCGTGCTTGCGGACGTTGCTCACCGTCAAAACACGCGACACAACTGAAGAACGCGTCCGGCGCATAATGTTTACGATGCTTATTGCTTACATGGCGTCCTCATGGATGGTGGATTTCGCTTATCGCGGCTCTTTCTTCCTTTTGGTTGCGGCCATAGCCGCTTTTCACCGCCAGATGTTGCCGACAATAGAATCGCCGAAACCGCAGGTTGAAACATCAGAAGTGGAAGTGTTGTCGCCCGCGCCTGCCGCCGGACTGCTGCCTTTTTCTTCCGGCGGACAAAATCCCCTTCCTGTTTTCGCGCAAACCACAGTGATCGTTCCTGCACCCTTGGACGCCAAAGGAAGAATTCCCGAGCCTGTGGGGGTCGCCGATGCCGCAAAACCTCCTGGACTGCTCTGGCAACGCCTCTCGTGGGTTGACTTCGCGCTCATCGCAGTCATGACGTATGGATTTGTCCGGTTCTGGGCTTACATAATCACGCAGGTTTGACATGGCGCTCGCCGCATTGGCATCGCGCTGCAGTTGCACCCGCTGACATGATTTTTAACCATCTTCAAGCTGTGACGTTCTGGGCCGCCTTTGGCGCGCTGCTCTATGCTTACGCCGGCTACCCTGCGGCCATGTATTGCCTCGCGCGACTTTTTCCGCGCCGGACAACTGCGCGTCCCAGACTCGAACTGCCGTCGGCAACCGTGGCGCTTTGCGCTTTCAACGAGGCTGGGCGAATCGCGGGGCGGTTGGAAAACTTGCTCGCGTCCGACTATCCCAAAGACAAATTGGAAATCGTCGTCGTGTCCGACGGCTCAACCGACGCGACGGCTGAACAGGTGCGCGCGTTGAACGAGCCGCGCATCCGCCTTCTTGCGCAACCGCAACGCTCAGGCAAATCCCATTGCCTGAACCTCGCGCTCGCCGGGGCCGGCGGCGAGATCGTTGTCTTTTGCGACACGCGCCAGACCTTCGCGCCGCAAACCATTTCAAAACTGGTCGCGCATTTCAGCGACCCGCAGATCGGCGCAGTCAGCGGCTCGCTGGAAATTGACCCTGCGGCTTCCAGCGTCGGCAGCGGCATTGATGTTTACTGGCGCATCGAAAAATTTCTGCGCTTCGCCGAGTCCCGTTTTGATTCGTGCATCGGCTGCACCGGCGCGGTCTATGCCATCCGCAGAAAACTTTTTCAACCGCTCCCGCCGGAAACGTTGCTGGACGACGTCGTCATCCCGATGCAGATCGCCACGCAAGGTTTTCGCGTCGCCTTCGAGCCGGAAGCCGTCGCCTTCGACCCGCAGACGCTGGAGCCGGAGCGCGAAAAAATCCGCAAACGCCGCACGCTCGCCGGCAATTACCAGATGCTTTTCCGCAACTGGCGCTGGCTTCTTCCCTGGAAAAACCGGCTCTGGTGGATGCTCATCTCGCACAAATATCTGCGCCTCGCCGCGCCGTTCCTCCTGCTGCTGATGTTCGTCGCAAATTTTTTTCTGATGGAACAATCCTTTTACCGCGTCCTCTTTTTCGGCCAGTGTTTGTTTTACTTCCTGGCAGCGTGCGGACTGGTTTTTTCCGCAAAACGGCTTCCGCTGTTTTCAATCCCTGCCGGTTTCGTTTTCCTGAACTGGATGGCGCTGAGCGGGCTGTGGCATTATTTCCGCCAGCCGTCGAAAACCACGTGGGAGAGAGCTTCGCATGTATAAGGCGCTCAATCTCTGGCTTCCCGCGTATCTGCGCAGGCCGCGCTGGAAAAAGCCGGACGGCGTCACGGACGTTTTGCTCGCAGTCTGCGATCACTTCGAGCCGCTGCACGGCGCTGACAAAAAAACTGCGCTCAAGCGGCTCGGCGTCTGGCGGCGCGATTTCCCGAAACTCATCGAACCCTTCCGCGATTCCTCCGGCTGCAAACCGCGGCACACGTTTTTTTATCCCATCGAGCAATACGACCCGGACATCTTGTCCGCGCTCGCCGGCCTTTGCGGACTGACCGGCGCAGAAGTTGAGATTCATCTGCATCACAAGGACGACACCGCCGATTCGCTGCGGGAAAAACTGGAGCGTGGGAAGGAAAATCTTGCGCGGCACGGTTTGCTTTCACGAGATGAAGCCGGAAAAATTTCCTACGGCTTCGTCCACGGCAACTGGGCACTCGACAACTCCCATCCGACCGGCCGTTTCTGCGGCGTGAGCAACGAACTCGGCGTCCTGAAACAAACCGGCTGCTTCGCCGATTTCACCATGCCCTCCGCGCCGAGCAAGACGCAAACCCGCACCATCAACAGTCTCTACTACGCCACCGACACGCCCGCGCCCAAGTCACACGACACTGGCGAACCAGCGCGCGTCTGCTCAAACTTGAAACTAGAAACTTCAAACTCGAAACTTTTATTGATTCAAGGCCCTCTCGGTCTGAACTGGGAACGTCGCAAGTTCGGCTTGCTGCCGAAAATTGAGAACGGCGATTTGACCGGCGTGAATCCGCCGCGCCCCGACCGGATTCGGGTTTGGACGCGGCTTGGCATCCACGTAGAAGGCAGGCCGGAATGGCTGTTCGTCAAGCTCCACACACACGGCGGCATCCCGCAGAATTTCCAGATGCTCCTCGGCGAGCCGATGCGACAATTTCATCAGCACCTCGCGGAAAATTATTCCGGGAAAAGTGGTTTCCGATTTCACTATGTCACCGCGCGCGAGATGGTGAACATCCTTCTCGCGGCGGAAGACGGAAAATCAGGAAACGCCGGTGAGTTTCGCGACTACCGTTTTCAGCTCGGCAACGCCGCGCGCGAAGGTTGAAGAAACTTCGCGCACGAAAAATTTGGAGTGCGGTGACTTGTCACCGCTGTGTCCGCTTTGGTGACTTGTCGCCAAAGCAGGGCCGCGTTCAGCGGCCCGAGCGAATCGGCGTTTTCCCGAACGCGACGGCGACAAGTCGCCTGCCAAAAAGCGCGGACAAGTCCGCGCACTCCAAAGTGGTTGCGGTTTCGGCGCACTCCGCTTTTTCGATTCAAAACCCATTCATTTAGCCTGCTTTTCGGTGTTTTTCCTTGCCCCAGCGGGTTGCTTCATTATTCTGGAGCATTGTGAACACGAGACTTTTTGACAGCCACGGGTGCGCCTTGCCCCGGCAGCCTCGCCGCGCAGCGACCAGCGAATGAAGCCGTATCTTCTGCAACATTTCCTGGAAATCGCGGCGGAAAAGCATCCCGAAAAAACGGCCATCAAGAACGGTCGGGAAACCATTTCCTACTCCGCGCTCTGCCGGAAATCGCGCGCACTCGGCGCGGCGTTGCGGCAGGCGTCAGCGGCGCGCGGCGAACGGGTCGGCATCTTCCTCGACAAGTCCATCGAGCAGGTCATCGCCATCCTCGGCGTGTTGTATGCCGACAAGATTTTTGTGCTGATGAACTCGGCGCTGCACCACAAGCAAGTGGCGCACATCGTCAAGGATTGCGGCATCCAAACGCTAATCACAACGCAACGCTTCAAGCAGTCCGTCCTTGAACCGGTGCTGAAAGACCCGGGCATCGCGAACGTTATCTGCGAAGATGATTTCAAGAGCATCACCGAAAGCGGCGGCGCGCAAGTGGAGTGCCTCAACATCACGGACGACATCTCGAACATCATCTACACTTCCGGCTCGACGGGAATCCCGAAGGGCGTGGTCATCGCGCACCGCAACCTGATTGACACGGCGCGGAACAGCACGCACCACCTGAAGGTTTCGGCGGACGAAAAAATCCTTTGCCCCGTCCCGCTGAATTTTGATTACGGATTGAACCAGCTCACCAGCACGCTTTGCAAAGGTTGCACGCTGGTGCTTTACAAATATCTTTTGCCCGCCGGCCTGCTGGAGACCATCGGCGCGGAAAAAATTACCGGACTGCCCGCGTTGCCGCCCATCTGGGCGTCGGTCTTCAACCCGAAGCTCGCGAACATTGACCCGGGCGCCTACGATTTTTCGTCGCTGCGTTACATCGCCAACACCGGCGCCAAACTGCCCGTGCCGCTCGTCCGCAAGGTGCGCGAGACTTTTCCCAAGGCGGAACTTTATCTGATGTATGGATTCACGGAGGCGTTCCGCTCGACGTATCTCGACCCGAAGGAAGTAGACAGGATTCCCGATTCCATCGGCAAGGCGCTGCCGAACGTCCAGATCGAGGTCATCAACGAGAAGAACGAAATCTGCAAGCCCGGCGAGATCGGCGAACTCATCCATCGCGGCGCGGGCATCGCGAAAGGTTATTGGAACAGCCCGGAACTCACGGCGAAAGTTTACCGGCAAAATCCTTTGTTGCCGGAAGGAAGCAAATTTTACGACCTTGTCGCCTACTCGGGCGACCTCGTGAAGAAGGACGAGGATGGTTTCATTTACTACGTCGGGCGGCGCGACCACCAGATCAAGACGTGCGGCTACCGCGTTTCGCCGACGGAGGTCGAGGCGTTGATCATGGAATGTCGCGGCGTGTCGGAGGTCGTTGTCTTCGGCCTCGAAGACCCGGCGATGGGACAACGCATCCGCGCGGTCGTGAGCGTGGCCAACGGCATCGGCACGCAGGAGATTTTGAACCACTGCCGCGCGCAGGCGCCGTATTATCTTGTGCCGAAGGAAGTGTTCATCGTTTCCGAATTTCTCCGGACGGCCAACGGCAAGATTGACCGGCCGAAAATGATCGAGCGTTCCAAAGCGGAACACGGCCAGTGACGGAAATCAAAACATGAAACTGACGCCCGAAAAATTGTTCGCCTATCTCAAAGACAAAGGTCTGGACGCCAGCGCCGTCAAACCGGACACCGCGCTCTTCACTTCCAACCTGCTGGACTCCATCAGCCTCGTTGACCTCATCCTGTTCGTCGAAACGGAGATGGGCACGCGGATCAACCCCGACGACGTGCGGATCGAGAACTTCGATTCCATCGCGCAGATCATGCAGTTCGCGTCGCGACAGGGAGGAGTGGCGGCTTGAAAGACCGTCTGGCCAGCATCGCCGACGAGTTCGGGACGCCCTGCTACGTCTATGACATGGACGCGGTGAAACGCCGCGCCGACGACATCAAAAAAACTTTCGCGCGACATTTCAAACTCAGCTACGCAGCCAAAGCCAACCCGAACACAGCGGTGCTGCGGCGCATTGACGGAGTGGCTGAGTTGCTCGACATCTCGTCGGGCGGCGAACTGGCGCGGGCGCTCAAAGCGCAATGGGCTTCCGAAAAAATCAGCTTCACCGGCCCCGCCAAAACAGACGCCGAACTCCGCGCGGCAGTCGAGGCACACATCGGCTTTGTGGTGCTTGAGTCGGTGAACGAGGCGCAGCGACTTTCAGCGATTGCCGCCGCCGCCGGAGTGATCCAGCCGGTCATGCTTCGCATTGCGCCCACCAAGATGCCCGCTGGTTTTGGCGTCACGATGTCCGGACGCGCCACGCCATTCGGCATTGATGAGGAGGAAAGCGAGGCGGCGCTCCGTGAAATTCTCAAACTTGAAAATGTTTCGGTGAACGGATTTCACATCTACTCGGGAACGCAATGTCTCAAAGCCGAGGCCATCGCCGAGAATCACGAGAACTGCATCGCCATTTTCAAGCATTTGTCCGAGACGTTCGACATCACGCCCGAGATGCTCGTCTTCGGCGGCGGAATCGGGATTCCGTATCACGAAGGCGACGCGCCGGTGGACCTCGCGTCCGTCGCCGCGCGGCTCAACCCCGCCCTGAGCGCGCTCCGGCAGGCGAAGCGTTTCAGCAAAACCGTTTTCGCGCTCGAACTCGGACGCTATCTCGTCGGCGAGGCCGGTTTTTATCTGACGCGCATCATCAACATCAAACATTCCCGTGGCGAGGCGATCTGTCTTTGCGACGGTGGCATGAACCAGCACCTCGCGGCGTCCGGCCATCTTGGCAGCGTCATTCCGCGCAATTACCGCATGTTCAAGGCCGGCACTGAAAACACTACGGCGGAAAAAAACTGTCCGTCCTACGAAGTGGCCGGGCCGCTTTGCACCACGATTGACCGGCTCGGGCGCAAGGTGAAACTGCCGTCGCTCAAGATCGGCGACGTCATCGCCATCGAGTGCAGCGGCGCTTACGGACTCACAGCCAGCCCGGTGCATTTCATCAGCCACGAACTGCCGAAGGAGATTCTGGCCGAGACCGTCGGCGGGAAATTCAGCGTGGAAGACATAAGCGATGAAACTTTGTTGGCCGCCGACCAATCCAACCATCGAAAGGCCGTTCTGTGAGAGGACGACAAACGAGCGGCCACGGCGGCAGACCGGTCGGGGAAAATCTCGAATCGGCAACTCCGCACGACGAGCAAAAATTTTTCCAAAGTTTCTACAAGGCCAACACTCGTGGCGCGGCGAACGACCGCACCACAATCGGTCCCGTCTCGGACATCGAGTGCCGTTTCCACTACAACGCGGTCGAGAACGCGATCATCAGGGCGGTCGTCCGGCGCGAACCGCCGCCGGAGCCGCAGGCGGTCGAAGCGTTTCGGATGCTGCGGGCGCGGCAGGGCTTGCGGCTGTTGGATGTCGGCTCCGGCGCGGGACATTGGGTGGATTTTTTCCGCGAAGTGCTTTTGGTGCGCCACGTCATCGCCACGGAGATCAACGAGCAGATGGCGAAACATCTTGAAGCGAAATATGCGGGCAATCCCGATGTGACTGTCCTGTGCGAGGATATTGTGGTGGAGACGTTTGTCGCGCGCGTGCTGGAGTTGGGCGCGGTTGATTACGTCAGCGCCATCGGCGTCATGTTTCACATCGTTGACGATGAGCGATGGCGGCGCGCGTTGCTCCATCTCTCACAGGTGCTGAAACCGGGCGGTCTGGCATTCTTCGGCGGTGATTTCGGCAGCAGCACCCGCAACGTGCAGTTCCATGCATCGGACGAGTTCAGTTCCTGGAAAGAATTCAAGACCGCGGGCAACGAAGGCGCGATGAAGGTCAACAAACGCGTCCGCTCGCTCAAAGATTGGATCGCCGCCTGCCGCGAAGCCGGGCTGGAGGTGGTTGACCTCGTCCGCGCCGAGCACGATCCGGCGATCACGACGCCGGAAAATGACGTGCTCGTTGTCGAGCGCAGTGGTAAAACCGCATGATGACTGACGCCAAACACGACGGGATCATCGTTCTCGGCGCGCCGAGGTCGGGCACCACGTTGTTGCGCCGCATCTTGAACGCGCATCCGGACATCGCGTGTCCCGGCGAGACCAACGTCTTCGCGGGCTGCGCGCGGTTTTTGCGGAGCGAGACCGTGGCGGAAGGCGTGGACATCGGCGTGCTGTCCGGGCTGGGATTCGCCGGTTTCGATGAGCAGCAAGTTTTGAAATCGTTGCGCGAGTTCGCCTTCAGCTTCCATCGTGAACACGCAAAGCAGCAGGGCAAATCCCGCTGGGCGTCCAAGACCGCCTTCGATCTTTTTCACTTGGACGCCATCGAGAAACTTTGCGGCGACCATGCCTATTTCATCTGCATCCAGCGGCACGGACTCGACGTGGCGTGCAGCATCAAGGAACTTTGCGACACGAATGGGACTTACCTCGAGGAACTGCATCAATACATCATCCGCCATCCGCGTCCGCTCGAAGCGTTCTGCCACGTCTGGGTTGACCTGAACCGCGCGCTGAACGCCTTTGTCAAACGCCGCCCGGACAACGCGCTGTTGATCTGTTACGAAGACCTCACCGCCGACCCGCAAGCCGTCATGCGCCGGGTCGCGGACTTCGTCAAGGTGGATTGGAACGCCGACTGGGTTGGCAAGGCCATGCAGAGCGCGAAGGGCGTCGGCCTCGGCGATTGGAAGACCTACACGAAGGACAAAATTGATTCGGAAGGCGTGGGGCGCTGGCGCAAACTTTCCGACCATACCGTCAGCATGATGGGAAAAATCTGCAACCCGATGCTCGAAGCCTGTGGCTACGACCGCGTCAAAATCGCCGACGACCGCTCAACCGAGGAAGGCCGCCGCCGTTACGAACTTGGTTTGCAGATCAAGACGAGCATGGGCGCCAAAGCCAAAAAAGATTGATGCGGTTAAACCCGAAGCCTTCCTTGAAGCGCCTTCCGAAAATGATTTGAAGGAAACGATGCCGGAACTTTCCACAGTGCGCACGGGTGATTACGAGGAACTGGCGTCGTTCCTCGCCAATTTTCCCGGGCAGGAAAAGCACAGCCCGCACTGGTGGCTGTCACGGCTCCGCGCGTGGTGGGATTTGAACCCGGCCTTCGCCGGTTCGTTCTCCAGAGGCTGGCTGCTGCGCGACAAGTCGCGCATCGTTGGGTTTTTTGGCGCGATACCGTGGAAGATGCAGTTGTCCGGCAAGGAATCCATCGCCTTCGGCGGCACCACCTGGCGGATGCTGCCGGAGTTTCGCGGCATGGGTATGGCGCTCAAGAGCCGCCAGATGGACGAGCACAAGGAAGTGCTGCACATGTCCGTCAACACACGGCGCGAGATCATCCCGCTGGTGAAGTTGCTGCGGTATCAGGAAATTGACCGTGGCGCGGGCGCGGATAAACAAAGCCTGCTCGTCGTGGATTTCAAAAAAGTTCTGCGCGGCAAATTCGGCAACGGCGCTGCGGACGCCATCGCCACGAAAATCTTCGCGCCGTGCGCCGCCGCTCTTCAAAGCCTGCGCACCCGCCACCTCAGACAATCCACCGGCCTGACTGTGAAAGAACTTTCCCGCGCCGACGAATCTTTTGACCGCCTGTGGGAACGGACGCGCGCGCGCTTTGTGAACACCAATGTCCGCACCGCCGCCACGGTCAACTGGTATTGTTTCTCCATCGAGGCGTTCCGAAAAAAACTGCTGGGCTGCTACGACGGCGACAGGCTTGTCGGCTACATGATCCTGCTGCGCGAGGAGAGTCCCGCGATGCGGGCATTCGAATGTGTTGACCTGTGGATGGACGCCGAAGCAGACGAGGAAAAAATTCTGGCCGCGCTCGTCGCGAAGGCGGAGCAATGTGCCCGCGAAAACGGATTTGACCGCGTCGTGTTCCCGCATTTCAACCAGCACACCGCCGCGCTTTACGCGAGGCTGGGGTTGCTGGCCCGTCCCGCGTGGAAGCGCAACGAATATTTCAAAGCGCCGCCTCACATCGCCGGCAACATCACCTCCGCGAATTCCTACTTCGTCGGCGCACAAGGAGACTTCGGCGTGTGATTAGGGAGTTTGTCCTTCAATCGCTTGTATCGCCTGAATCATCGCTGGACGTATTCTGACCACAGGATCATTTGTCGAAGCTTGGCGCAGGGCGGGCAAGGCTGGGTGGGCGTTTGTGCCGAATTTGGCCAAGGCACGCGCCGCAGCCGTGCGGGAATATGGATTTTCGTCTTGCTCTAAGCACTTGATGAGCGCGGGAACGGTTTTCTCAGGCGCTTTTCCGATAGCGCCTAACGCGTTTGCAGAAAATGCTCTTAGGTTGCGTGAACCGTTGGTATCTGGCGACCTGTCGTTAAGAGTTTGGAGCAACACGGGCACTGCCATCTCGGCGTTGGTAGCAACTGAGTAAAGGTTGTTGGCCGCAGCGCAACTGACATGATGGTCCTTATTCGTCAGTGCTTTGACGAGTGCCACAGAAGCTATTTGGGGATCAATTTGAATCAAACTATGGGCCGCGCTGTCGGGGAGTAGTCCGTCGTTGAGTAACTTCATCAGTTCCGGAATCGCGGGTTTGGCAGTTGAACCAAGTGTTTTAAAAGCCGACCGAACATTCATCATGCGATCCACCATAGCTGGCGTGTTATAAAAATTCGTCCTGTCGGTCCTCTGAGCTTGACCCAATACCCGCAGTTCTCTCAACAGGAACGGAAGCGAATTCGTCCCGATTTGCCGCACAGCCTCTTCAGCTTGGTCGCGGACTTCTTGCGATTGCTTGAATCCCAATTGAGCCACCCAGACGCTCACAGACTTTCCATTGTAAGACGGATCTTCCGCAGCAAAGCCTACTTTCAAATCAAAGAGGCCGATTGCCACCAGGATAATTGGAAATAAAACCTTCATGTTTCAGTTCAAATCGATGCAAGGCTATTTGAACAAGACGGTATCAAAGGGACGCTAGTCAAATAGACTGCGCGGCGCAAATCAAAGTTTGACTTGAGCGGCGGCAAACCAAAAAATCTCCGGATCACATGACTAGAAACGCAGAGAAAGCAATTTCCGCCACGAAGCTGCATTTCGAGACGTGGCACCTGGCCGGCCTGCTCGACGACGCAGCGGAACTGCACGGCGACCGCCCGTTCCTCGTCTCGAATTCCGACGTCCTGAATTATCGCGACGCCGCCGCGCAGACGCGCTGCATCGCCGTGTCGTTGCGCGCACACGGCGTCCAACGCGGCGACCGCGTGATGATCCTCACCGCGAACCGCCCGGAAGTCGCGCTCATCAGCTACGCCGTCGCGCGCATCGCCGCCATCTTCGTCGTCATCAACAACGCCATCAAACCCTACGGCCTCCAGCAAATCCTCGAGCAATGCGACCCAAAACTCGTTGTCCTCGACGACACGACCGTGCCGCTCGCCGCAGAGATCAAGTCTGCAAAAAAAATTTTTGTCGGCGGCTCCGAACCAACCGACGTGGATTTCTCCTTCGATGAACTTTTGAAATCATCCGACCCCGGCCCGCAAAAATTTCACGGCATTGACCTCGACCCTGTCTGCCTGCTGTTCACGTCCGGCTCCACGGGCAAACCTCGCGGCGTCTGCCTGAGCCACGACAACATCCGCTTCGTCGTCGCCGCGATCCAGGAGCGCCTCCAATATCGCGCCGATGACACGGTGGGAATTTTTCTTCCGCTCTCGTTCGACTACGGCCTCTACCAGATTTTTCTCGCCACGCAGGCGGGCGCGGCCGCGTTCATCGGCAAGCCGGAGAACATCGGCCCCGAGATTTTGAAAATTCTCGCCGCGCAAAAAATTTCCGTGTTGCCCGGCGTGCCGACGCTCTTCGCCGCGATGCTCAAAATGCTGGAGCGCCGCGCACAGCCATTGCCACACCTTCGCGCCGTCACCAACACCGGCGACAAATTGCCGCGCGCCTACGTGGAGCAACTGCTGAAGTTTTTTCCCGGCCTGCGCGTGTTCCTCATGTTCGGGCTGACCGAGTGTAAGCGCGTTTCCATTTTGTTGCCCGAGGAGATGGCGGCGCATCCCGGCTCGGTCGGTCGTCCGCTCGCTGGCACGGAAGTTTACGTCATTGACGAGGAAGGCCGCCGCCTGCCGCCCGGCGAAATCGGCGAGCTGGTCATCCGCGGTCGCCACGTCGCGCTCGGCTACTGGCGCGCGGACGAAGACACGCGCCAGCGCTATCGCCACGACATCGCCACCGGCCTGCGTGAACTTTATTCCGGCGACTCGTGCAGCGTGGACGCCGACGGCTTCATTTTTTTCTACGGACGCAAGGACACGTTGCTCAAGCACCGAGGCTTCCGCATCAGCCCGCTGGAGATCGAGGAAGCCGCGTGCGCGATTCCGGGCATCAACGAAGCCGGCGTGGTGAAAAATGAAAGCACGAACGCTCTGCACCTTTTCATTTCCGTCAAAGACCATAGCCTCACGCCGCAAACCGTCATGGCCGAACTTCAAAAGCGCCTCGAGCCGGTGAAGATTCCCGACGTGATCCAAATCATCGCCGAGCTGCCGAAGACCGCGAACCGCAAGATTGACCGCAAACTGCTGAAAAACCAGTTGGCCGTCCCCGCTTGACCGAATTTTTCTGTCTTAATCCTGATCTTAATCTTAATCTTAATCCGATGGTCGAAACCGCCGATCCCATTTCAGAAAAGATTCACGCCGCGCTCCGGACACACCTGAGATTTTTGCCGAAGGAGCAGCCCATCCCCGCCAATGAAAGCCTCGGCAAGCTCGGCCTCGATTCAATGGCCGCCGTCAATCTGCTTTTCGATCTCGAGCAGGCGCTCGACATCAAAATTCCCGATGAGCTATTGACTGCGGAAACGTTCGAGACGGCTGCGGCGTTGGAGAAAACGGTTCGGCCACTGGTGAAAAAAATTTAACACCCGTAGTCGCCTTCAGCCATCACGCAGTGCTTCGCGATCCCGTCGAGCGATTTGGGCAGCGAGTAATAATGCCGCGCTTGATTTCTCCGGTAGAAAATTCCGAGCCGTTTCATGTCCAGAAAATTTTCCATGCCCAGGACGTTCAACATCAGGAAACTAAACTCGCCCTTGAACATGTGCGCTCTTGGGCTTCTCGAACTGACATGGCGCAACAACGCGAACAGCTCGGAGTCATCGCAGCGCGTCGTGAAATAGTCCACCACGGACAGCACGTCTTGCGCGCCATATTTGTCCGGCTGGACGATGATATACGACGCGAGCACGCCCGCTTCATCCACGCAGCCGATGAATTCCTTTGGCGGGTGGGGCGACGAGCAAAACCATTTGAGATACTCGCGCGAAATTTTTTTCTGGAGCCAGAAAGCGCCGGCGCGCGATTGCTCTATCTGAAACGGCTCTGCGAGAGTCACTATCTTCAGTGGTCGTTGCGGCAATGAAAAACGGTTCAACAACCCGATGCCGCGCAGGATCGTCCCCTTCAATCCGCGCGCGGCGCGCAGTGGAAAAAAATAATTCCTCACGGTTTTCATCGCGCTGTATTGGAACCGGTCGAGGATCTTCGCCACCTCCTCGTTCGCCGTCGTGTCGAGCAGGATGAATTCGCGGCCCAGCGCGTGCCACTTCATGAACATCGGCAGGCTGGCGTTGCGATGTTCCTTTTCCACGCGCCACGTCGTGGCCGCGAACGCGCGGTAAGTTTTTTCGCCGTGGACATATTCAAACGGGATCAAGCCGAGGAAGCCCACGATCTTGCCGTCACACCGCAGCGCCCAGCCCTTCAACAAATCGCGCGAGCTGAACGGATTTTCATCCCACCAAAACGCCAGCCGCTGCTGCCAGAACGTTTCGCCGCGATCTTCATCCTCGAAGTTCGCCAGAAACCCGGCGAGTTCCTGCCTCGCGGGAGCGTCGCTGGTTATGTTTTCGACACTGTGCTTCATCTGGCACCAACTTTATGACACGTCCGTGGCTAACAGGGCAAGCCATCTCAGCGAGCTGGCTCCCGGCTTGCCCGCATCGCAGCCAAAAGCATACATTTGCCGGGCGCATGAGCCTCAAGACCACCGCCGCTTCAGTCCTGCACCGCGTCGCCTATGCCAGCGGACTGTCGCTCGCCCGCACACGCGGCGTCAACGTCGCGCGCATCTTCATGTTTCACGGCGTCGGCGATAAAAATTATCCCGGCGAACTTTTTGAAGCGCAGTTGAAGTTCCTGCAAGAACGTTTTGAGATCATCAAACTCGAATCGCTGCTCCAGCAACTGACCATCACCGATTCGTGGCTCGCAAACTCCGCCGTGCTGACCTTCGATGACGGACTACGAAACAACTTGTCTGTCGCCTATCCGATCCTGAAAAAGCTGAATGCTCCGGCGACTTTTTTCGTTTGTCCCGGCCTGATTGAAAGCCAGCGCTGGCTCTGGAACCAGGAAGCGCGCGCGCGCCTGCAAAGTCTGCACGCGACGCAACGCGTGGATTTGGCATCTCGGTGGTTCTCGGCCAACAGCGACGTGGAGAATATCATCAACTGGATGAAGACCTTGCCTACGACCGAGCGCCTCTCCCGCGAGCAGGAAATCCGCAACGCCACAAAGGATTTTCAACCGACGCTGGACCAGCGGCTTCAATGCGACGTGTTGAATTGGGACGAACTCCGTTCGCTTGATCCCAACCTCATCACCATCGGTTCGCACAGCGTGAACCATCCGATTCTTTCCACGCTTCAATCGAATGAACTTCAATTCGAAATCCGCGAAAGCCGCCGTCTGCTTGAAGAAAAACTGGATCGCAAGGTGGAATTCTTTTGTTATCCCAATGGCGCGTTCGATCCAAACGTCATCGCCGAAACGAAGAAACATTATCGCGCCGCCGTCATCGCGGAACCGGGTTTCGTGAAACCGGAGTGCGACGCGTTTCAACTGCCGCGCATCGGCAGCACCGAAGACACCGCGCTGCTCGCGTGGCGATTGCACCGGCCAACCGCGTGATGAAAATCGTCTTCGTCTCCAATCTTTTTCCAGACACGACCGAGCCATTTCGCGGACTGGACAACTCGGTTTTGCTCCAGCACCTGTTACACGATTGTGAAATCCGCGTCATCGCGCCGCGACCAACTTTGCCATTTAGAAAACTTTTTCGCGCACCGCGTCCGATTGACGAGCAGTTTAAACCTATCTATCCAAAGACGCTCTACGTTCCAAAAATCGGCTCCAGCGTGAACCATCTGCTTTTCGCCCGCGCCATTCGCCAGCCGCTGCAAGCCCTGCGCAAAACGTTCGACTTCGACGCCATCCTCTGTTCGTGGATGTATCCCGACGGCTGCGCGGACGCACGGGTCGCCCGCGAGCTTGGAGTTCCGTTCGTCCTCATCACGCAAGGCTCGGACGTTCACGTCTATTTGGGGATGGCGTCCCGACGAAAACTCATCTGCGACGCTGCAAACCAGTCCTTCGCCACCATCACTCGCAGCAAAAAATTGGCGGAGCTGTTGCACCAAGCCGGCGTCGCGAAAGAAAAACTTCATCCGATTTACAACGGCGTTGATTTGGAAACGTTTCGACCGGGCAATCGTGACGCCGCGCGAAAAGAACTCGGTTTGCCCAGCGATGGAAAAATAATTTTGTTCGTCGGAAATTTCCTCGCAATTAAAAATCCTCTGCTGCTGGTTGAAGCCCATGCCGAGTTGTGTCGCCGCAGTCCTCAACAAAAAATCCACCTCGCGATGCTTGGCGACGGCGCGTTGCGCGACGCGCTGTGGCTGCGGGCGAACGAGCGCGGCTCCGCACAAGCCGTCCATCTGCTTGGCCGCAAGCCGCCCGCCGAAGTCGCGCGCTACATGCAGGCGGCGGACGCGCTCTGCCTTTCCAGCGACAACGAAGGCGTGCCCAACGTCGTCCTCGAAGCGTTCGCGTGCGGCCTGCCCGTCGTTTCCACGCGCGTCGGCGGAATTCCAGAGGTGCTTTCGGAAAATTCTCTAGGTCGCCTCGTCGAGAAAAGAAATCTCCCCGAGTTGGTTGCCGCGCTGGAGCAAACTCTGGCTGAAAAAATCGACTCAGAAAAAATCCGCAAGCACGCGCTGCAATTTTCGTGGGAACGCACCGCAGCCGCATATCTCAAACTAGTGAAAAATGCTACTGGCCGCTGAACATCCGTGTTCATCTGCGTCGCTCCGTGGTTAAATTTTTTTTCTCTCCAAACATCGCCGGTAGTATTCCAGATTTTTCGGTATCCAATCTTCCTTGTTGAATTGCTCTAGCACGCGTTCGCGTGCGCGTCGGCTGAGGTCGGCGGCGAGTTGAGGGTTGTCCAGAATCGCGGCGAGCTTCGCGGCGATGTCTTTTGGGTCGCGCGGGTCGCAGAGCAGACCGGAGAGGCCGTCCTCAATGATTTCCGGGCCGGGGCCGGTCCTGGAAAAAATCACGGGCTTGCCGATGGACATGGCTTCAACGGGTGCTATGCCGAATGTTTCCATGTGCGACGGGTAACAGCAGATATGCGCGCGACGCAAATAATCCAGAATCCCGGTGTCGCGGTAGAGCCGGCCAGTGAAGACGACGCGGTTGCGAAATTCGGGACGGACACGCTCCTGCAACCGCTGCAAATAAGTCTGCCCGTCCTGCGCCTTTTGCGTGTCTTCGCCGATGGCCACGAGCCGCGTTTGCGGATGCGAAGCGCAGACGATGTTCATGGCGTCAATCAATTGCTCGATCCCTTTTTTTGGATTGAGCGTGTTGATGTAAACGATCAGCCCCGGTTCGGCTTTGATCTTGCCCGACGGTGAAAAAACTTCCGTGTCAACGGCGTTGTGGATGACTGTGCAATGGCGGTTCTGCAATCCGCAAATCTCCAAAGTTCGCCGAGCGGCGTAACCGGAAACGGCGGCGATGTGGTCGGCGCGGGCGAGCGCGGTGTGCTCGAGGCTATGCTCAAAAGGATCGCCGTGGCGATTCAACTCGGTGTCGAAAAACAAGTCCGAACCTCTGATGCGGACAATCGTCGGCACACCAGCCGGTCCGCCGAAACGCAGCCAGCCGCCGTAGTCCGACGCTTCGATGAAGTCGAATCGCTCGCGGCGATTTTCCCGGACGAGGCAGCGCTTGAGCCGGACGCGGTCGAGCAACTTTCTCAACTTGTGCCCCATCCATTCCGGCGAAGTCGGAAGTCTGATGACACGAACGTCATTGAGCTTTTCATCCGTGCCATTGCCGACCAGAAATTTTTTCGGCGAATAAACTCCTACGACGGTTGTCTGATGCCCGGCTTGCACGAGTCCCTCCGCGAGGTCGCGGTAGGACGAGCCAGTGCCGCCGTGTGGCGCGGGCGGATATTCGTCGCAGATAAAACAGGCGTGCATCGTTTGATCAAGAGCCGTCGAATTCCATCGGCACGGCGGCAGCTTCGTTGAAACCTTCCTCGTGCTGAAGGCAATCCCAGTATTTCAGGATAAGGGAAATCTTTTTCAACACGCTTTGTGCGTCGGTCAATTCGCGGTTGAAACGCTCGGGCGGCGTTTTGCCTAGGCCGTCGTCGTGCGTGATTCCGTAAACTAACCGCGCGCCGCATGCAATCCGCATGGCGTTCGTGTCACCGGTCTGCGCGCAGCGCGCGATCGTGACCGGCTGGCCGATGTGGCATTTCTGGGCGGCAAGTTTGCGTTCCGCACCGGAAGCGGAATCGGGAAGGTGCGATGAACAATCGCGGTTGAGCAGGTAGTAAACTTTTTTCAAGTCGCTCAATGGCATTGCTTTTCCAAACTTCTCGGGGTGCGGGTCGCGGACAGCAAAGGAAAAAATCGTCGGCTGCGCGTCCCAAAGTTTTTGGTCGGCGTCCTGCCAGCGGAGCGGGATGGGACAATCGAGCAGCCGCAGGTCTGGATTCGCACGGATGCTGTCCACGAGTTCGCTGCGGAAGTTTTGCAGAATTTCCGTCCGCCGCTCCGATGGCACTGCGTAAAACGAACTCATCTCTTTGACAGCGCCCGTCCAGCGGAACAGCAGGCCGAGATTCAACGCTGTCGAAAGATTATGCGCGCGGCCATGGAATTCGCGCGGCACTTCGCTGCGCGTGAAATAATCCGCGAAGCCGGCGGGGAAAGGCGCGTCGTCGCCCCCGGCCTTGAAATCCGGAATCAGCAGCGCGCCGCCGAACGGCGGGCCGGTGAAAAATTTCGAGCCGCTGATCAACACCCAGAAGCCGTGCGCGAGGTAGCGCTGCAAGTTGCGGCGTTCGAGCCGGAACTGCGCGGCGTCCACCAGCACGGTCACCTTGCTGCCGTAAACTTTTTTCAACTCCAGGGCCAGGTCGGCGTCCGGCGCCACGATGCCGGTCTTGGAATTGTCCACGAGGTGCAAAATCACATTGTCGGCGCGCTTGACCGCATCGAAGGTCGCGTCGCTGACGCGCTGTCTCAATTCGCCGACACCCAGTTTCGCACCATCGTTGCCGCGGATGGGAATGGAAATCACTTCGACCGCTTCCAGCCCGGAAATCGCGCTGCCCTGCTTGACGCTCGCGCCCAACGGCGTCCGTGTGCCGAAATGCCGCCCGCCCGCCGCCTGCACGGTGCCGCTGCCGACTTCGTCCGGCGCGACGACGATGTTGATGAGCTTTTGTAGTGGCGCGGGCGTCTCGCCCGCGCGATCCGAGCAAGAACTCACGGGCGAGACGCCCGTGCCACTACTAAGCAGAACGAGCGGATACAATTCCACGTCAGTTCCGGACGACGACAAAATCACATGGGTTCGGGAATCAAGATAAAGCAAATCTTTGAGCGCCGCGCGGACGTTTTCGATTTCAACTTCGTATTGCGCGGCCAGATTTCCGCGCGGCAACGTTTGCATGAGCCGATGCCGCAGCAACTCCGCTTCGCGATAGCCAAATTCCGACACTGACGACGCGGTGCATGACGAAAACGTGATGGCCTCGGGTCGCGGGCGCGGACTGCAACCGTATTTGTTGAGGCCGGTTCCCGGATCAATCAGCAAACGCTCGTCACCTTGCTGCGTGAGGATGAACTCCGTCGGGTTTGCGATGGGTGAATATTTTGTCGCCAGTTCGAGCGCTGCTTCAAACGGCGCGGAAGAGTTCAAACTTATTCCCTGAAGCGACAAAAGAGACGGAAGCAGGGACGAAAGTTTTTGCAGCCGGTCTTTCTCGCGCGATGCGGCAGACTCCCGAAGCCATTGCGGAACATGCGCGGCGATTTGCTGCCGCTCCGCCGTCAGCATGTGGAGGTAAAACTTCGTTGTGGCCAGCGCGGACAGCAACGCGACTGTAATCGAGTGAGTTTCATCAAGTTTGCCGGGACAGAGTTGCGACCAAAGTGTCAGTTCAATCGCGTGCCGCAGGTGTAGGCGCAGAATCGCAGGCGGGGAAAAGATTTTTTCGCTCAGAACAATGCGCTCCCCGCCGACTTGAAAATCCGTTTCAATTTCCCGACTGACGGAAAATGTGACCGAGTAATCGCACAAGCCAACTTCGCCATTCGAGAGCGCTTCGTTCAAAAGTTTCGCGTGACCCGGAGCGATGTTGTCGAAGGAAATTTTTCGCGACGCGGCAAGCGTGGTCAGTGGATTGATGGCGGATTCTGACGCGGCACGGTGGCTGGCTTTTGGCGAGGTCGAGATTTCAGCGGCTGTTTCCACAACATCAATCGTAAACGGATTCCATCGCGCGATACAACGCATTTACGGGGTCTTTTGAGGCGAAAGATTTGCTGGTGACGCCGTAAAGAGAGACGGAAGCAGAACTTTTTTTTGCGCCACTGGCTTTCGTTTGCCCTGCGGCAACGGACTTGAGGTCATGGATGAATTCGCCGACTGATTGCTCGTGGTTCACAGTCACAATCATGTGAATCGAAGGCGGAGTTTTCTGACGGTCAATGCGCCAGCCTTTTTTCTCCAGCGCGGTGGCGACGGAAAAAATGTCCAGCTTGCGCGACGAGAAACAGAAGACTCCCATGTCCGGCTTGCCGATGATCTCAAAGCCGGCAGACTTGATCCCAGCGAACAATTTGTCGCGCAGACGCAGGGTTTTTTTGACGAGGTCCAGATAGCCGCTTTCGCCAAGCAACATCAACCCGGCCCACGACGCGGCAATAACTCCGCCGGAGCGCGTGCCGAGCATCGCGGGCGAAGCGTAGGCGCCGCCAAGCCAGTCCGGTTGCGCGAAGAATTGGAAACGGCGCAGCGCGGCGTCCCGGTAGAGAATCACTGACGCGCCCTTCGGAGCGAAGCCGTATTTGTGAAGGTCGGCGGAAATGGAGGTCACGCCGGGAACGGAAAAATCAAACGGCAGAACTTTGTGGCCGAGCTTTCGCATGAACGGCAGGAACGCGCCGCCGAGACACGCGTCCACGTGCAGGCCGATCCGTTTTTGCTTCGCGATTTTTCCGAGCGCGGCGATCGGGTCAACCATGCCATACGGATACGACGGCGCAGAGGCGACGAGCAGCGCGGTCTTTTTGGAAACGGCGCGAGCGACCTCGCTTGGCTCAAGTCGGAAATCTTTGTTCAACGGAATTGTGACCGGCTCCAAATCAAAATAGTGCGCGGCCTTGTAAAACGCCGGATGGCCACTGGCAGGAATGATGATTTGCGGACGGCGGATTTTCGGATTGCGGCTACGAAACCGATCGCGGTGCGCCTTGACCGCCAGCAAGATGCTTTCTGTGCCGCCGGAAGTCATCGTGCCAGCAGCCTTGTCGCCGCCGCCCAAAAGATTTGCGCAGATGGAAACGACCTCTCTTTCAAGGTGGCCGAGACTCGGAAAAGCGGCGGGACTGAGCGCGTTCTCGGCGAAAAACATTTTGTAAACGTCGAGCAGCCGCTGCGTGTGTTTTTCTCCGGCGTGATAGACGAGGCTCCACGTGCGGCCGCGTTTCCATTGCGCGTCAGCGCGCCTGGCGTCGGCCAGCAGCTTGAAAAGTTTTGCTGGAGCGACGCCGGTTTTTGGAAGTTGCGTTGGCATCAGTGTGCGGGTGTAGCGGCGCTTTGTGAGCGCCGTTGAATCGTGTGACGGTCACGGAGCGCTGCTACAATGAACTTTTGATGGAACATTTCGGCAATGATTCCCAGCGCGTGGCGTTTGTCGCTCGCGGAAAGCTCCTTCGGAGGCCCGAACGGCGTGTTGTTCACGTCCACGATGAAAAGTTTGCGGGTGGCGTTGTCGCGAAGGATGTCCATGCCGCCGTAGTCCAGTCCGAACGCGCGACCAAATCTGACGATGAGTTCCAGTTCTTCGCGGGAAAAAATTTCCTCGGTGCGATGCAGTTCCACGCGGTCGTTGATGTCCGCAAAACGCGCGCCGAGCTTGCGGTATTTGACATAGACCACCGGGAGCGTGTCGCGATAAAACGGCGCGCGCAAGTCCACGATCTCGCCGTCGTTGACGGTGTTGTCAATCAAGCGCTGGTAAACGTAGCCCGGCTCGGCCTTCGCGATCGGGCAGTTGAGAACGACGCCGTCGTGTTTCGCGTTGAGGACGGATTTGCGGACGCACGAGCCGCGATGCGTCGTGGGGTCAACGCGCAACGCGTATCCGGAAACTTTTTCAAACACTTCCTCGATGCGGTCTTTGCCGATGTTCGAGCAATGGCCGTTCAGAAATTGTCCGGGATTCTGCCGCACAAGTTCAGAATCGTCGCGCACCGTGGTGTCCCTCCACGCCATGCCGAGATGCGGGCGCGTGGTTTCGCGAGTCAATCGAACGCCGAGAATCATCGCCAGCTTCCTGAGTTCGTAGCCGACTTCGCCGGGCATCTCCGGCGTGCAAAGCAATGTGCGACCGGCAAAAGTGTTTTGCAGCCAGCGGAAAATCAGGATCGGCTTGAACAACCAGACGCCGAGGAAGCGCGTGGGAAATCGCTGGTCGAGCTTGTAATGAAAATTTTCCAGCTTGTAGCGGCGGATGCCGAACTTGCGGAAAATGGTTTTGATGACGTTCGTCATTTGGACGCAAGCTGCGACTGTTTTTGCGGCTCGGTTACCTGATGATGCCAGCGATGGCTGACGACGAACAGGCCGCGTTGCTGATCCATCCCGATGCCGGTCTTGTAAACGTCGGTTGGCGCGATTTCGAAGGTGACCACTTCGGGCAGTTGCAGAATCGTTTCCACCGCCGGGCGGAAAATTTTCAAATCAATCAGGTAACGTCCGCCGACCAGCGGCAGGCTGTTGATCGTGAGGTCGAGATGCCCGACGCGCGCCAGTTCCTCGATGGGATAACCGCTGATGGGCATGTTGCTCAACCGGCAGACCTCGTAGCCGAGATGCGTCTTGATGCTGACCATGAACGACACCGCGCCACGCGCAAAACTGCCGTCGCACTCGTAATGCATCCGCAACGTGAAACCGCCGTTCGTGTCCAGGTGCTGGAGCGGTTGGCTATCGAGGCCGAACATCTCCACGCCGGTCACGCGGATGCGCGCGTCCGCGGGCTGACGCTCCAGGATTTCAGTCGCGACGCTGAACCCAAGAAATTCGCTCCGGCCTTTTTGCGCGCCGTGAAGGTAGCGAGAAATAACTTCCTCGGTCGTGCCATCGTGCCGCAAGTTTCCTTGCTCAAGCAGGATGGCTCGCGTGCAAAGTTTCTGGACGGCGGCGAGGTTGTGGCTGACGAACAGGATCGTGCGACCCGAGCGGGAAACATCAGCCATTTTGCCGAGACATTTTTTCTGAAACTGGATGTCGCCGACGGCAAGGACTTCATCCACAAGCAAAATTTCCGGCTCAAGAAACGCCGCCACGCCGAACGCCAGCCGCATATACATGCCGCTGGAATAATGTTTCACCGGCGTGTCCAAAAATTTTTCCACTTCGGAAAACGCCACGATCTCGTCGAACTTGCGGTTGATCTCCGCCTTGCTCATGCCGAGGATTGCGCCATTGAGATAAATGTTTTCACGTCCGGTCAGTTCCTGGTGAAAGCCAGTGCCGACTTCGAGCAAACCGGCCATGCGCCCGCGAATGCGCACCTCACCCTCGGTCGGCTCGGTGATGCGGCTGAGTATTTTCAGGAGCGTGGATTTGCCAGCGCCGTTGCGGCCAACGATGCCGAGCACTTCGCCGGGCTGCACGTCGAAGGAAACATTTTTCAGGGCCCAGATGTGGTCGGCTTCACCGTTGCCGCCGGACTTTGTTTTTCCCCCGAACAATCCGGCGACAGAGCGCGCCGCGTGAGTGATGTGGTCGCGCAACGTGTCGTGCCCGAGCGACGCGCCGAGGCGATAGCGCTTGCTCAGACCGCGAACTGAAATGATGGGCGCGGGCATGGGGTTAAATTCCAAACACCAAACACCAAACACCAAATAAACACCAACCACTAAAGTCCAAATCCCGGGCCAAGGGCAACCTGCCGCCGCCGAAATATCGGCCACGGAAGCTTTTGTGAACTTGGAAGTCCTTTGGTGTTTGGTGTTTGGCGTTTGGTGTTTTCAAATGATGTCGGCAAAAGTTTTTTCCGTGCTGCGAAAATAAATCGCGCCCGTCACGAGCAGCACGGCCACGATTCCCACTCCAGCCCACAGCCCGGCCCAGTTCGGCTCGAACGCCGCGCCAAAGATGCACCAGCGAAAACCGTCAATGATCCCGACGAGCGGATTCAGACCGACCCATCCGCCCCAGCGCCTGTAAAGTTCGTCCGACAGATAGCCGACCGGACTGATGTAAATCCCCATGCGCACGATGAACGGCACGATGTATTTCACGTCGCGATATTTCACGTTGAGCGCGCTGAACCAGAATCCAGCCGCGAGCGATGCGAAAAATATCAGCGCGAAAAACACCGGCAGCAGCAATATGTATGGCGTGACCGGAATGTGATACAAAACCATCAGCAACAGCAGCAGTCCCAGTGCGATGAGAAAATCCACCGTGCCGCTCAACACCGCGCTCATGGGAATGATCAACCGCGGAAAATAGATTTTCGTGATCATGTTTTGCGACGCGATGAGGGAGTTGCTGCTTTCGCTCAACGCATTGGCAAAGAACAGCCACGGCACCAGCGCGGCAAAACTGAAGATCGGGAACGGCATGTCTTTTGTGTCCACCTTCGCGATCTTGCCGAAGATGACCGTGAACACGACCATGATGAGCAGCGGTTGCAAGACCGCCCACGCGACGCCGATGTAGGTCTGCTTGTAACGGATGAGGACGTTGCGCCACGAGAGCATCAGGAACAGCTCGCGATATTGCCAAAGCTCGCGCAGATTCAGCGCGGCCAGCCCGCGCCGCGGGCGGATCACGCGGTCATAAGTCCCAAGTTCAGTGGCGGACGAGTTCATTTCTCTTTCGGTGACCCCTCACCCCGGCCCTCTCCCCATCCGATGGGGAGAGGGTGGCGTTTCGCCGGGTGAGGGCACGCAACAATCATGTTTGAGCGTATAAAAGCGAGTGTGCAGTGTGCAATAGCCGTGTGGTCGTGACAATCTTTAACTGCCTCGCAGATTTAAGCGACTGAGACAACTCCGATTGCTGCGCTGATCAGGGCGCGAGCCAGGCACGATACCACCGCTGTCCCTCGTTCAGGCTGTTCGTGTCCGTGAAATGGATGAAGCCGCTGGCGTCTTCGTTGGTCATGATCGAAATCCAGTCCGGCAGGTTCGTGGAAAGCTGGATCACGCGCTTACCGCCCGCATGCCCGATCAGCCGAGTTTGAAAAACGCCGACGCCGTTGCTGTTGCCTTCGAGAAACATGTTCAGGAATTTCAATTCCGAATCCAGATACAATTCCGCAATCTCGCTTGTGACTGAACCGATCGCATTGGTGACGAGCACGCGGTAAGCGCCCTCGTTGGCAGATTGGAAGTTGGGGATTGTCAGTGACGATCCGGCCGCACCGCTGATGCCAGCCGATTTGAAGAACCATTGATAGCCAGCTGACCCATCGGCCACGACTGTCAAGGTCACATTGCTGCCAGCCGGAACGGTCTGGCTTTGGGGTTGCGTCATGATGTTCGGAGGATTAATAAAGAACACCGAGAGACCGGCGGGCGGCGAACTGGTTACACTGCCGAAGATGTTTGTGACAGCGACGGTATAACTTGCTGCATCGTTGCCCTTCACATTGCTTAGAACCAGGTTTGGTGTCGTTGCTCCTGACGCGTTGCCGCCATCGTTCAAAACGAAACCGTTTTTCAGCCATTGATAACTCAAAGGCTGTTCTCCGGTCGCGCTCACGGTGAAACTTGCAATCGTTCCTGCGCAGTTCGTGCGGGACGACGGGAGAGCGGTGATTGTCGGCGAATCAAGCACCGTCAGCGTCGCGGGCAAACTAGTCGTGCCGCCGCCAGTGGTTGAAACGACGACGGTGTAACTGCCATCGTTGGTGGTTTGCACGTCGCTCAAAATCAAAGTTGCCGTGTTCGCCCCCGAGACGTTGCCGCCATCCGTCAGATTCACTCCGTCCTTCTGCCATTGATAACCCAGCGACATAAATGGAGGCGCGACGGCATTCACAGTGAAGGTAGCAATTGTTTTCACGAGGTTCGTGCGGCTGAGGGGTTGCGAAACAATCAACGGCGGCGCGGTTATCAAGTTTGTCGCGAGCGCGACACAGCGGTATCCTCGCCGAGCAATCGCAATGACATTCGACAAACCCGGCGGAACATAGGTCCAGTTACGATACCAATCCCACGCGACCACCGTCCCGTCGCGCTTAAGCGCCATGTGATCAGCGATCCCCACCACGTTCGACAATCCCGCTGGAACTTCGCCGCGGGCAAAGCCCCAGGCGACCACGGTGCCGTCCGTTTTCACAGCCCAACTGTTTTGGCCATCCGCCGCAATTGCCACGACATTTGCAGCGTCGTCTGGAGCTAACGATGGATCATAGTCGGGGTCATAGCCCTCATCGCTACCGTCGTAACCCCAGCCGACCACCTTGCCGTTGGACTTCAGCGCCAGACTGTGAGACTGGCCCGCCGCGATTTTCGTCACCCCACTCAATGATGACGGGGGAGTGTCCTGGCCCCAATCATATTCAGGTTGATAGTCTTCAGGATCTGCCGGGTGCAAGCCCCACCCGACGACTTTGCCGTTGGATCTCAGTGCCAGGCTGTATTCTTCACCTCCCGTGACCGCTATGGCGTTCGTAAGATTGGCCGGAACATCTTCATAACCTGCGTCACCCCACTGGACAACACTGCCGCCAGCCTTCACTGCCAGACTGTGATACGAACCTGCTCCTATGGCCACCGCGTTCGTCAGGCCTGCGGGAACATCAGTCTGCCCGCTGTAGTTGCCACCCCATGCAACCACTTTGCCGTCAGCCTTGAGAGCCATGCTGTGGTAATAGCCTGCGGCAATCTTCGTCACGTTCGTTAGACCGAATGGAACATCGGTAAGGCTGGAAGTGTAAGTGTCCCATTGAACGACCGTCGTCACATGTGGAATGGTGCCCACGAACAATAAAGCGTTGGAACTTGTCATCGTTCCGTAAACGTTGCTGACCACGACGGAATAAAAGCCCGCGTCGCTCGGCGAGACATTCGTGAGCGTCAAACTGGAATCCGTTGCGCTGGTAATTGGGTTGCCGTTAAAAAGCCATTGATAGGAAAGCGGCGCCGTGCCTATTGCTGCCACTGTGAGAGTTGCGCTACATCCCACAGAAACCGCCTGGCCAACAGGCTGTGCAACGATCAATGGGTCGCCAAACGTAAGTCGTGCTACGCAGCTGGTTGTCGAACCAAGGCCATTGGTGATTACCACATCGTAGTCTCCCTGATCGCTTCTCTGAACGTTGGAGATGGTCAAGGTAGCTGAATTTGCGGCGGACATGTTGCTGCTCTCATTCAAATAAGCGCCGTCCTTCCGCCACTGATAATTAAAAGGTGCTGAACCAACAACCGTCACAAGGAATGTAGCGAGAGTATTTGCAAGGTTAGTCCGCCCCACCGGCTGTGTCACGATAGTCGGCGTCATGGAAATCACCGTCAAGGTAGCGGGCAAACTGGTGATGCTTTTAAGTTGGTCGGCAATGGTCACAGTATAATTCGCAACGTCTGAATCTTGCACGTTGCTGAGGGTCAAACTTGTTGTGGTTGCTCCCGAGACGTTGCCGCCATCTGTCAAATTCGTTCCGTTCTTTCTCCATTGATATGAGAATGGAGCCGAACCAGAAACGGACACGGTAAAAGTCACCGAACCGCCAGCACCGTTGGTTTGGCTGTTTGGCTGAACCAGAATTGACGGTGGAACCGGCACAACTGTCAGAACCGCATCCGGGCTGATTGCCGTGCCGAAGGCATTCGTCACCAAGAGCGTATAGATGCCCGCATCCCCGATCTGCACATTGTAAATTGTATAGTTTTGATTTGTCGCGCCCGCGATGTTGCCGCCATTTTTTCGCCATTGATATGCCAGTGGTGGAGTGCCGTCGGCTTGAATCCAGAACGTTGCCGTTTGGCCGACGTTCACCGCTTTGTTTGTCGGTTGAATGAGAATAAACGGCGGAACCGGCACAACCGTCAGAAGAGCATTTGAACTGGTCACCGAGCCGAGTGAATTCGTAATGAGAACCGCGTAAGTCCCGGAATGATTAGTCTGCGCATTGGCTATTGTATAACTTGAGTTCGTCGCGCCAGATATTGCGCTGTTGTTTTTCCGCCATTGATACGTCAAAGGATGACTGCCAGTGGCGAGAACATCCAATGTTACGGTTTGGCCTACACCAGTGGTTTGATTTGCGGGTTGAACAACAATCGCCGGGGGCGAATCCTTCACAAGCGCCAAACTGCAAGCAGCTCCCGCCGCCACTGCCACAACATCGCTCAATCCCTCGGGCACAGTCGTCTGACCGGAGGAGTTCAGTCCCCATGCGACCACCGTTCCGTTCGATTTCAATGCCAAAGCGTGCCACGTGCCCGCTGCAATCGCGACCCCATTAGTCAGATCCACTGGCACATTTCCGGTCCCATTATAGGTGCAGCCCCACGTTGCGACTCTGCCGTCTGCTTTTAATGCCAAGCCGTATTGAAAATCAGATGCGATCGCTACCACGTTGCTCAAATCTGCTGGCGTATCAATTCCACAGCCAGACCAGGCAAGTCCCCACATGACAACTGTCCCATTTGATTTCAGCGCGATACCATTGTCTTCACCTGTCTCGATGGCTACCACGTTGCTCAAACCGGGCGGCACACAAGTTTCGCAGTTTAGACCTAAGCCCCATGCTGCTACCGTTCCGTCCTGCTTCAAAGCTAGGCTGAAGCCTGGCCCAGCCGATATTGCGACGACATTGCTCAATCCTGAAGGCACAGGAGATGGATTATAGCCCCATTGCACGACTCTTCCGTCGGCTTTCAATGCCAGACTATGCTCCGTGCCTCCAGCAATCGCCACCGCGTTCGTTAAATTCGGGGGAACATTGCACTGGCCATTCCAGTTGCCGCCCCACGCGACCACTTTGCCGTCGGACTTTAAAGCAAGATTGTGAAAGGAAGCAGAGGCAACCGCCACCACGTTCGTTAAACCTGCTGGAACAGTTGCTTCGCCATAAGTATTGCCGCCCCACGCGACCACTCTGCTCGCGCCGAAAGCATTTCCCGCCATCATCACGCCGACCAAATTCAGCGCGATGATTTGCAGCGCACGGGCAATCTTTCTGAAAGATGATTTGTTCACCAAAGCCTCGGCGAATTCTATTTCATAGGTTTCCCAAAAATGTGAATGGGGGGGGGGGGGGAATGTCGAGGACAAAATTCGTGTTTTTCCGGCGCAAACTATTGCCGCCGCGCGTATTATTCGGAATTGAATGATCCGTCGCCGTCCGTATCATCAGCAGGAAAAAAATTCCGGCGAACAATCCTTGCCGGCACGAATGAACGGCGACCCAACCATTCAAAAATATTTGCGGGAACTTCAGCCATTGCCGTCGTCCTACTTGAAAGCGGCGCGGCAGATCGAGGCGGAGGCTGGCGATGGATTGCGGCCAACGAAAGTGGCGGTCGTCTCCACGTTCACCAGCGAATTGCTCCGGCCCTACGTCATCGTCGAGGGCGCAGCGCGCGGACTGAAGGCTGATCTGCATTTCGCGCCGTTCAATCAGTTGGAGCAGCAATTACTCGACAAGGCTAGTCCGCTTTATGGTTTCCAACCCGAAGTCATAATTATCGCTGCGCGGCTGGAGGAAATCGCGCCTGACTTGACGGCGCGGTTTGTCCGGCTCTCGCGCAAGGAAATCGAGGACGAAACTGCTGCTGTTGAAAAACGGATTTCAAACCTCGTCGCCGGAGTGCGGCAGTTTTCGGCGGCGAAGATTTTGGTCTTTAACTTTGCGCCACCGTTGTTGCTGTCTGCCGGGGTTGCTGATTCAGCGCTCGAGATTTCACAAAGCGCCGTCGTGCAACGGCTCAATGACAAACTGGCCGCGGTCTGCAAAAATTCTCCCGACGCGCACGTGTTCGACTACGCGCGGATGGTTTTTGAGTTCGGGTTGAACCGCTGGCACGACGCGAAATTATTTTATCTCGGCAGGGTTCCGTTGACGCTCGACGCACAGATCGAGACGGCGCGGCAACTGGCGCGGTATCTTCGCGTGTTGTTTTTTCCTCCGTGCAAATGCCTAGTGCTCGACCTCGACAACACGCTTTGGGGTGGTGTGCTTGGCGAGGACGGCATCGGCGGAATTGCACTCGGCGAAGAATATCCCGGTCGTGTTTACAAAGATTTTCAGCGGTATCTCTTGTCGTTGCGTGATCAGGGAATCCTTCTGGCCATCGCCAGCAAGAACAACGAGGCGGACGTGCTTGAGCTTTTTCAAAAACATTCCGACTGCGTGCTGCGGTTGGAGGATTTCGCGGCGCATCAAATCAATTGGTCGGACAAACCGGAAAATTTACGACAAATCGCTGCCGCGCTGAACATCGGCACGGACGCGCTGGCGTTTTTCGACGACAATCCCGTGGAGCGCGAACTGGTGCGGCAGCGAATGCCGGAAGTGACGGTCATTGACGCGCCGGAAAGTCCGCTGGAATTCATCGCGGTCGTGAGCAAGTCCGTCGCATTTGATCGCCTGACTGTTTCCGCCGAAGACCGGAAGCGCGGCGCGATGTATGCCGAGCAGCGGCAGCGGAAATCGTTGCAGGCCGAGTGCGCTTCCACGGAAGACTTTTTGAAGAGCCTCGATATGAAAGTCACGATCGGCAGCGTGGATGAGGAAACGCTGGAGCGCGTGGCGCAACTTCTGGCCAAGACGAACCAGTTCAATCTCACGACACGGCGTCACAGCGCGGCGCAAATCACGCAGATGATTGACGCGGGCGCAATCGCGTTGTGGATCCGTGTCGCGGACCGTTTCGGAGACAACGGATTGGTGGGTGTGGCGATTGCGGTGCCAGCGTCGCCCCTCACCCCATCCCTCTCCCCATCGGATGGGGAGAGGGTGGCCGGAGGCCGGGAGAGGGGCTGGATGATTGACACGTTCCTGCTCAGTTGCCGTGTCATTGGCCGACAGGTGGAAACCGCGCTGTTGAGCAGGCTTGTTCAATTGATCCGCGAGCGTGGCGGGAAGACGGTTCGCGGCCAATACATTCCGACGGCGAAAAATAGTCTGGTTGCAGAATTTTATCCCAAGCACGGTTTCAAGGAGAACGGCGATGGTTGGGGGTTGGATGTGTCACGAAGCGAGATTCGATCTCCCGAATTTATTTCGGTGACGTTTGCTGACGGGAAGACGGCGGTTGCGGCGACGTGACGATTGGCCGTAGCACAGGCGTCTCGCCAGCGGGTTCGTGAGGCGTCTCGCCTCGAGTTCGTCCGAGCGGCGAGACGCCGCTGGAACTCGCAGCCGGGACGGCTGCGCTACGAAATCAATCCGTGACGACGCGTTTGAATCCGTGGTGAAACGCGGCCAGCGCGCCGCTGTGAACCAGCTTGAAGCGGGGCAACGTGGGGTAATTGCCGCTGATGCCGATGCGCGGCAGACATTCGAGATGCGCGGCGTGCGCGGGGAAAAGATTCGCGCTACGCGTGGTGGTCACGGTCTTGAAGCCGCACGATTTCGCCAGCGCGAATTCGCGGCTGCCAACGGCATTGCGACCGCCGAACGGATACGCGAAATGCTCCACCTCCCGACCAAGCTCCGATTCAATAATGCGGCGCGATTCGTTCAACTCGAACAAGACTTCCGCATCGGTCAGCTTGTTGAAATCGTAGTGGTTCACGGAGTGCGCGCCGATGGTGACGAGCGGGTCAGCGGCGAGTTTTTTGATTTCGTCCCAAGACATCGTGAGGCGTGATGAGTGACGGGTGACGGGTGACGGGTTGCCGTCGAAGAAGCGGGATAAAAAATCTTCGCGTTCCGCTGGGCCGAGGTTGCGGATGATTTCGCAGAGCGTGTCAAACGCGGTTTCCTTTTGCGCCTTCGATGCGGTTTGAAATTCTCGCCGCGGGTCAGCGATAGCTATGCGCTCACTTTTCAAAACCACCTCTTCAAGGCGATACCACCAGACGCATTCCGAGTTTTCGACGAATGTAGTCGTGATGTTGATGGCGAACGGCGCGTTGTATTTTTTGAAAATGGGATAGGCCAGCGTGTAGTTGTCCAGATAACCATCGTCGAAAGTGAAGGCCAGAAATCTTTCCCCGCGCTTGCCGCTTTTCAGAATGTCATGGACTTCGCCGAGGTTGACGATGCGGACGTGTTGCTCCAACAGGTGGACAATCAGTTGTTCGAGGGACGCCGGTGAGATTTCCAGCGCCACGTTCGAGCTGATTCGCGGCGCGCTCGTCGGCTCGACGACCCGGTGCAGGCAAAGGATGGAGCCGATGCCGGAATAAAACGGACTCAGCGCCGCGCGGGCGACGTTGATTGCTGCTTTTCGCAAGACTCGCTTCATGGTTGTCGATGTTTACGTTGGCGATTGACGCGCGTGGGTGGCACGGGCGTCTCGCCCGTCAAATTCGGCGTCCCGCTGAATTTCGTCGCACGAGATTGGCTGCTTATCGATGCGAATCAATTCAAAGTCGCAGCCTCTCATAAAGGTTTCCGGCGGGACGCCGGAAACAACAGGCCGGAGGCCTGTTCCACCGCTAGTAAATCGTAAATCTCATAGGTGCAGCAGAATCAGTTCGGAATAAAGATTATCAATCTGCCCGGGCTTCAGCGTGGCGGATTTGTAGAGCGTGGCACTTGCCCATTCGACCACACGGCTGTGCGGAATCTTCGCGTCGCTGACGAAACGCGAGTCAATCATTGTGAACAACGCGCGGTTCGCCCGGAGCAGATGGAAACGCACCTTGTTCAGGTTCGCGAAAAAGACCGGCATGTTGCTGATATAATGGACGTGCGAGAAATGATACTTGCGGCCTTTGGTTTTCGTGAAGAGGGCGTAGGCGTAAGTCTCGTTGTTGTAGATCAGCAGATGACCACATCGGAACGGCAGGTGGTCTTTGAAAATCGTGGCGTCCGGCTCCTTCAAGATTCTGGCGATGACATTTTTGTCAGTGGTCGCGCGAAAACCTGACGGCGAGACGAGGCGATTGAACTCGGGAAACGGAAACAGGATGACGCGCTTACGCTCCAGTTCCTGAAAACCAAGCTTTGTGAACAGCGGATGAATGTGCCTGGCCGGAGTCTGGTTGGTGATGGTGTAATCGCTGAGTTTCAGGATTGGCGTCAGGAGCATGATGGCCTGTTGCCGATGATCTTTGTCCGTGACCCAGCTTGTGATGTTGCAAAACTTTTCCAGCCGACCGGCGATGGAGCGCCGACTGCAAATCGCGCCGAGGTAGCCGACGATCTTGCCGTCGTCCACCAGAACGAAGCCGAGCGGGTCGTCCGACGCGCGCCACGGATAAGTGAAAAGCCCCCGCCAATCTTCGCGCGTGATGGCGGGATTGTTGACGTTGAACTGCCGCAGAAGTTCGAGCACTTGCGGAAACATCTCCGGTGTCGCTGCTTTGACGGAGATCATAGTCAGCTTTGACCTCCAATACTGGACATGCATCCGGGCCGTGAATCGAAGCGCGGCTGGTCAGGCGCGGCAGCGTCTTGGACTGCGGCAGTCCTCTGCCGCTTTCGGATGCGCGACGACTTTTTCCAAAGCGCCAGAGGACTGGCGCAGTCCAAAACCTTGCGGGGCTTCAGGCGGTTCATGGTTGCTCCATTTGCACCCTTGCAACTCCGCGCTTCGCCAGCGCGGCGCGGATCTTTTCCAGGCTCGTCATTTCGGTGATCTCCTCCGGCGTGAACGAGACGCCGTAGGCCGCTTCCACCGACAGCACGATGTTCAGATGCGCGACCGAGTCCCACGCCGGAATGTTTTGGGTGGAGGCGCTCTCCTGTATCTGCGCCTCGGGAACGCCGAGCGTGTCAGACAAAATTTTTTTCAGCGGTTCGCTCATTTAAATCATGCGATCAATCACTCCGTGTTCGGCGGCGAATCTTCATCCTGCGCTTTGGGTTCAGGGCCGGGGCGATGCGGTTTTTTTACCGGCGGCACGTGGCGGCGGAGAAGTTCCAGCACGTTGGCGTCGTCGTCTTTGCCACCGAACGCGGAGTCAATGATGGGGCCAAGCTGGACGAGGGAAAATGTTTCCGCGACCTGATGGGGAATTTTCTGCTGCGAGCATTTGATGATGAGCGGCACGTGGCGCACTTCGTCGGAGTCAGACAGGATGCCGTCGCGCGTGTAATCCATCCGCCAACTGTGGTCGGAAGTGAGGATGATGAGGGCGTCGTCGAATTTTCCGGCACCCTTGAGCCTGTCCATGAGTTCGCCGATGAGCTTGTCGAGATATTGCAGCGAGCGCTGGTAATCCTGGATGTTGCCGGACATGCGCGCGCCTTTGTAGGTGCCCCGATAACTGCCGTCGGCGTTGAAGACGAATGGGCTGTGTGGAACGATCATGTGCGCGAAGAGGAATGAATTGTTCGGCGCATGGTCAATCACCGAAAGCGCATCGTCGCGCATGCTGTGGCTGAGATTGAACCAAAAGCGGCTGTAGGCGGCCTTCGAATTCGGGACGTTCATGCGGTTGAGCGTGCGGGCGGTCTTGCGGCTGACCGGATCCATCCAGAATTTGATGTTTTTCAGAAACCGGTTGATGACGTTTTTTGCCAGCGAGCCAGCTTTTGGTTCGCCGGGATAGCCGCGGCAAAGGTCAACCTGATCGCCAAGCATCTTGCGGTAAGGCAGGTAGAAGCCGAGGACGCAGGACTGGTAGTTTTTCTCGCGCGCACGGAGGAACAGGCTGGGCATCGTGTCAGTGGGCGACCACTTGCCGCCGTTATCAACGAGCATTTTGTCGCGGCCAACTTTGACCGAGGCGAAATCATTCTGAAAAAGCACGCGAGGAATGGATTGGTGTGTGCGCGTCGAGGGTGAGTAGGCGTCACGGAAGAAAAAGGATTGTTCGCAGAGGCGGTTCAGGTTCGTGAACGCGGGGAGAAATTGTCCGTTCGTCGTGCTGCGGGCATAAGACCATTCGTCGAAAACGAACACGAAGACCGGCGAGGCACCGTTCGTCGCCGTCGGGCGCGACGCGGGCAGATCGTCCATGGGCGCGGCCCAGTTCGGGTAGCGGAGCAATTGGTAGAATGAGATCAGCGCCACCGCCGAAAAAATCAGCGCCACCGCCGCTGCGCACTGGACGATGCGAAATTGCGGGCGGCACCAGGAAAAAACGACCAGGGTCACGAGCGCAAGGTTCGCAATCTCGACTTTGTAATCGGCGTAAGTGAACAGCGAGGCGATGAATCCCGTTCCCAGCGCGAACAAAAACAGATGCTGGACAATCCGGTTCAGCCACGGCCAGCGAAGCGCAGCGGCGAGCGATTGCGCGAGGAAGATCAGTGCGGCGAGCAGGAGAATTCCCACGACGATGCTCAACCCGTCGGCGAAGTCCCAATATTCGAGGAAGCGGTTCCAGTTGTCCTGATACATGCGTATCTGGCCGCCGTAGAGCAGCGTGGCCACGGTGAGCGCGACGGCGATTTTTTTCCAAAGTTTCATCGCAAGCAAATGGAGCGGTTCAGGTGAAATCCTTCTTCTCGAAAAAGAGCAGCGTGCGCGGCGAGTTTTCGACGGCCACCTGCCGGAGCAGATTGAACCGCTCGGAAAACACGCGCAGACATTGCTCCAAAGTGAGGTCGGCGAACAGGTTCACGCGGAAGCGCAGGAGCCGCTGGAACATCGGATCGCCCGGCGGCACAAACTCCAGCACCAGATATCTGCCGGACAACTGGCAAAAAAGGTCGCGCGCGGCGGCGAGCGAAAGATTGGCGCTGACGAGCAGGTGATGAAGCAGCGCGAGCGCGAGGACGCACTGGGAATTGAAGCGGTCAAGAAATCGAGCGCGCTCGCGGTTCATGTAGCCGATGCCGGGGCTGGGGTTTGCGACGTCAACGACGAGCGGCGTGATGGGTTTGGATTGCGAACGCAAGCGGCGATAAAGAATTTCAATGGCGTCGTGGTCGGCATCGGCAGCAGTGACCAGCTTCGCGCCGCATTCGGCGGCGAGTTCGCTGTATTCACCCGTGTTGCAGCCGAGGTCAAGCACGCTTTCTGGCGAAGTGGACTTCAGAAAATTGCGGACAAGATTTTTTTTGGCGGTCTCGGCGGTGCGGTCGTAGCTGCACGTTTTCGTGTAGTCCGCCCAGACACCTTGAGGCCGATAGCCTGCGGCGAGTTTTCTGATTTTTGATCCGAGCCGATTCAGGTTGGCGAGTTGAGCCGTGGTCTGGCCGCTCGTTTTTGGAAGGCGCTGCGGCTTGGTCTCATTTTTCTTGTCGGTCTTGCGTTGGAGCAGCAACGGCAGCGTGACGTCGAGCAGCAAGCCGGGACGCCAGCGCTGGAGCGCGCCAAAGCTGCGGGCGACCTGCTCCACCGAGCGCCCGTCCAGGCTCGCCAGAAAATAGGAGCGCAAATCCCAGCCGCGATGACGTGCGAGCAGCAGCGGAAAAAGAAACATGCGCTGAAATTGCCCGAGCGCAAACCATAAGTCCACCCGCTCCGGGCGTTCGATGGACGAGAGATCAATGAACACGGGCCGGCCATTGACGAACTGGACGTTGTAGGCGCTCGCATCTTTCAATGAGCAGCCGATTTCGACCAGTTGCTTTTGCAATTCCAACGTGAGTAGCGCGGCATCCGCGAGCATGGAAACCGTCCACTCGTAGGGGTAAGTGATTTGCGGAACCAGTTCGTGTTCGAGGAATTCGCCGTAACCGGGATGCTCAGAAACCAATTTCTTTTTTAGCGCGGATTCCTCCACGAAGCGGGTGGGCACGATGATTTTTGCCCCGACGAGCCGGGCCAAGTGACCTTTGTCAGCGAGGCTTTGAAGAACGGAATGACACGTTTGATCCACTGCGCGGAAGATGCGGCCGCCTCGTTGAAAGACGAATCCGCTTGGATCACGAAACGAACCACTAAAGCGTTCGTTCTGCATGTCAGTTCACATCGGACGCGTCGCTCGGGCTTGGCGGGAAGACCTCGGGATTTTTGGCCGGTGGTTTGCGCCGTTTGAAGATGCCAAAAATCGAGTTCCGGAAGAACGCGGCGACGCCGACGATGCCCGCAATGATCATTTGCAGGATCAAACTGCCCGTGCCCGGGTCAACGTAGGCCAAAAAAAGTTGGGTATGAAGGTTCACGACGTTTGCTTTGGAGAAGTCAGTTAAACAGGAAAACACCCTTGCGTCAATCTTCCGCTGGCCACGCCGGAGGGCTTGCTAGAAATCCCGCTCAAAGGCAAGCTGCCTTGCAACTGAGATTCCGCATACGCCATTGAAACTCATGCCGAAAATCTTGTGGCCTTTGGCAATCGTCTGGGGTTGCAGCGGGTTTCTTTTCTCCGCCAACTGTGCCCTCGCCGCGTCGAATGAAGCTTCCTCCTTCATCGCGCCGAAATCGGATGAAGGCGGGTTCATCATCAAAAGTGACTGGGGCGCAAAAGACGAGTCGTCGCAAAATTCATTGCCGCAAAGCTCGGTGATTGCGATGACGCTGCGGCGGGACGGCTATCTTTGGCTGGGAACGCGCAACGGTTTGGTCCGCTTCGACGGAGTTCGGTTCACTGTTTTCGACCAGCACAACACGCCCGGCCTGAACAACAGCAGCATCGTTTTTCTTTTTGAAGACAGCCGGACGAACCTTTGGATAGGAACTGAAATCGGCGGCATCGCGCTGCTCAAGCCTGATGGTTCGGTGCGAAGCCTGGACATCGGTCGCGGTTCGTTTCAACAACGGCTCGTTTCCGCGTGCGAAGATTCCGGCGGCGCGGTCTGGCTGTGCACCGCGGACGGACAGCTTTGCCGGTATCGAAATGAAAGCGGGCGGATGGATATTTTTCAATTCGGCGCAGACAGTCCCAGCTTCTGCCGAAAACTTCTCACGGACGGATCCACCGTTTGGATTGGACTCGACTGGGGACTTTACGGATTGGGGCCGACGCAGCATTTGCCTCCACAAGAACTGCCCAATCCGCAAGTCATTCCATTCCTTGGATACCGCGCCGGGCTTAAACTTGACTTTCTGCTGGCGAGCCGGCGCGGGGGTTATTGGCGCCTGGCTGAAGGACGAATCCAGCATTGGAGCACAAATCATCTTGATCGGGATTTGGGCTCCTATCCCTGGACGACCAACACCTACGTCTGGGCCGCGTGCGAAGATGGCGACGGAAATTTAATCGTCGGCACGTCGGGCCTTGGCGACAAAGTCAATGACGGCATTTACTGGTTCGGCGCGGACGGAAAAGCGGCGCATGTCTGGCATGAGCAAGGTTTGTCGCACGACGGAATTTTGTCGCTGGCCGTGGATCACGAGGGCGCGCTGTGGGTTGGAACTGACGGCGGCGGATTAAATCGGGTGAAGCGAAATCGCTTTGCAATAGCGGGCGCTGCCCGGGAGGGAGTCGTGCAATCAGCAGCGGAAAGCCTTGATGGCGGACTGTGGATTGGTTTTGCCGGCGGCGGAGTGACGTATTTGAAAGAATCTGTCCCTAAGAATTTTGGTGCGAGTGAAGGTCTGCTCAACACAAATATCTGGAGCGTCTTTGCCGACAAAAATCAGCGGGTGTGGGTTGGGAGCGAGCAGGGATTGTTTGCTTTCGACGGCAAAGAATTCAAGCAGCCGTATAAGTTTCGCGATCCGGTCCACGCGATTCATCAAGACGGTAAAGGTCAACTTTGGTTTGGCACCGAGTCGGGTTTGCTGGCAGAGGGCGGCACGAAACCATTGACGACCGAAGACGGATTGTCGGCCAACACTGTTCGCGCAATTGCGGACGATGCCGAAGGAAATCTTTGGGTGGGAACAATCGGCGGCGGATTGAGCCGTCTGCGCGACGGAAAATTCGTCTCATTCGGAAGAAAAGACGGATTGCCGAGCGAAGATATTTCTTCGCTGCTTGTGGACCGCGATGGAGTTTTGTGGATTGGAACTTTCGGCGGCGGTCTCGCGCGTTTCCATCAAAATAAATTTACCGTTTACTCAACCAGCGACGGTCTGATCAGCAACAGCATCGGCTATTTGATTGAAGACAGCGAAGGCTTTTTGTGGATGGGTTCGAATCTCGGGTTGATGCGGGTCCCGAAAAAAGCTCTGAACGATTTTGCCGCCGGAACCACGAATTCCATTCCGTGCCGCACTTACGACAAATCTGACGGCCTGCAGACGAGTGAATGCGCGCAAGGTTCGCAGCCCGCCGCAGTTCAAGCTCGGGACGGGAAACTTTGGTTTGCTACGACCAAAGGTTTGGTCGGTGTGAATCCGGCGCAGCTAAAGCCAAATTCTTTTGCGCCGCCCGTCGTTATTGAATCGGTGGTTCTTGCCGGAAAGCCGCAAAAGACAAACGCCTTGCGCGGCGATGAATTGCGTGAATTGGTCATTCAACCGGGACAGGAGGGGCTGGAGATTCATTACACAAGCCTTAATCTCGCTTCCGCCGAGCGGACTCGTTTCAAGTATCGCATGGAAGGACATGAGACCGCGTGGACGGACGCGCGCAACAGCCGCGAGGCGCGCTATCCTAAATTGCCGCCGGGCAAGTATCGTTTTCGCGTCATCGCTGCGAACGAGGATGGATTGTGGAACGAAACCGGCGCGGCGCTTGCAGTGACCGTGCTGCCGCCGTTCTGGCGAACGTGGTGGTTTCTGACAATCACGGGAATCGTTCTGGTGGCGCTCATCGCCAGCGTCGTTCATTACGTCTCAACACAGAAACTTCAGCGCCAACTCGAACGGCTGCGCCAGCAGGAAGCGCTCGAAAAGGAACGTTCTCGAATTGCGCGCGATCTTCACGACCAAGTCGGCGCAAACCTCACACAAGTAGCGCTGCTCGGGGAGTTGGCCGAAAGCGACAAGGATTTGCCGAACGAAGTCGGAACTCACGCGAAACAGATTTCCGAGACGGCGCGGGAAACCACGCGCGCGCTGGATGAAATTGTTTGGGCCGCGAATCCGTCGAACGACACTTTGGAAGGACTGGTCACCTACGCCTGCAAATACGCGCAGGAATTTCTCGCCGTCGCACGGCTGCGTTACCGTCTGGACGTGCCGGGCAACCTGCCCGACGCCACGATCCCGCCTGAAGTCCGCCATAATGTTTTTCTCGCGTTCAAGGAAGCCATCACCAACGTCGTCAAACACGCGCGCGCAACGGAAGTTTGCGTCCGGCTGCGGTTGCAGACAAATTCTTTCACGCTGGAAATCGAAGACAACGGTCGCGGCATCACGGCGGCGGATGAACAATCCGGCAGGAGCGGTTTGCGCAACATCCGCAAACGAATGGAAGACGTGCGCGGGGAATATTCCATCGGTCCTGGAACTGGCGGCGGAACAATCGTTCGCCTGACAATTCCACTGTCAAAGCTTTCTTAATCGTAATCGTAATCGTAATCTTAATCCCAATTGCCGAAGCAGATTAAGATTACGATTAAGAGTAGGATTAAGATTTCCAAGTAATGCCCATCACCGTTTCCATCGTCGAAGACAATGACAAGCTGCGTGGCACACTCGCGCGCGTGCTGAGTCGCGCCGAGGGATTTCAATTCGTGAGCGAATACGCCAACGCCGAGGACGCGCTCAAAGATTTGCCAAACGTGAAACCGGAAGTAGTGCTGATGGACATCAATCTGCCTGGCATGAACGGCGTGGAATGCGTCCGGCAGTTGAAGCAGCTTTTGCCACAAACACAGGTGATGATGCTCACGGTTTATGAGGACACGGAAAATATTTTCAACGCGCTCGCCGCCGGCGCGAGCGGCTACATGCTCAAACGGACTCCGCGCGACGAGTTGCTCGAGGCCATCCGCGAAGTTCATCGCGGCGGTTCGCCGATGACCACGCACATCGCGCGCAAAGTCGTGCAGTCATTTCAACGCACCGCCACTGCCGCGCCGGCGACCGAAAATCTTTCCGAACGGGAACAGCAGGTGCTCGATTTGTTGAGCCACGGTTTGATCTACAAGGAGATCGCCGAGAAACTCGGCATCAGTTACGAAACCGTCCACACCTACATCCGGCGCATCTACGAAAAGCTCCAAGTTCGGACGCGGACGGAAGCCGTAGCCAAATTTCTTAGGAAATAACCTGATATTTTGATGCGTGTCCCCAGTTCTGGTGACTGGCAGGGGACAGCGGGCAAGGTATCTTCATCATGTTGTTGGAATGCAAAAGTGCAGTGTTCCGTGTGTGTAGTAGGCGTCAATCTGCAGCGCCGCATCTGATGACGGTTGTTCTGTGTGTGCGCAAGAGCGCTTTGTTCTCATGGCAGAGGGCCGGATGAAAGTCCGGCCCTTTCGCTTTTCCGGGACGAAATTTCACTGGGATGCCGGGAAAAATCCTTCCGTTTGATTGCCAAAGGCTGCAAACCCTGTTACAAACCTTTTCCGCGCACGACATAAAGCTCGCGGCCATTCGGCTTATGAAAAAACTTTTGCTCACGCTGGCTTTTGCCGGAATTGTCACCGGCTGCTCCCACCGCTACGTCATCACTCTCAACAACAACAACCGCATCACTTCAATGTCCAAGCCGCGATTTCAGGGAGGCAACTGTTATTTCAAAGACGCCAACGGCCAGGAGAATTCCATTCCTGCGGGACGGGTGAAAGAAATTGCGCCCGCTTCGATGGTCAAAGAAGAGAAAACCCCGTTCAAGCCGCAGACGCAGTGACGAACTGCCGGACATACTTGCCGAGAAGATCAGCCTCAAGATTTACTGCATCACCAACTTTTCGTTGACGCAGGTTCGTGACTTCAATCGTGTGCGGAATGATCCAGACGCGAAAACTTTTTTTGCGAACGGCAGCAATAGTAAGGCTGATTCCGTCAACGGCAATCGAGCCTTTGAAAACCACGTAACGCATCACTTCATTGGGAGCGGCGATTTCCAAAACGTGATCGCGCCCGCTTCGTTCCCAACGAATGATTTTTCCCACGCCATCAATGTGCCCCGTCACGAAATGTCCGCCGATGCGGCCATTCGCCGCGAGCGGGCGTTCCAGATTCACAAGCGAGCCGGGTTTTGAAAATTGCAAATTCGTTCGTTGCCAAGTTTCCCTCAGCAAATCGAATTGAATGAGCTTCGCTTTGGCGCGCGAAAAAATCTTTGTGACCGTGAGGCAGCAGCCGTTCACCGCCAGACTGTCGCCGACCTTCAATCCCCGCGCGCATACTTTGGCGCGAACGGTCAATTGAATCGAATTCGCCGCGGGCTTGATAGCCTCGACGGTTCCAGTTTCTTCAACAATGCCGGTGAACATAACGTAGGGCAGGCTTCCAGCCTGCCCGAACAGGCAAGATGCCTGTCCTACTCTACCCCCGCAGTCAACAGCAAATCCTCGCCGAGCCGCCGCCACTCGGCTTGGCGCAGCTTGATTGCATCTTCCAAACGAACTACGCCCTCGCCGCCAACTGCCTTTGTCGCATCGCGCCCGCCAAGAATTTTCGGCGCGTAAAAAAACGCGATGCGATGCGCAAAACCGCCGAGCAGAAACGACGCGTTCACCTCGCCGCCGCCTTCGACCAGCAGGCTGGTGACGTTTTCCGCGCCGAGTTTTTTCAACAACCAGGCTAAATCAATTTTTGATTTTTCATTTTTGATTTTTGATTCAGCCAAAGGCGCAACGAGAACATTCACCCGCTTTTTCAGAGCGGCGGCGCGTTTCTTTGATGCACGGTTGCTAACCACAATCGTCGTCAAAGCCGCAAATTCATCGCTGACAACTCTTGCATTCAACGGCGTCCGTCCGAGTGAATCCAACACAATCCGGCGTAGTCGCTGATTTTTGTTCTGACTTCTGACTTCTGACTTCTGACTTCTGGCCGTCAGGCTCGGATTGTCCGCCAGAATCGTATTGATGCCGACCAGAATCGCATCCGCGCCTTGGCGCAGTTGCATTCCGTAGGCGCGTGCTTTCTCGCCGGTGATCCATTTGGATTCTCCCGACGCCGTCGCAATCTTTCCGTCCAACGTCATCGCGGCCTTCACGGTCACGAACGGCGTGCGGTGAACGATCCAATGATTGAAGGCTTCGTTCAACTTAGCGAACTCATCCGCGAGGATTCCGTGAATGACTTCAATCCCCGCGCGCTTCAAAATCTTAAAACCCTTTCCCACATGCTTTGGATTCGGATCAATCGCGCCAGCAACAACTCGCTTGATGCCGGCCGCGATGATGGCCTTCGTGCAAGGCGGCGTGCGACCGTGCGTGCAACACGGTTCAAGCGTCACGTAAAACGTCGCGCCGCGCGGATTGTGTCCGCGCTTTTGCGCGTCGCGGAGCGCCTCGATTTCCGCGTGCGGCCCGCCCGCGCACCGATGCCAGCCGCGCCCGATGACTTTGCCGCCCTTCACCAGCACCGCGCCCACCATCGGGTTCGGCGAAGTCGTGCCGTAGCCGCGCCGGGCGAGCCGGAGGGCAAGGCGCATGAAATGGGCATCAGACATCGCGGCGCAGCGTAGCCGCTGAAAGGAAAAGGCTCAAACGGAAAGGCTCGAAGAATCATTACGCGCGCAGAAAGTGCTAATCTACGGATTTGGTATGTTAATTCCTCGCACCACTTCGCGATTGTCGAAGAGATTTCGAGAGCTCAGCGAGCCGAATGATTTCTGCTAGATGCTGGTCTTCGCGTTCGTCCGGGCCGTGGGCTTTGAACAACTTGGGCGCGGCTTTCCATTCAGCTTCAAACGCGTCACGCCATGTTTGAAGAATGTTGTAGAACTTGTCGGCTTCAAGCCAAACATCACTGAGGGTGGCCGGGTCGTGGTGATAGCCTTCTTTGCAACTCCTAAAACCGATCAGCCGAACGCGATCCTTTACATCGAACTGCAATACATAGCTCCAGTCGTCGAACGCCTCATCGCCATCAGGTGCCCACACGAGAGCTTTGGAATAGAAGCAATCGCGGAATTCAGAATGAGGAAGGCCGAAGAATTCTTCGCTTTCTTGGTCAGGGGCGTAAATGGCATCACGGTAGGCGTTGGCGATTTTAGCTGCATCAGGCTCATCTGCGAAAGGTGCGATGTGCATGCCACGCTGAGCGATTCGTTCTTCAACCGCGTCAAATGAGCAAGCCATCCATGAGGCATCAGGTTCGCGAACACCATAGCAGCGACCGCCAATATGAATCACAAACAAGCCAAGCGCACGGGCACCAAGCTCCTCGTAGGCAATGCTGACGTTAGACTCGATTGCAAATTCAGATGGATCGCCAATGATCATTATTCAGGAAGATTCCTCGTAAAGTTTCATTCCTCAAACAACGCCTGCGCGAACTGTTTGGTGTCGAAGGGTTGCAGATCGTCCGGTTGCTCGCCGAGGCCGATGAATTTGATGGGCAGGCCGAGTTCCTTCTGGATCGCCACCACCATGCCGCCTTTGCTCGTGCCGTCGAGCTTGGTCACGATGAGGCCGGTGAGCGGAACGGCCTTGTGGAATTCGCGCGCCTGGTTCAGCGCGTTCATGCCGGTGCTGCCGTCGAGCACGAGCAGGACTTCGTGCGGCGCGCCGGGCAAAATTTTTCCCATCACGCGATGAACTTTTTGGAGCTCCTGCATCAAGTTGTGCTTCGTGTGCAGACGGCCCGCAGTATCCACAAACAAATAATCCACCTTGCGCGATTGCGCGGCGGCGACGGCGTCATGCGCGACGGAGGCGGGATCGGCGTTGTATTCGCCGGCGATGACTTCGACGTTGAGGCGGTGTCCCCAAAGTTTGAGTTGCTCGATGGCGGCGGCGCGAAACGTGTCGCACGCGGCAAGCAAAGCTTTTTCGCCGCGAGTTTGGATGAGGTTCGCGAGCTTGGCGGAAGTGGTGGTCTTGCCAGTGCCGTTCACGCCGACAATGGAGACGACGCACGGACCGGATTGGACTTTGACCAATGCGGCTTTGTTGCTCGAAAGACTTTTTTCAACTTCAGCGCGCGCGATGGCGGAGACGTCGTGGCCGGTCGTGCCCTGAGATTCGTAGGCCAGTTTGACGGCGGCAACGATTTGATGCGTCACTGCCATGCCGAGATCGGCGGCGATTAGGGCGTGTTCGAGTTCTTCCAGCGATTCGCCCGTGAGTTTTGGCGAGCGCGTGACGATGCGTTTGATCTCGTGCGTGAGCTTGCTGTGGGTTTTGGCAAGGCCGGCTTTGAATTTGGAGAATAGTCCCATGAGATTTTTTTGACACGAATTCCACTAATTTTCACGGATTATCAAATTTGAATTCGTGTCAAGTCGTGCAATTCGTGTCTCTTTGAGCTTCTCGACGTGTTCGTAAGGCAGTTTAACCGTGCCGATGAGCGGCTTGCCTTTGGTCAGGCCGTGGCAATCCGAGCCGCCGGTGATGAGCAGGTTGAATCTTTTGGCGATGATGCTGTAATGGTTTGCGGTCGAAGCAGAGTGCTTAGTGTGAAAACATTCGATGCCGTCGAGACCGGCGTTCACGAGATCAGGAATGACTTCGTCGCAACGGTTCAATCCGGGATGCGCGAGCACCGCCACACCGCCGGCTTGATGAATCAATTCAATCGCTTCGGCTGCGGAGATCTTGAATTTGCCGACCCATGCCGGACGATTCTTTTTCAGAAAACGCTCGAAGGCTTCGTCGGAGCTTGAGCAAAATCCGCCTTGCACCAGCGCGCGCGCGACGTGCGGTCGTCCGGGCGAGCGGCAATTCGCCAGCGCGAAAACTTTTTCTGCGTCGAGTGGGATGCCGAGGTGGTTGAGTTTCGCAACCATTTCGCGGATTCGATTCTGGCGGACGGTTTGGAACTGCGCCATCTCGGCGAGCAGTTGCGGATTCTGCGTGTCGAGAAAGTAGCCGAGGATGTGAAGTTCGTTGTCATCGTGCTCGGCGGTCAGTTCGCTGCCGGGAATGAACTCGATGTTCGCGGCGCGGCAGGCCGCTTCGGTTCGCGCGCAACCTTCGACGGTGTCGTGATCGGTCAGTGAGATCGTGGACAATTCAAAGCGCTTCGCCTGCGCGACCATTTCCTCGGGCGAATAAGTCCCATCGGAAAAGTTCGTGTGAAGATGCAAATCCGCAAACTTCATTCTTTTACTATCCTTGCGGGGCGCATCAAATCGCCTTTGACCTTGTCTAAAATTCCGTTCACGAATTTGCCGCTGTCCTGCGTGGAAAATTTTTTGGCGATGTCCACCGCTTCGTTGATGCTGACGACGGGCGGGATGTCGTCGCGATGGAGCATCTCGAAAATGGCGAGGCGCAAAATGTTCCTGTCCACGGCGGCCATGCGGTGGATGTCCCAGTTCTGCGCGTATTTTTTAATCATGGCGTCCAGTTCGTCGCGATGCTGGAGCGTGCCGCGGATGAGCGGCTCGGCGAAGATGCGGGTTTCGGCGTCTTCGGTGGTCGGCGGCGGCAACTCGTGAGATTCTCCCCAAGTCGCCGAGCCTTTTTCTTCGGCGAGCGCGGCGGTGCGCTGGCCGTCCCAGAATGAATTGAGCGCGTCCTCCAGATTTTCCGGCGGATTCAAATCGTGCTGAAACAAAAATTGGACGGCGCGTTCGCGCGCTTCACGGCGTTTGCCCATAACTCAACAATGCCCGGGAAAACGGCGCGGAGAAATGAAAATTTTCAATGAAGGACAAGGCAGCCGGCGCTGAGTCACCAACTCCAAATCACTTTTTCTTTCCTTCAAACATCGCTGCCCAGCCGGATTTGGATTCGAGTTCCATTCGTTTGACCTTGATCTGGCCGAGCGCGGAGTGCCAGCCGATGTAGATTTTGTGCCACTGGCTTTCGAGGCCGCGCAACGCAGTTTCCTGCAACTGGCTCAAAAACCGCAATGATGGCGCCGAAGAAATAAGGGTGTGGACCTCTTCGCGGGTGGGCGTGCCGCTTTGGATCGAGGCAAGAATCAATTCAAGCTCCTGCACGATGATGCTTTTGGTTTCGAGGAAATGGCTTTCGTCGTCGGGCGTGAACTTGGCGCGCGAGAGGTTGACGTAGTGGTTGAATTGCTTCAAGCACTCCTGAAAGTTTTCCATCTGTTGGATGAGCTGGTTGAGTTGTTTGCTATCACGCATAAGATGTGAGGGTTGATGAATTACGGACCGGACCCTTCAGAGTCTGCGGAGAAAGGAAAACCAGCGCACCGCCGCGCAGTTCGCGCGCTGTGATTATCAAACTCGGATAGTGCATGATCAATTCCGAGAGCGGCAATTGTGCCGTTTGCGAGGACTTGAAAGCCTGAAGGACATTGGCCGCGATCGTCTTGACGAGTTCGGCTGGAAACGTTTGCGGCAATGTCGAAATCAAAATCTCGCCATTGCGATCCACGGTGAATCCGCCGGATGGCAGCCGGAGCAGGGTGGATTTTGGTTTGCGGAAAAATTTTACAAAGCTCATAAAGCCAGAATCTTTTTCATCGCGGCGTGGATTTCTGCGGACGAAAGTTTGGGCGTCCATCCGACGCAAAATTGGGCGTTATCTTCGCCGCCGAGGCTGACATTGCGTTGCGGGCCGATGCCTTGGATTTGCTCGAGCGGGCCGACGCGCAATTGGTCGCCGAGTGCCCGAAAATTTTCAAGAGTTTGGACAGCCCACGCAGAAACGGCGGCGGAATTCTCGATGCCGCGCGATTCACAATCGCCGCCAGAGCTTCCGAGTTTCACGGCGAATTCGACTCCATTCATCTTCGTCACGGTTTCCAGAGTCGAAGCATTGGCCGGGGCGTTCGGCTCGCGGGATGAGGAATCCTGGGCTTCATCGAACGCCTGCACCGTTTCGAGCAGCAACGCGTTGTAGGATTTGAAAATATTGCGTTGCCTGCCGGGTTCGGCGGCGAGGTATTCGAACGCCCCGGTCTTCCACGAAAGAATTTTTTGGAACGCCGCTTCGCCTTGCAGTTCGGCGGCGGTGGCGTCAACAAGCTCGCCGGTCTCAATCCAGATTTTTCCCTCGAACGGGCCGTTGGTGATTTTCAGCACGGTGGAGTTTTGCGAGATGCACTCGAGCTGGATAATGTCCACGAGGTTTTTATTTTGCACGCCTCGAAAAAGTTGCTGCTCATCGCGGCCAAGCAGCGATTCAAGACAGTCCACGAACATTTTTATCTCGGCCTGCGACGCCGGTTTCTGCCAATACAAGTCCACACCCAGCGCGTAAACACGGGAGCGAAATTGCTCGTCGGGAACGGCGGTGAGAACGACGGTTCGAAGCTGCGGATATTTTCGGCGAACGATCGAGAGGACTTGCAGGCCGTCCATCTTCGGCATGTTGAGATCGCAAACTAGCATCGCAAACGGTTCGGCTTCGAGCATCGCCATCGCGCGCGCGCCCGTGAGTGACGTGCAGACTTCCGGGCGGCTCGGCAGGTGCGAGAGGATTTCCTTGTAGAGATCGAGCAGGTCGCGATCGTCGTCGAGGAGCAAAATCTTGTGTCGTTTGTCTGTCATTCGAATGGCAATGAAGCAGTTGCCTTGCAACGCTAGCGATTCAACGGGAAGAAAAGCAAGCGGTGTTCCTGTTTTCATTGATTTCCGTGAAAACAGGAAAATTTCTCCCTGCAACTGGATGCAGCTTTCCGGCCGCAGCGCATTGGGACAACTCGTCCAGCGATGGGACAACAGGCGTGCTGGCAACTGGGAAACTTTTCGAGGCGTCGCGGAATTTTAATTCGTGAACGCCGGTTCTTCGCGTAGTCGTGGCATGTTTCTTGCCCGAAAAGCGCCCGAAGCGTTGAACTGATCCCGGATCGGGCTGGAAATGCCGAGGTGCATTCGCCGACCGCAATTTTGTCCGCGCGCACCAAAATGCTTCGCACGCAAATGTTTAACTTTTTAAAAAACTGGTTTGCCAAAGATGGCGATACGACCGTGATGGAAGCTCCAGAGCATTACGCGACCGAGTCTGCCGAGCCTGCCGCCCCTTCAACCAAGCCAACCCAGCCGGACGTTCGCCTCCAACCGCGTCACCAGACACCTGCAAAAGATTCTGTCCGCGTGTCGCTGAAATCCGTTCTGGCGCAATTGCCACCGGAGTTGCGGGCGCGAATCAGCCAGAGCACCGAAGTCATCGAGATCGAAGCAATGATTTCCGTTCCCATCGAAACTGTGGTTCCTCAACTCAGCACCGGTTCGGTGAAAATCAGCTTCGGCGAATTGAGAAAGATTTCGCCGCATGGGACATTCTCGCGGCTGGCGGATCGCGACGGAGTTTTGGTGTCGTTGCCGCTCGCGGAAATTTTTCCACAAATTGATCCATCGCTGCTTCAACGTCGCGCCGCTCAACGGCAGGAAGTTCCGGAAGAAATCAGCGGCCCGTTCGACAACAAAGGACGAGGCATCGTCATTTCCCACGACACAACGCCGAAAGCCACTTCTGTGGTTGCGCCTCCACGCATCAATGTCCCGACTCCGAAATCCATCAAGCCAGCCGAGTTGATTCGTTTCAATCCGCCAACGGACCACGCGCCGGTCTTTCGCGGATTTACGCCCCAACCAATCGGAGTGGAGCAAGCTCCGGCAATTCAACCCGCCGTGGGAAACCATACGGTGAGTCCAAAACTTGACGAGTCTGTCATGGCGCTTTCGCTCGCCGAACTTGCGGGGTCGTGGCCTGACGCCATCCGCACTGAAATTGTCCAGTCGAACATGATGGCGGCGAAAGTTGTCCTGCCTGAAAAACTGATCGAGCAAGGGTTGAAGGTCGGGAAAGTCGCTTTCACATGGCGCGAGCTGCGTTCGTGGATTCAGCCGACGCGCCTGTCCGGCATTTCGGTCAACGACGGCATCGTTCTTGAACTTCCGCTGAAAGCCATCGCGCCGCTGTTTCTTGCGAAACAAAACGCGAGCCGCTCCAACAAAAAAGCCGTGGATGAAAATGTCGAAGCGATTCCCAGCCTTTTTTACACTTCAATGCCGCAGCCGCAACCGCACCCACAGCCGCAGCCGCCGCAGGAAGCTTTGGTCGAAAATAAACTGGAAGACACAAATTACTACGTCTGGAAAGACACGGATGACGCACCGGATGAAAACGATGTCACGCAGCGGGCGGGCAAAGCAATCAATGCGAAAATTCCAGACACCGCTTTCCTCCGCCGCTATGCCACGCCAAACGAAATCGTTTCCAAAGCCGCCGCGCTCGACGGCGTGGCGGGCGCGATCATCGCTCTGCCGGATGGTTTGCTTGTCGCGAGCCGGATTCCTTCCGATCTCAATGCCGACACGCTCGCCGCGTTCCTTCCGCAAATTTTTGGCCGCGTCAGCCAGAGCACTAAGGAACTGCGCATGGGAGATCTGAACAATTTGAATTTCACCGTCGGCAACACGCCGTGGAAAATTTTCCGCGTAGGCTCGATTTTCTTCGCCGCGTTCGGCCGCACCGCTGAACCGCTGCCGACTGCGCAACTCGCGGGACTCGCCGCCGAACTCGACCGCAAACCGAAATAAAAAATTATGGCAATCATCAACCAAGCGACCCGCGAACTTCAGGTCAAAATCGTCTATTACGGCCCGGCGATGGGCGGCAAGACGACCAACCTCGTGCAAGTCCACGACCACGTCCAAACCGCGCAGGGACAAAAGGGCAAACTCGTTTCGCTCGCCACGAGTTCGGACCGGACTTTGTTTTTCGACTTTCTGCCGATTGAAGCGCTGGCGATCAAGGGTTTCAAAACGAAGTTCCAGCTTTACACCGTTCCCGGCCAGGTCATTTACAACACGACGCGCCAGCTCGTTTTGCGCGGCGTGGACGGCATCGTGTTCGTCGCCGATTCGCAATACGAAAAGATGCAGGAGAACATCGAGAGCTTTTCGAACCTTGAGGAAAACTTGCGCGCGTTGAAATTGAACCTCGCGGACATCCCCTACGTTCTTCAATACAACAAACGTGATTTGCCGAACGTCGCGCCGGTGCAATACATGGATTTCCTGTTGAACAACCGCGAAGTCCAGGTCCCGTCATACGAGTCCGTCGCGCACCAGTGCGGCGGCGTTTTTGAAACTTTGAACATGATCACCCGCATGTTGCTGAACAAGTTCATCAATCAGAACACTCCGCAATACGCATGACATGCCCACGCTCCCACAACTCATCGAAGAAGACATCAAGGTCTTTGAACGCGCGCTCCGTGATTTGCTCGCCCGCTGCGAAGCAACCACAGCGCTGATCATTGACAAGGGCGGCTTCCTCATCACCACCAGCGGCGAAACGGAGGACTTCGACGTCACGACCATCGCCGCGCTCGCATCCGGCGCGTATCTGGCGAACCAGACCATCGCCAATCTCGTCCACGAGGAGAATTTCAACAGCGTTTATCAGCAGGGCGAAAAACATTCCATGCTCGTCGTGAACGTGGATGAACATTGCCTGCTCACCATCATCTTCAAGGCGACAACAAGCGTCGGTGCCGTGAAATATTTCGCCACCATGACTGGCGCTCGGATCGCCCAGCAAATGATCATCGCCCAAATGCGCGCGCCAGAGGCGGGGCTTGATCTTTCCGTTGCGAATGTGGCGGACACCAGCGGGTTTTTCCGAAAAAAAGTTTGAAGTGTTCAGCTTCAGTCTGAAAACTGAAAACTCGAAACTAATCCCACTCCGCTTCCTTTCATTTCAGGCAAGCCGGCTGTGGCTCCCATCGCAGAACGGTTTGTTGGCTGAATGTTTGCAGCCGCACCACGCAACTTTCTTCGCTTCCGCGATGTCCGTTTTGAGCGGGCCAAGGCCAGTCCCTTTATGCGAGCCGTCGCAAAACGGCTGGGTCTTCGAGCGTCCGCAGGCGCACCACCAGTAAGTTCCGGGTTGTGTGTCCTGGACGAGGGGAGATTTCTGGAAAACGACAGGTTCAGTCATGCAGTTCTTTTAACCGCGCACAGAAATTTCTGCAAAGGAAATTTTGATTAGGATGGCAGGGCGCGTCGCCCCGCGCGCGCCGCGAACGTTGAGAGCGACATCGCGCCTGGAAAATTCGCCTGTCGGTTTGAAACGTTGCTGCCTGGCGCGCACGGAATGACGCGCCCTACTTTTCGCCGCCCAGCGCCGCGGCTCTGCCACGCGGAATTTTTCCAAGATGAAAAATCAAGAAGCCGTGAAGGAATTGACGCAACTCGGCAGTCTGCGCGTCGCTGAATTTCAATCTGTCCAGACCCGGCCAGTTGCTCTTCAGAAGTTGTTTCACAAGTTGTTGCGTGCCGGCCTTGAGTTTGCTTTTTTCCAACGGCGGCTTCAGTCCAAGCTCGCTCAATAACTTCAGCTCAAACGCAAAAATCATTTTCGGCTGCGGCGGCTGTTTCGGCAACTGTTCCAGGAAACTTTTCATCAACTCAAAAAACACCGGCAGCGGTGTTTCCATTTCCGTCGTTTGCTCGATGAGCGCGGTGCAGTAGGACGCCTGTCGCAGCCAGCCAAGTTCGTTACGCAACGCGGCGTGTGTGTTAAGCACGCTCAATTCGCGCAACGTGTGAAGCTCCGAGCGTCGGCTGCGAATGAAACTGAAATCAGCGAGGTAAAACAAATCCAGCTTCCCCGCGAACGGCGACTTTGGCCGGCGCGCACCTTTTGCGACGGTGGCGATGCGCCCGAAATTCGGCGTGAGCCAGAGGACGATGAGGCTCGTTTCCGTCAGCGGGCGCGTGCGGAGAATCAGGCCTGTGGTGGATTCGGTCATGAACGCAAAGGACAAACATCGAACATCCAACATCGAACGCTGAATATCGAAAGGGGAGAAGTTCGACGGTGGATTGGGCGTTCGACGTTGGATGTTGGATGTTCGATGTTCAACGTTTCAGTTTTTTGCCCGGCGGCTCATACTCTGGCACGATGGAGCCGAGGCTGACGATGTATTTGATGCCCTCGGCCACGGACATGTCCAGCTTCGTCACGTCCTTCTCGGGCACGAGCATCATGAAACCGGACGTGGGATTGGGCGTCGTCGGGATGAAAACGCAGACTAGTTTTTCCTTCGTATTGGCCTGCACCTCGTCGCGAACTTCGCTCGTGATGAATCCCATGGAATAACTTCCCGCGCGCGGGAATTCGATGAGCACGACCGTGCGGAAGGCGCTTTTCTTGTTTGAGAACGCATCGTTCACCTGCTTCATCGCGCCGTAAATTTTGTTCAGCAATGGCACGCGCAACAACGACGTGTCCACCCATTCGATGATTTTCTTGCCGAGATAATATCGCGTCACCACTCCGGCGGCGGTTATCAGTGCTATCGCCAGCACGAACGCCACGAGTTTCCAATACCAGTAAGTCATTCCATCCGGTTTGTGGATTTGGTCTTTGTCCAAGAAGAACCGCAGCGGAAAAAGCAGCGTGTCCGTGATGTTGGACACCGTGCTGAACAGCCAGACCAGCAGTGCCACGGAAATGACCGCCGGCAAAACGACGGCGAGTCCCGTCAAAAAACTGGAACGCCAGCGCGCCAGAAAACTTTTCCTCATGAGCGAATTGTAAAGACGAGCGGCGGTTTGCTCAAGCAAAGTGCGAGGAGCGCTGTCACTGCGAGAGGTCGGGCTTGCAGCCTGCCCTCTTAGTTAGCCGTCGTGGTTCTCATCCAAAGAAGATACGCAACATGACAGCGATAATGGCTACGAACAAAAGCGCTGCGACAATCGCCTCAGGCTTCTGAAAAATCTTCTCGACTGCGCTAGGCGACGCCTCTGCTCCCCTTCGCAGCATAGCGTAGCGCTTCTGGTCAGCTATGCCAAAGAACCACAAGAACGCGAAATCTGCGAACGCCAACAAAACCACAACCAAAGCAACAGCCTTGAAGTGCGTGAACAGAAGCAACGAGGGAAACATGGCGAAGCAAAACTGACTGCGAACAGACATCCGCGCTCCGCCTTTCCACCGCGCTGCGTGACGAAGCCTTGGCACGATCAACTGAATCCAGCAGTAAGCTGCGAAGCACCCGAAGAAGTATGGCAAGAGATGCTTGATCATTCTGTGGTGCGCGAACGACGGTTAATAAACAATGTGCTGGGTTTTGGGTAGCTTATCCTTTTTCATATTTTTGACGTTATTTTGTTTCTTATCTCTTGTCCATAGGCGCTTGTGAAAAATTATCCCGCAAGTTTTGCCTTGGGAAAGGCTGCAAATGGACGTTGCACCTTGCTATTTTTCCGAACCGATCTTTTTCAAGTCCAACTGCGCCGCGAGTCCGAGAAGAATGCGATCTTCCTCCCGCTTCATTTTGCGTCGAGCGGCAGCGCGCGCGTCATCATGGCCAAGCAAATGAAGCACGCCATGAACAGCGTAGCGCACAAGCTCGGATTGCCAGCTTGTGCGGAAGCGTTTTGCCTGGGCAACCGCTTCTTCAATGCAGATGAAAATTTCACCGTGAAGAAGTGACGGAGGACGGGTGACGAGTGACGAGTGGTCAAACGTAATCACATCCGTTGAACCTTTGTGCCGGAGAAAAGTTTCATTTAGCCGCGTCATTTCGGCAGCGCCGACGATATGGATTCCAAGCTCGAATTGTCCAACGCCCAAATTTTTAAGCGCGGCCAGCAAAATTTTCCGGAACTGGCGCGGATTGATTTTGCGCAGGCGCTGGCGATTGCGAATACCGAGAGACATTTTTTAAAGCTCCAAGCCCCAAAAAAAATGCCGATGAACATTCGATTTGGTGTTTGGAGATTGGTGCTTCTCTGGAGCTTGGAGCTTGGAGCTTGGATGTTTCATTTCCTCGCTCCGCGATGTTCCTCGTAGGCGGTGATGATGCGCTGGACGAGCGGATGGCGGACGACGTCGCGCTTGCTGAATTCCATGATGGCAACGCCCTCGACGTGCTTGAGCGCGCGGTGGGCTTCGAGGAGGCCGGAGGATTTGTGCGGCGGCAAATCAATCTGCGTCTCGTCGCCGGTGATAACGGCCTTCGAACTCGTGCCGAGCCGCGTCAGGAACATGAACATCTGCTCCATCGTGGAATTTTGCGCTTCGTCGAGGATGATGAAGGCATGATTGAGCGTGCGACCGCGCATGTAGGCGAGCGGCGCGATTTCGATGACGTTTCGCTCCATGTGCTTTTGGATTTCCTCGGCTGGCAACATGTCGTGGAGCGCGTCGTGGAGCGGGCGGAGATACGGCGTGATTTTTTCGTAGAGATCGCCGGGCAAAAAACCGAGCGCTTCGCCGGCCTCGACCGCGGGGCGCGTGAGAATGATCCGCGAAACTTTGCCTTCGCGCAGCGCGGTCAAGGCCATGGCAACGGCCAGAAAAGTCTTGCCCGTCCCTGCCGGGCCGACGCCAAGCGTGATGTCGTGCGAGCGGATGAGTTCGACGTATTTTTTCTGGCCGACGGTTTTCGGAGTGACAGGGGACTTCTTCGGCGAAGTCAAGATACGGTCGCCCATCAAATCTTTGAGCGCGGACACGCCGTCGGTCTTGACAACGTTCAAGGCGTGCGTGAACTCGCGCTGGCGGATTTGCGCGCCGGCCTTCAGCAACTCTTGCAGTTGCAGGAAAAGCTGTTTCGCGCGCTCGATGGCTTCCGCCGCGCCTTCGAGTTTGATCCAGCCTTCGCGTGAGGTGGCCTTGACGCCGAGTTCGTCGTGGAGCGTCTGCAGATTGCGCGGGTCGTTGTTGAAAAGCTGCTGGGCGAAGCGGGCGTTTTCGAAGTGGAGAGTTTCTGACGGCATCAGATATATTTTTCAGCCACAGATTAACACAGATGAAACACAGATTGAAAGACGCGACAACAGACCCGGTAAAATTTTGGTCTGATTGATTTTCAATCTGTGTTTCATCCGTGGCGAATTATTTTGTCAGCGCGGCGCGGAGTTTGGCGGCGATGTCCTGCAACGCTTCGGGCAGGATGTGCGTGTGCGCGAGGACGGGCATGAAGTTGGTGTCGCCGTTCCAGCGCGGCACGACGTGGATGTGCAGGTGTTCCACGATGCCCGCGCCGGCGACCTTGCCCAGGTTGATGCCGACGTTGAAGCCATCGGGCTTCATCACTTTCGTCAGCGCGTCAATGCAGCGGCGCGTCAGCTTGAGCAAATCGAGAAGTTCCTCGTCCATCAGGCCGTTCAAGTCCTGCACCTGTTTGTAAGGCACTGTCATCAGATGACCGCCGGTGTAGGGGAAGGAATTCAGCACAGCGAAGCACGTCCGTTCGCGGGCGAGAACAAGATTCTTCTCGTCATCGGAAGATTGGGCGATGGCGGTGAAGATTGAATTTTCCGATGACGACGGCTTGGGCGAAAGGATGTATTCCATTCGCCACGGCGCGTGGAGTGATTCCATGGGCAAAGATTAGCCAGAGGGCGGAGGAATGTCAAAAGCTCAACCGGGAGGGCGGAGTTCCACGACGCCCTGAAATCTTTCCGCCAAAAAAGTCAGGGCGTCGTGGAACTCCACCCTCCGAAAAACAACTCAAGCGGTGACCGCTGCCGGCTTGGGAGTTTCGAAGCGGCTGCGCAGAACATAAACGAGCGCCTTGACCGCCAGTTCGATGAAGAGAAACGGCTTGGCGATGAAATCATTGCCGCCGCTCATGCTTGAATTGGTCCTGCTCTCAAGATCGTTCAGGCTCGTGACGAAAATGACCGGCGTCTTTTTGTGCGCAGGCAGCGTGCGAAGTTTCGCGCACAACTCAAAGCCGTTCATGCCGGGCATGTCCACGTCCAGAAAAACAAGATTGAACGGCTCGTTAGTCAGCATTTTGAGCGCGGCGAGCGGGTCTTCGACGTTTGTGGATTGAAGTTTTGCCTTTTCCAGCGCGTAGGTGATGGCGCGGCGCGAAAGGGCTTCGTCGTCGACGACAAGAATTTTTGCGGGCGGCACTTCTTCGTTGGCCGGCTCGCCGCGTTGAAAAAGCTGGCCCATGAAGTCAATGGCGTTGGCGATGGTGCGCAGCGTCGAGGCGTTGATGTTTTTCGGTTTCTCGCGAAGTTCCTTGAGCAACACTTCCAGCGCGTCGGCCAGGTGGGACATGCCATTCATGCCGGCGAGACCCGCGTTGCCGGTCACGCCGTGCGTTTTCCGGTAAAGCTCGTGCAATTGACTGAGCCGATTTTCCTCCGAATCGCTTTTGACGAGAGCCTGCAAATGTGTGCGCAGCGCGGCCAGCGTCGCAGGGAAACTTTCGACGAACGACTGCCGTAGTTCGGTTTGAAAGGCGGCATCGGCGTCGCTGCCGGGAGTTTTTTTCTCGTCGGCTTGTGCCGCAGCTTTGGCGGGTGCCGGCGATTGCTTCTTGCTTTTGACCGTTTGCGACTTGTCACCGTTCGGCGCGATGGAGCGCACGACTTCGATGACTTGTTTGGGCGTGCAGTTGGCCTTGGAAAGGCATTTGGTCGCGCCAGCTTTCCAGGCTTCCTGCACCATGTTCGAGAGGTAGGTGTTGGAAAAAACGATGATGGGAGTCAACTCGAAATCCGCTTCCGCGCGGATTTGTTTCATCACGTCAATACCACTCATTTTTGGAAGCATCAAATCGAGCAGGATCACATCGGGGCGAAAATTTGGAAGCAGTTGAAGACCGGTCTCGCCGTCAAGCGCCACTTCGGCTTCGAAACCATCAAGGGACAGCTTGTTGCGGTAAATGTTCGCGACGATCTGGTCGTCCTCGATGATCAAAATTTTCTTCATGCCGATGCCTGCGCGGGCAATGCCCGGTGCGTTTCAAGGTAAGCTGCCAGAAAATCCCGTATGCGTTCAAATTCTTTTACCGCCTGCGCGCAAAGTTCCGGCGTGCCGGCCAGTTTTTGTTCAAACCCCTTTTTCTCCATATCGCGGAGGTAAGTGACAAGCTTCGCCATGCCGCAAGTCGCGCTCGCGCCCGCGCAACTGTGCGCAAGCCGCCGGACTTCGGACGCGTTTTGCGCGACGACCGCCGCTTCAAGTTGCTCAAGCTGCCCAGCGGTTTGTTTCACATACAAATCCACAAGCTCCTGCAAATTGGCGAGGTTTCCGTCGGCGAAATCGAGCAGGCGCTCCATGTCCACCGGTGGTTCTTGATTGTCCGCGCCGTTGACCTGCGACGGCTTGCCGGGAATTTCCGCCTCGCCATTTTTTGCGATGGCAAAGACTGGCTCGCCAGTCGCGGTCTTGCCCCAACGCTCGATGATTGATCGCATGTCTTCCAGACGAACAGGCTTGGCAAGATAATCATCCATCCCCGACTCAATGCATTTTTCCTTGTCCCCCTGCATCGCACTGGCCGTCATCGCGACGATGACAATCGGCGATTTGAAGTTAGGAAACTCGTTTTGCTGCTGCTGGCGCTGGCGAATCATGCGCGTGGCTTCCAGGCCATCCATCTCGGGCATTTGCACGTCCATGAAAACCAAATCGTAAGACTGCGCCTCGAACGCTTTCAACGCCTCAACGCCGTTGCCCGCCACGTCGGCTCGATAACCCATCTGCTGGAGCAATCGCTGCGCGACTTTTTGGTTGATGGCGTTGTCGTCGCACAGCAGCACGCGCAGCGGCAGGCGGCTGGCAAGGTCGGGATCAAGCTTTGAGAAAATCTGTGTCTGCGACGACGGCGGTTGCATCACTCCGGAAACGACGCGCGCCAGCACCTCGGAAAGTTGCGCGGGCTTGATGGGCTTTGTGACGCAGCTTGCGAAGCCGATGCTCTCGAACTCCGGCGAATCCGTCCGCACGCCGATTGAAGTCAGCAACAGAAGCGGGAGCACTTTTCCGTTTCGCAACATTCGCATCTTCGTCGCGAGTTCGATGCCGGTCATTTCCGGCATCCGCATGTCAAGGATCGCCAAGTCAAACAATTCGCCTTGTTCGAGCCACTTCAACGCTTCGCGAGGATTTTGCGTGACGCGGGGAACCATTCCCCAATTCTTTGTTTGCGCCGTCAGCACGCGGCAATTCGTCGGGTTGTCGTCAACGACCAACAGCCGCAAATTTTCCAGCTTCGGATTTTTCAGATTGACCGGCGCGGTCTCGGGCGCGGCATCGAACGGAATCGTGAAATGGAACGTCGAGCCTTTTTCCGGAACGCTCTCGACCCACATTTTGCCGCCCATCAATTCAACCAGCCGCTTGCTGATCGCGAGGCCGAGACCCGTGCCGCCGTAGTGGCGCGACGTGGAGGCGTCGGCCTGCGTGAACGGCCGGAAAAGTTTCGAGAGCCGGTCAACGGGAATGCCGATGCCCGTGTCGCGCACGGAGAACTGAAGGTTCCATCTGCCGCCGGATTTTTCCGCCGAAAGTTTTTTGATCTGGACAACGACTTCGCCGCCGGACGTGAATTTCACTCCGTTGCTCAAAAGATTCACGAGCACCTGCCGCAAACGCGTCACGTCGCCGATGAGTTGCGCGGGAATCTGGTCGTCCAGTTCGTAGGCGAGATCGAGTTTCTTCTCGGCGGCTTTCGTCGCGAGCACGTCAAGCGATTCTTCAACGCAGGCGCGGATCGCAAACTTCGTGTTTTCAATTTCAAGTTTGCCGGCCTCGATTTTCGAGAAGTCCAGGATCTCGTTGATGATCGTGAGCAGCGAATCGCTGCATGAATAAATCGTTTCCACGTAGCCGCGCTGCTCGTGGGTCAGCGGCGTTTCGAGGAGCAGGCCGGACATGGCGATGACTCCGTTCATCGGCGTGCGGATTTCGTGGCTCATGTTGGCGAGGAATTCAGACTTGGCCCGCGCGCCGTTCTCGGCGGCGTGGCGCGCGGCGGAAAGTTCACGGTTGGCCTTGCTCAATTCGTCCTGAAGATGCTTGGCGCGCAACGCCGCGCGCAGGCGGGCGCGAAGCTCGGCGGCCTCGAAAGGTTTGGTCACATAATCCACGGCGCCCATCTCGAACCCGCGCAACTTGTCGCTCGTGTTGTGCCATGCCGTGAGGATCATCACGGGAATCGCCTGCGTGCGCGGGTCTTCTTTCAACAATCGCAGAAGCTCGAAGCCATTGTCCTCGCCGGGCAAACCCAGATCCAAAATGATCATCTCGAAGGAATTTTCCTTCGTGAGCGCCAACGCTTCTTCGGAATTATGCGCGGGCGTGAGGGCAATATTTTCCTCGATGAGCAGCGCAGCCAGGATTTCCTGCAACTTCACGTCGTCCTCGACAAGGAGAACGCGCGACGTTCGATTTTCAAGTTGGCTGTTCAAAGGTTTCACTTGGTCTGCTTGGGCAAAGCTGCCTCGCCTTTGAGCAGATTGAACACCAAAACGCGTCAAAGGCCAATTTCATTTTTCAACGGGTTGCTCCACATGGACGACAATTCCGCGCGGAAAGTTTCCCGCCTTCGCGCGCGCCATAGCGCCGCTTCGGCTGGCTGGAAACGAGACATTTGCGGCAGGTTCAAGACAGGAAACGCGAAAGAAACGTTGCGCATCGCGGGCAAAAATGAATAAAGTCCCGCGATGCTTCAAACGGCGCCAAAGCGTGAAACGTCCGCCGAGACTTCCTCTTTTCGCGACACCTACACACGGGCGTTCCGCTGCATGTTGCGCGCGCGGCTGCTGGACGACAAGTTCGCCAGCCTCTATCGCGCGGGAAAAATCCAGGGCGGAGTTTTTCTCGGTCGCGGGCAGGAGGCGTTGAGCGTGGCGTCGGCATTTTTTCTTCGCAAGGGCGATGTCTTCGCCCCGCTGATCCGCGATGCGGCTGGCCGACTTCAGTTCGGTGAAACAATTCTCGATGCCGCGCGGACTTATCTCGGCTCGTCGCTCGGCCCGATGCGCGGTCGCGATGGCAACGTCCATCGCGGCGACCCAAAACGCGGCGAGCTTGCAATGATCAGCCATCTCGGCGCGATGATTTCCGTCGTGAACGGCAGGCTCATGGCGCATCGTTTCAAAAAAATCAAAGGCACCGTCGGCGTCGCATCCGTTGGCGATGGCGCCACTTCCACCGGCTCGTTCCACGAAGCGATCAACCAGGCCGCCGTGGAAAAACTTCCGCTGGTGTTGATCGTCGCGGACAACGGTTACGCCTACTCCACGCCGGCTTCGCGGCAGTTCGCGTGTCAAAATCTCGCGGACAAGGCGGCGGGCTACGGCATTCCCGGCCACACTTTGGACGGGACGGATTTGGGTGCGTGCCTGAAAATCGTCGGCGAAGCCGTGGCCAGCGCGCGCGAAGGCCGAGGCCCCCAACTCATCGTCGCGAAGTTGCTCCGCCTGTGCGGCCACGGCGAACACGACGATGCTAGTTACATTGACCCGAAGTTGAAAAATTCTCCCGTTGGCCGCGACTGCATGAAAGTTGCCGAAGAATTCATGCAGAAACAAAACTGGCTCGACTCCGAAACGGAGCTAAGCTGGCGGCGCGATGCGGTCGAGGAAATCGAACAAGCCGTCGCAAAAGCGCAGCGCGAACCCGTGCCCGATCCGTATGCTGAAGATTGGCGCGCAATTTCGTCGAACCATTTGAGCGAAGGCACAGAGGAATGAAGAATGAAGAATGAAGAAACAATTTCTCCCCTGTGCGCGTTCAACTTTTTTGTTTCTTCATTCTTCATTCTTCCTTCCTCATTCAAAACATGAGCATCACCTACATCGAAGCCATTCGCGAAGCGCAGGCAAAGGCGCTGGCGGACGATCCGCGCGTGTTCATTTACGGGCAGGACGTTGGCGCGTTCGGCGGCGCGTTCAAGGCCACGAAAAATCTGGCCAACGAATTTCCCGGACGCGTCCTTGATGCGCCCATTAGCGAAGATGCGATTGTTGGCATGGCCGTCGGCGCGGCAATCGAAGGCATGAGGCCGATCATCGAAATGCAGTTCGCGGATTTTTCCACTGCGGGCTTCAACCAGATCATCAACCAGGCCGCGACTCTTTTTTGGCGCACGAACATGCCGTGCCCCATCACGATTCGTTTGCCGAGCGGCGGAACGGAAGGCGGCGGCCCGTTTCACAGCCAAAGCATGGAGACGATTTACGCGCATTATCCCGGCCTCATCGTCATGACGCCCGCGACGGTCGAAGACGCTTACAGCATGTTGCTCGACGCGGTGGCGATTGACGACCCGGTGATTTTTTGCGAACACAAATTTCTTTATCGCCACCTCAAAGCGGAAAAACTTCCGACCGAGGCCATGCCCACGGGCAAGGCGCGCATCGCCCGCGCCGGTCGCGACATGACAATCGTGGCTTACAGCGCGATGGTTCACGATGCGCTCGCCGCCGCAGATGAACTGGCGACTGAAGGCTCGGAAATCGAAGTCGTTGACCTTCGCACCGTGAAACCGCTCGATACGGACACGGTGGTGGCATCCGTCGCGCGCACGGGACGGCTGCTCTGCGTCGGCGAGGCGTTTCCATGGGGCGGCGTCACTGCGGAAGTGTTGGCGCGCGTTTCTAATGAAGGCTTCGGTCTGCTCGACGTGCCGCCGCAACGATTGAATGCGAAGGACACGCCGGTGCCTTATCATCCAAACCTGTGGTTCGCGCACCGTCCGACGTCCAGAAGCATCGCGGCAGCGGCGAGAAATCTTTTGAGAATGTGAATGAAAACACCAAACACCAAACACCAAACACCAAAAAAATCCCAATCTCCAAATTTCAAAACGAGTTTTGAGAGCGGGCGCTCGCACTGCGATTTGGTGTTTGATGTTTGGAGCTTCTTTGGTGTTTGGTGTTTGGTGTTTGGAATTTTTTAACATGCCTCAAGTGCCCATCATCATGCCGCAGCTCGGCGAATCCATCGCCGAGGCCGCCATCATCAACTTCCTCGTCAAGCCCGGCGATAGCGTCGAAGGCGACCAGGACTTGATCGAGGTCGAGACGGACAAGGCCACTATGACCGTGACTTCGCCGTGCAAAGGCCGGATCGAAAAATTCACTTCGCAACCGAACGAAAGTTGCGCGGTCGGCGCTGTGCTTGGTTATCTGGAAGTCAGCAAGGAAGACGCGGCGCGATTCGGCGTGGAGACGCAAACGGAAATCAAAACAAAAGCTGAACTGGCCGGGGCCGACGCCCAGCCAGGCGCGCCTCAGAAAAAATCCGTCGATCCGAGCGTGCGCGGTTTGCCCGTGCCCGCGAACGCCGCTGGCGCGAGCTACATGTCGCCGCGAATGAAGGCGCGCATGAATGAACTCGGCCTTCACGCCGCCGACCTCGCCGGTTTGCCCGGAAGCGGCGCCGCGGGCCGCGTGACGATCCAGGATTTCGAAAAATTTCTGGCGAGCCTTGAAAAACACAAACTAAGTTCGGCTTCATCCATGCGCGTCGCCGTCGCCGACGCGATGCGTCGAAGCTGGACCCGCCCGCTCGCCACAGTTGCGTTGCCGGTTTGCATCGACGCCATGCTCGCTCACCGCAAAAACTGCAACCCGAAACCCGGCCCTGCGCTCTATGCATTGCGCGCGCTTGCCGTGGCGCTTTCGGAGAACAGCGCGCCGGCGGGACGATTGATCGGGAATAAAATCGTTCACCCGGACACGATTGACGTTGGCTTCGGCGTCGAAGCGGAAGACGGCGTGCTCGTTCCCGTCATTCGCGGCGCGGACAAAAAACCGCTCAAAGATCTGGTTCACCGCTACAACGAACTCGTCGAATTCGCGCGCCAGCGAAAGCTTCCCGCCGACGCAACCGGCGGCTCGATTGCGACTGTCACAAATTTCGGGACGTTCGGCCTGACTTGGGCGACGCCAATCCCGCTGCCGGAACAAACGCTGGTCTTGGGCGTCGGCGCAGGCAAACGCGTGCCGGGTTGGGATGAAAAGAAAAATCAATTCGTGCCTGTCACAGAAGCGAACTTCACCGTGAGTTTCGACCATCGCGTCCTTGATGGCGGCGCAGCCGGACGTTTGCTCGCTCGCATCGCCGCGTTGCTGCAAGCGCCGGAGAAGTTGTGAAGCGTAACCACTAAATTGCAGCGGCGGTCTGTGACCGCCGCATTTTTTCGGTTTTAGTTTTTAGGGAACCTGCAATCGGAAGAAAAGTTTATCGCAGTTCTCCGCGTCAAAATACTGCGGCTAAATCATGCTGGAATTCGTCGCGGTGAACGTCGCCCCGTAGTTTGTGAAAGTGGTGGCACAGCCCAAAATCTGAAATTGGCAGTTTGTGTCGGGAAACAGATGAGAAAACGTCGGTTTTACCGCCTTAATCAAATCCACACGGGTGCCGGATTCAATAGCATACAACTGTGCAACCCCGTTTGAGGGGAAGGCACGGTTGTAAATGCGGAGGTCGTCAACTTGACCAAAAAAACCATCACCCGGACTGCCAAAAATCTGCCTTGCGCCAAAAATATCCCCTACGCTACTCGCATCCAAACCGTTTTCAAGTAACCCGGCTCGGCGCGTGAAATCGGAAAGTCCGGCGGCTGCGGAAAATACTTTTCCTGAACGATTTTTCGCTTCGCCGAAGCGATGGCGTTGCGGACTCCCGCCAGGAATTTCTCCGCCGGCCACGTCGCCGCGTTGGATGATGCGAACAGGACGCCATGCGTTTTCAGCAATGGCAGCGCGGCTTTCACCAGCTTCCCAAAATCTTTTTCAACCTGGAACGCGCCGAATTCCTTCGAGCGCGAAAACGTCGGCGGGTCCAGCAGGATGACATCAAACGCGCGCTGCTTTTTCTGCAAACGCTTCAGCCAGTCGAACACATCGCCAAAAATAAAATCGTGCCCGGCAGGATTCAGCCCATTCAACTCGAAATTGCGCCTGCCCCAATCGAGGTATTTTTTTGAGAGATCGAGGCTCGTTGTTTTCATCCCGGCTTTCGCCGCGCAGACGGAAAAGCCGCAGGTGTAGGCGAAGGTGTTCAGCACTTCGATTGGCGATGGGCAATCGGCTATCGGCGATTCGCGCAGCGCGAACCCCGCCGCAACATGCCCGTTCAAAATCCGCCGCCGATTGTCGCGCTGGTCGAGGAACAAACCGACGGAATAGCCTTCGCTGAAACTGAGTTCAAACTGCAAACCGTTTTCACGGATGGAAAACTTTTCTGGAGCGGTTGCGCCGAAAACGTGGTGCGGCGCGGCTTCGTTCAAGCTTTTGCCACGAACTTCGCGCCGCAAAATTTTGTGATACGCGCCGCGGACCAGAGCGCCGGGCACCGCCTCTGCGTAAATCTGATCCACCCAGCGCGCCGAGGCAGTGCTCTGCGCTCCGCTTTGCGCCAGCAAAAAATCACCAAGCTTGTCCACATGCAAACCCGGCCATCCATCGCTTGCGCCGTGAATCAAACGAAACGCGTCCGTGAGTTCCGGCTCGATGATTGCGTTTCGCAGCGCAAGTCGTGTGTCCGCGGAAAAATCTTCCGGCGCGTTGAAAGTTTTTTCTTCGCCGGTTTCAGGATGCCGCAAGGTCAATTCCAGCGCATGCAGACAGACGCGATGCGCCGGAGTGCCGCCGTAAAGCGTGTCGCCAAGAACAGGAAATCCAAGTTCGGCGGCATGGACGCGGATCTGGTGCGTGCGACCTGTGAGCGGTTCTGCTTCCACCAAGATTTTCGGAGGGACGAGTTCCACGAGTCCCAAATTTTTTTGAAGCAAAGGAATAGGGCGTCGTGGAACTCCGCCCTCCGAATAGATTTTGAACCGCGTCTCGGCAAACTCTCCGCGCACACCACTGACGTAACGCTCGCCAGCGCGGACAATTTTCGATTTTGGCACAAGCTCGCGTTGTGCCACCTGCTTATCCGTCAGCAGTAAATATTTTTTGCGGACGGTTCGTTTCGTGAATTGCTCCGTGAGCGAACGATTCGCCAAAGGAGTTTTTGCGAAGACCATCACGCCGGAAGTTTCCTTGTCGAGCCGATGAATTACAGCCAGCGACGCCCAGCGCGGCTCGCGATGCCGCAACCAGTCGTAAATGCCCTCGCCCGTGAAGGGACTCGGCGCGTGCGTGTTCCAGCCCGCCGGTTTGTTCACGACCAGCAGATGCTTGTCTTCAAAAATGACGCACGGAGGCACCACAAAATAGAAACACGAAGAAGAGAAATTTGGAACTCAGGAAAAAAATGAAAGTGAAGCACCTCTGCAGGTTCTTTTCCGTTCCTGAGTTCCAAATTCATTTCACCAGAATTTCCACGCGCCGCGCCACACAATCCAGGCGCCGAGCAGAAAATTCGTGATCGCGTGCGCCGTCATCGCGTCGCCGAGACGGTTTTTGCGGATGACAAGCCATTGGTAAGCCAGTCCGCAGAGAATTCCCGCAATCCACTCGCGATGCGCGAAGCCAAAAAACAAACTGGCGGCGACAAACGCGCGCCAGTTGAAATAGTTCAACGGCACAGAATCGAAATCGGGCTGGCTGATGTAGCGGTAGAGAAACGAGCGGTAAAAAGTTTCTTCAATCGGCGGCACGACGAGCGACGAGCCGGCGATGCGGACAATGATGAAAAACCAGGCCAGCATTGGGTTTTCAGTGAATTGGGTTTGTGGATTCCAGGCAGGCGCGGCCTTGAAAAATTTCGGGTAAAAATCATCCAGCCCAACCCAAATCGCAAAAACTGCGACGCCGATCAGCACGGCTTCCCAACTGATTTTCCATCGCATCTCCTGAACGAGCGGCCAGACCAGCCAGATCATCCACATGCCGACAATTGTTTTGAGAAAGTAAATCCAATAGCGCGATTCCTCGCCGAACCTTCCCTGCAAAAATGTGAGCGCGACAAAAATCGCGAACGGCAGCACGCGGACAAATGCGGGAGAAGATTGGAATTTATCCCGGAGAGTTTTCATCTGTTCAAAAAAGTTCCAAGCCCCAACATCCAACCTCCAGAGAAACTTCACGCTCCAAATTCCAATTCGCGCCGCCATCCGCAAAGACTTGGTGCTTGGTCATTGGCGCTTCTCTGGATGTTGGAGCCTGGTTTTCGGAGCTTCACGCGCAGCGCGTCACGGCACATTCAGCACGTTGGTCTGGCCCGCGAAAACCAGCGTCACGCTTTCCGGCGAGATGGCCACCACTTGCGCGCCGTCAACGCGCTCGCCGACGAACAGAGCCTTGCCGTTGATGACAACCGACGGCTTGCTCGGCACGTAAATGATGCCTTGCAGTTTCAATTTTGGCCATGCCGGTTTCGCCGAAGCAACTTGAACCGCAGAAACCGGCGGCTTCGGAGCCGGTTCGGCGGGAACAGTTGGCGCGACCGGCGTTGGCGCGGCTGAAATTTGCGGCTGCGATGCAACTGGAATGTTCGCGACGGGAACGGCAACCGGCGCGGGTTGAATATTTTTTTGCGGCTCGGAATTTTGAACCGCAGGTTGTGTGGGCGCGACGGCAACTTTCGTCGCCGGTTCGCGTTTATTCAATTGAAGCAACACTCCCGCGCCCACACCGAGGAGCAACAAAATCATCGCGCCCGCGATCAATGGCATTGCGCTACGTCGCTCCGTGGAAACCGAGTGCAACGGCGCGCCCGCGAGCGGCGGCGGATTCTTCTTCTGCGCTTCTTGCGCGCGTTTCAGGGCGTCGTTGATGAGGCTCATACGTTGATGTCGCCTTCCAGTTCGCGAAGCGCGCGGCCCACGAGGCGGTAGTTGATGCGCTCGGACTGGTTCACGAAACCGGCCAGCAGCGATTTGTCGCACGCGGCGTTGACGAGGCGCGGGATGCCGCGGCTGTATTGGTAAATCCGCCAGATCGCCGGCGCGGTGAAATACGGCGCGCCGTTCGCGCCGGAAATCTGCAGGCGATGCTCGACGTATCGCCTCACGTCCGCGCGGTTCAATGGAGCAAGATGATACCGCACTGTGATGCGCTGGCGAAGCTGGCGCAGGCGGGGATTGTTCAGCCGGTCGCGCAATTCCGGCTGTCCCATCAAAACGATTTGCAGAAGTTTGCGGTCGTCGGTTTCCAGATTTGAAAGCAGCCGGACTTGTTCGAGCAGTTCGTCGGTCAAATCCTGCGCCTCGTCAATGATGAGCACCGCGTCGCGTCCCTGCTCGACGATCTTCAGAAGAAAATGATTCATCGCAGCGACGATTTCGAGCCGGTCCATGCCCTTCACGTCGAGGCCGAATTCCATCGCGATGGCTTTCATCAGACCGCCCGCGTCGAGGACAGGATTCAAGATCAGCGCCGTCGCGTAATGACCCTTCAACTGCTGCTCGTGGAGTTGTTCGAGCATCGCGCGGCAAAGAGTTGTTTTGCCCGCGCCGACCTCCCCGGTGAGCTGGACAAAGCCCTTCCGCTCGCGAATTCCGTAAAGCAGATGATTGAACGCCTCACGATGCTTCGCGCTGTAAAAAAGAAACTTCGGGTTCGGCGTGATGTCGAACGGCGGTTCTTTCAGCCGGTAATACTCCAGATACACGCGGGATTTTTAGCAGAAAGCAATCCCAAGGGAAACGAAAGAAAAGCTCTTCACTTGGCGAGTCATAACGAGCGCCAATCCTTCGATGGCGTTTCAATCGTTGAAACAAGTCTTTGAGCGGGCGTCCGCGTCGCCGTCGCAGCATGAGCGATAAAGTAAATCCAGAATCCTAAGTTGATTGTTTTACCCCAGAGCGGATCCGGCAGGTGATGCCGACAATGTCTTTTCATTTAGAAAACCGCTCTCTTGGACTGCGCTCATCTCAAACGCACTCATTTTTTGATTTTGCAAACACGCCCTAACCTCAATTTGAAATAAATCCTCCAGCTCTGCTGGAGGACTCCCGAAGTTTGACAACTCCGGGAGTCGCAGAGAGCCTCCGAATTCGTGAACCGCTTAAAGTATACGAAAGAAGACTCGAATGCAGACGTATGAAGCACTCAAGCACACAACTTGGGAATGCAAATATCACATCGTGTTCATTCCCAAATGTCGGAAGAAGCAGTTGTATGGGCCGGTGAGGAGGGAGCTTGGGACGGTTTTTCATGAACTGGCGCGGCAGAAGGAAAGCCAGATTTTGGAAGGGCACCTGATGCCGGATCATGTGCACATGCTGGTGTCAATACCGCCGAAGTATTCGGTGGCGCAAGTGATGGGGTTTGTGAAGGGCAAGAGTGCGATCCACATGGCGCGGGCGTATGCGGGACGGAGAAGGAGTTTTGTAGGGCAGCACTTTTGGGCGCGGGGTTATTGGGCATGGACGGTGGGAAGGGATGAAGCGGCAGTGCGCCGCTACATTCAGGAACAGGAGAAGGAGGACAGGCGAATGGACCAACTGGAGCTAACGGCGCTTTGAGCGCCTCACAACACTAACCCGCTTTGAGCGGTTCACGCTATCTCATGCCTCCGGCTTTGCCGGAGGTTGCTGACTCTTGTTCCATCATGCGCATCACCGGCGGTAACAGCGGCGGGCGGATTTTGAAAGTCCCGAAAGGTCTCGACGTGCGTCCCACGCCCGACCTCGTCAAGCAGGCGGTCTTCAACAGCCTCGGAGCGCGGGTCGTCGGAGCGCGTGTGCTGGAACTTTTTGCCGGCACCGGCGCGTTGAGCCTCGAATGTCTGAGTCGTGGCGCGGCGCACGCCGTTTGCGTCGAGAAATCCCAGCGCCACGCGCAGACGATCCGGCACAATCTTGAACTGGCGAATCTGCCCGGAGAAAAATTGGAAGTCCGCGCGCAGGATGCGTTCACCGTCATCGCGCAACTGGCTGCGGCCAGCGAACAATTTGATGTGGTCATCGCCGACCCGCCTTACGGCGAAAAAAACATTGGCCGCCGCTCCACCTCATTCGCGCAACAACTGCTCGACGACCCGAACCTCCCGAAACTTCTGGCTGACGGCGGAATCTTCATCCTCGGCCACACCAAGCGCGACACCTTGAGCTTTCCTGAAACTTGGATTGAATCCAAAACCCTTAAACACGGTGACACGATGATGCGGTTTTTGAAGGCGGAAAAATAATGTCGCGTGAGCAAAGTCCCGCAGGGACATCACGTGAATAGATGACATGGGTATTGGCGGGTG
>CAYMCQ010000011.1:0-75825 GCA_964389025.1 uncultured Verrucomicrobiota bacterium
CTTGACTCCGGCCTTCTTCGCCTTCTCTATCACGCTCTTGGGGGTGCTCATGTGTCTTTCTATTCTGTATTTATTGATTCAGGGTTAATGCATTTAACGCATCGCGTGCACCCGCCGACACTCGCCGGCGGAGCGCACGCGAAATTGTTCAGCAAATGTTACGCTCCGTGATACCCCTCTTCGCCGTGTTCGGCAAGGTCAAGTCCGACTGTTTCCACTTCCTCGCTTGGGCGGAGTCCGACGACCACTTTCACGATATAAGCGATGATCGTCGTCGCCACGACGGACAAGGCCACGGTGATTCCGATGGCTTTGAGTTGCTCAAACACAAGGCCGCCATCGGCAACGAGTTTGGCGAGGCCATTGTCTTTGGCGTAGGCGTTGGCATCGGTGAGGTTGCCGTTCACCGAAGAGGCCGCCAGAATTCCCGTGAGAAGCGCCCCGAGCGTTCCTCCGACGGCATGCACGCCGAAAGTATCCAGTGCGTCATCGTAACGGAACCATGATTTCAATTTCCAAACTGCAAAAAATGGGATAAGACCCGCGACAACGCCAATAATCACTGCGCCGGTCGTATCTACAAACCCGCATGCGGGAGTAATCACCACCAACCCCGCTACTGCTCCTGAGCAGAAACCAAGAATGGAAGGTTTGCCTCGGAATAAATACTCGGCCATGCCCCATGCAAACGAACCAACGGCTGTGGCGATTGTGGTCGTCATAAAGGCGTTCGCCGCGATCCCATCCGCCGCCAATGCCGATCCCGCGTTGAAACCATACCAGCCCACCCACAACATGCCTGTGCCAACCATACAGAGCACCATGTTATGTGGTTGCATGGGTTCTTTTCCAAAACCGCGGCGCTTGCCGAGAATCAAACACAAAATCAGTGCAGACCACCCCGACGACATGTGAACCACTGTGCCGCCGGCGAAATCAATCGCCTGAATTTTTGCGCCGCCATTCCAAACGCCATTCATCAGCCCGTCCACGCCCCACACCATGTGAGCCAGCGGGAAATAAACAGCGAACATCCAGAGCGCCACAAACAGCAGAACCGCGGAAAACTTCATGCGTTCAGCAACAGCGCCGATGATCAGCGCCGGAGTGATGATTGCGAACATCAACTGATACATGGAAAACGTGCTCTCGGAAATCCAGTAGCAATAATTCGTGTCCGGAGCTGCGCCCACATCTTTCAAGAACATGTGCTTCAGGCTGCCAAAGAATGGCTTGAGACCTTCGCTTAAGCCGCCTTCGCCGAAGACAAGGCTGTAACCGCAAACCCACCACAGGATCGTGACCAGGCCGGCGATACCCAGGCATTGCGCCAAAACGGACAGCACGTTCTTCCGACGAACGAGACCGCCGTAAAACAGTGCAAGGCCGGGCAACGTCATGAATAACACCAACGCGGCGCAGACCATCATGAATGCATTATGACCGGGGCCGGGGACGTTGGCGATTTTCGACGCCCACTTGGTGTCGCCGGACGCGCCGACGCCGAGGTTCTGGAAGTATTGCTCGAGGTCAGCGACACGCTGTTCGACGGTTGCATCCGCCGGCTTGGCATCCTCGGCGAGCGAAGGGAGCGACATCATCGAGGTGACCGCGATTAAAACGATTGCAAGGAGAAGTTTTTTCATAATCGGTTTTGCGATGGTGGTTGACTTCAATCTGTTAAACAGCTTGTTCGCCTTTCTCCTCGGTGCGGATGCGGATGGCTTCGTCAATCTTGGAGACGAAAATTTTTCCGTCGCCGATCTTGCCGGTCTTGGCGGCCTTGACGATGGCGGCAACGGCTGCGTCCGCGCTGCCGTCGGCCACGACGAGTTCGAGTTTGATCTTGGGGAGGAAGTCCACGGTGTATTCGCTGCCGCGATAGATTTCCGTGTGGCCTTTTTGCCGTCCGAAGCCTTTGACTTCGCTCACGGTCATGCCTTCGATGCCGACGTCGCCGAGGGCGTCCTTCACTTCTTCCAGTTTGAATGGTTTGATGATCGCTTCAATTTTCTTCATAGGTTGCGCGCCTGTGTGTGTAATGAACCAGCGCGTCACTGGCCGCAAAACGACACCGAGTTGGTTTTCGACCGCATTTAGCAACGGCGGTGCCACGCAATTTGATCAGCGCAAAAACCATTGATTTCATTGAAGATATTTAACACGGGAAAAATTTCGTGGGCCAAATCCATGTTGCGATTTGCTCAGGCAAGAAATTTTTCGCCACCGAAGATTGTGGTGAGTCGCAAGCATTTCTGTTGACCAATCCTCGCCAGTTCCTAGTTTCGCGACGTGCCGCACGCGCTGCCCAATCCAAACCCGTGGATGATTCTGCCGTTCGGCGTTCTGCTGGCGGCGATCGCGCTGCTGCCGCTGCTCGCGGGAAAATGGTGGTTGAAGCATTACGCGAAAGTTTCGCTCGTGCTCGGCGCGGTGACGCTTGGTTATTACTTGTTCGGATTGCAGGCGCACGCGCGTGTGCTGGACGTGGCGCACGAATATGTCAGTTTCATCGCGCTGATCGGTTCGCTGTTCATTGTCTCAGGCGGCATTCACATAACTGTGAAAGGCGAATCCACGCCTTTCGCAAACGTGATCTTCCTGCTCATCGGCGCACTCATCGCAAATGTTCTCGGCACGACCGGGGCGTCCATGTTGCTGATTCGTCCGTGGATTCGGATGAACAAATACCGGGTCACGGCGCACCACATCGTCTTTTTTATTTTCATCGTGTCGAATGTCGGCGGTTGTCTGACGCCCATTGGCGACCCCCCGTTGTTTCTCGGTTATCTTCAAGGCGTTCCGTTCTGGTGGGTGTTGAAAAACTGCTGGCCGATGTGGGCGACGGGCTTGGGCATTTTGCTCACGATGTTTTACGTTGTGGATCGGATCAATTTCGCCCGCGCGCCGCGACATGTGCGCGAAATGGAAACGGCGAATGAAACTTGGAAGTTTGAAGGGCTGGCAAATCTGTTTTTTCTGGCGGCCATAATCGGCGCGGTGTTCATCAAGCAACCCATTTTTCTCCGCGAAGCAATCATGCTTGGGGCCGCGCTTGGCTCTTATTTCACCACGGCAAAACCGATTCACGAATCGAACCACTTTAACTTTCATCCCATCACTGAAGTGGCGATTTTGTTCGTCGGGATTTTTGCAACCATGATGCCCGCGCTGGACTGGCTTGGCCGAAACGCGAGCGAATTGCTCGGTCAAAATCCCGCGCCGGGACTTTTCTTCTGGGGCAGCGGCACGCTTTCAAGCGTGCTGGACAACGCTCCGACATATCTGAGTTTTTTCAGCGCGCTGTTTGGGGCTGCAAGCACAGATCAGATTCCAACTTTGCTCACACAGTCACAAGCAGCCCTCATCGCCATCAGTATCGGCTCTGTTTTTTTTGGCGCGAACACCTACATCGGCAACGGTCCAAACTTCATGGTCAAGTCCATCGCCGACCAGCAGAAAATCCGCACGCCGACGTTCCTTGGATTCATTTTCAAATTCACGTTGCCATTCATGCTGCCGATGCTCGTGGTGGTTTGGTGGGTGTTCTTCCGAAGGTAAAAATGGTCGGAGCGACAGGATTCGAACCTGCGACTTCGTGGACCCAAACCACGCGCTCTAGCCGGGCTGAGCTACGCTCCGACGCGGAAGAAAGAATCTCACGGATTTGAGTTGGCGCAATGATTTTTTGCGAAGGCTTTAATTCTAGACGCTTCCCGGTTTTTTGTGTTCAATCTTGCCATGTCAACGGAAGCCCCCCCGTTACCGAAAAAAATCAATTTGCGCCGGCCGGACATCATGGAAGCAGTGCAGGCGCAGGTCGTCGCGCATTACCGCAGCGAGCTCGTGGAGCGCATCCGCGCCAACGGCAACGTCATTGCAGCGCCCGGCCTGACCATCAAATTGGCAAAGGAATTCGGTTTCTGTTACGGCGTCGAGCGCGCGATTGATCTGGCCTACGCCGCGCGAAAATCGTTTCCGGCGGAGAAGCCGATTTTTCTCCTCGGCGAAATCATCCACAACCCCGAGGTCAACGACCAGATCCGCAACCTCGGCATCAAAACCATTTCCAACAAACCGACTGACGAGGAGATGGGCCAGTTGCAGCGCGAAGACGTCGTCATCATTCCCGCGTTTGGCACCGAGGTCGCGACACGGCGCAAGCTTGAGGAAAAAGGCTGCGTGCTCGTGGACACGACTTGCGGCGACGTGATGAGCGTTTGGAAGCGCGTCCGCCAATATTCCAAGGAGAGCGTCACGAGCATCATCCACGGCAAGGCCAAGCACGAGGAAACGAAGGCCACCACTTCACAAGCGACGGCTTACGGCAGCGGCCATTATCTCGTCGTCTATAATCTCGACGAGACGGATTACGTTTGTAACTACATTCTCAACGGCGGGAGCAAGGAGGAATTTCTCACGAAGTTCAAAGGCGCGCATTCACCTGGCTTCGATCCCGACGTGCATTTGCAAGCCGTCGGCGTCGCAAATCAGACGACAATGCTTCGCGGCGAAACCGAAGAAGTCCAACGCCGCTTCAAAGCTGCGATGGAAAAAAAATACGGCGCGGAAACCATCGCGCAACACTTTCGTTTCTTCGACACGATTTGCGGCGCAACGCAGGACCGGCAGGACGCGCTGGAAAAATTGCTGCGCGAACCGCTCAATCTTTTGATCGTCGTCGGGGGTTACAATTCCTCGAACACGTCGCACCTCGCCGAGATGGGCGAAGCCGTGTTGCCAACTTACTTCATCAAGAACGCCGCGAAGATGGTTGATGACAAACGCATCGTCCACTACGACCAGCACAAAAAGGAGGAAGTCGAAACGCGCGACTGGCTGCCGTCAGGAAAAATAACAGTCGGCATCACTGCCGGCGCCTCGTGCCCGAACAACTTGATTGAAGACGCGATTCGCCGATTGCTCGAGCTGCGAAATATTTCCGTGCAGCAGTTGTTGGGAAACAATTGAATCTTCTTACTGTCCGAAATGAATTGGAGCGTTACTAAGAAGTTTAGGTTCTGACCTGCCCACTCCCGATCCCGATCCACTTGTAGCTCGTCAATTCCTCCAAACCCATCGGGCCGCCCGCCTTCGCGTTGCTTCGGCGCGACAGGCGCGCTTAGAGCACATCAATCGGATAGGAAGTCAGCCAGATGTCCAACTGCTGGAACTGGGCTTTGATTTGTTCCTTGAATGCCAGAAAAAACAGCCGGTTTTCCGGCGTGTCAGCGACATCCACAAACACCCGCACCAGATCGTCGCGGTAAACAATTCCCTCGTGCTGCCATTGGCCTTGGATGTTCTGGCTCTCCCATGAAACCGCGCCAAAATGTTCGCGGAGTTTGAGCACTGTGTCCGCCACGAGTTCCGGCGGAATGGACTGGCCGTTGTTAAACCGCAACGGCAGCAGGATTTCGTAACGGCGCAAGGCGCTCATAAGTGGCAGGGCCAATCACGGTGAAGGCAATTCCTTCCATGGCGAGATGCGACAATGCCGCCTCTGGCACAAGTGTTTCGCCATCCGCGCAACTTTTGCCGGGGAAACGCCCGGCCAGATAGCCAATCGCCCGCCGCTCCGACTCCGCATCGTTAAAGCGAATGATAATCATGGAGGAACTTTAGTTGAAGTTAGCGGAAGATGCAACCGGGGCTTTTTTAACTTCGCACCTGCCCACTGCCGATCCCAACCCACTTGTAGCTCGTCAATTCCTCCAAACCCATCGGGCCACGCGCGCCGATTTTGTCGGTGCTGATGCCGATTTCCGCGCCCATGCCGTATTCGCCGCCGTCGGTGAAGCGCGTCGAAGCGTTCCAATAAACCGTCGCCGAATCCACTTCGGCGAGAAATTGTTTCGCGCGCGATTCATTCTTCGTCACGATGCTATCAGAGTGCGCCGAGCCGTAGTGGTTGATGTGGTCAATGGCCTGTTTCACGCCGTCAACCACGCGGACGTTCAGAATGAAGTCGAGATATTCGGTGAACCAGTCCTGCTCGGTCGCGCGTTTGATGGCGGAATTGGAATTATGGATTGAGCATTTCAAAATGGTTTCAGCGTCGGAATCGGCGCGCAGTTCCACTTTCTTTTCGCTCAATCGCTGGCCGATGACCGGCAAAAATTTCGCCGCTATTTTCTTGTCCACAAGCAATGTTTCCATCGCGTTGCAGACACCGGGGCGCTGGCACTTGGCGTTGAACGCTATCTCCTCGGCCATTTTCAAATCAGCATCGGCGTCCACATAAACGTGGCAGACGCCTTTGTAATGTTTGATGACGGGAACTTTGCTGCACTCGGCCACGGCGCGAATCAAACCCTCGCCACCGCGTGGCATGCACAAGTCCACAAGTTGCGTGAGCGAGAGAAGCTCCTTGATCGCCTCGCGGTCGGTGGTTTGCACGACTTGAATCGCGTGTTGCGGAAATTTCGGAAGCTTTTGCTTCGCCGCGTCAATCATGATTTCGGCAATGGCCGTGTTCGAGTGAATCGCCTCCTTGCCGCCGCGAAGAATCGTGGCGTTACCGGACTTGAAACAAAGGCTCGCCGCGTCCGCCGTCACGTTTGGCCGCGATTCGTAGATGATGACGATGACACCGATGGGGGTGGAAATTTTCTGCAGCTTCAAACCGTTTGGCCGCGTCCGCTCGTCGAGAATTCTCCCGACAGGGTCGGGCAAGGCCGCGACTTCGCGCAAACCTTTCGCCATCGCCGCGATCCGTTTGTCGTCGAGCTTGAGGCGGTCGAGCATAGCGGACGAAAGCCCCATTTGCACGTCGGCGGCCATGTCTTTTTCGTTGGCCGATTGTATTCTCGCGCCGTTTTGCTCCAGCGCATCGGCCATCGCAAGCAGACACGAATTTTTTTCCGCCGTCGAAAGTTTCGCAAGCTCGCGGGAAGCGGCTTTGGCCTGCTTCGCGAGTCGGGTCATTTGCTCCATCAGCGTCATGCCCTGCAAGTTAAGCCAAAACTATCAAGTGAAAAGTCAAAACCCTCGCGCCAATCCGGTAGTCCAGTAAAAAGCGCCAGAGGACAGGCCAGTCCAAAACGCTTCGCGAGTCAGTGGCTGTGCAAACATGCGCCAGCTTTTGGAGTGCGCCAGCCCTCTGGCGCTTTCGGAGCGTCGTGTTTACAAATTATTTTCCAAATTATAGATGCCGCCATGTTGGTTTTGGATTTTTCTCTCTCTATGAATGTGAAACTTACAAATGCGGAAAACTCGTTTCCCGGCAACGGAGCGCGGAGCATTGCTCCGCGCGGCTCAGAATTATGCGAACTCGCGGAGCGATGCTCCGCGCTCCAAGTCAGCTTGATACGCTGTCTCGTTTCCAGCTTGCGCGGCTTGGGGTTAAGTCTTTAACTCTGGCCGGAGCAACCGAACGAAATTTATGACCACTATCATTTATATCATTTGTCTCGGTGTCGGGCTGGTCTTCACACTCATCAGCGCGTTCTTCGGCCATGTGTTTGGTGGTGGCCACGACGGGCACGTGGACGGCAGCGGTGGCCACGCCGAAGCTGGTGTGGACAGCAGTGACCTGCCGGGCGTCTCCGCGCTGAGTCCCACGGTCATCGCCTCGTTCGTCACCGCGTTCGGCGGCATTGGAATTATTTTTTCCCAATTCAGCGCCACCAAACCGGCCGTCATCAGCGCGCCGCTTTCAGTGCTCGGCGGATTTATCATCGCGGCCTGCGTCCTCTGGCTCTTGCGCAAATTGTTCAGCCACACCCAAAGCTCCAGTGAATCAAAAGTGTCGAGCCTCGCCGGCATGACGGCCACCATCATCACGCCGATTCCCGCGAATGGCGTCGGTGAAATCGCCTATGTGCAGGCCGGTTCGCGCTACACTGCGCCCGCGCGGTTGGAAGACGACACAAAGTCAGCGGCCAACGGCAAACTCGTCCGCATCACGCGGGTGGTCGGCTCGCAATTTTACGTCACACCGACCGAATAATTTTCAACTCAACCAAACTCAGAAAAACATCTATGAACCCAACCCCCATGCTCGCCGAGTTGCCCTCAATCTTCTCCGGCGGAATAATTCTGATCGCCATCGTCGTCATCGCGCTCGTCGTGTTCATTGGCATCGCCGTCGTGTTGAGCCGTTACACGAAAGTCGGGCCGAACGAAGTGCTCGTTGTTTCCGGGCGCAAACATCGCTACGCCGACCCCGACGGCACGGAACGCGTGCGCGGCTTCCGCATCGTCAAAGGCGGCGGCACGTTCGTTTATCCCGTCGTCGAAAAGGTGGACATCCTCTCGCTCGAACTGCTGACGATTGATGTGCAGACGCCGGAAGTTTACACCAGCAAAGGCGTGCCGGTGAAAGTGGACGGCGTCGCGCAAATCAAGGTCAAGGGCGACGACATTTCCATCGCCACCGCCGCTGAACAGTTTTTGAGCAAAGGTGTGGACGAGATCAAAAACATCGCCACGCAAACGATGGAAGGCCACTTGCGCGCGATTCTTGGCACGATGACCGTGGAGGAGATTTACCAGAACCGCGACGCCTTCGCCTCGAAGGTGCAGGAAGTCGCCGCCGGTGACATGGCGAACATGGGTCTCGGCATCGTCAGCTTCACGATCCGCGACATCCGCGACACGCAGGGCTATCTCGACGCGCTTGGCAAACCGCGCATCGCCCAGGTCAAACGCGACGCGCAGATCGCCCAGGCCGAAGCCGACCGCGACGCGATGATCAAATCCTCGCAAGCTACGCAGGCCGGGCAGGAAGCCAAATTCGTCGCCGACACGAAAATCGCAGAGGCACAGCGCGATTATCAATCGAACGTGGCGCAATATCAGGCGGCGGTGAACCAGAAAAAAGCCGAAGCCGACCTAGCCTACGATTTGCAGAAATACAAGACCGGCCAGCTCGTCAAGGCTGAGGAAGTTCAGGTCAACATCATCGAGAAACAGAAGCAGATCGAATTGCAGGAGCAGGAAATCAAACGCAAGCAACGCGAACTCGAAGCCAACGTCCAAAAGCCCGCCGACGCCGAGCGCTACAAAGTCGAGACGCTGGCGAACGCGACTAAATTTCAACTCGAAACCGAAGCCGCTGGCGCTGCATCCGCCGCGAAAGCCAAAGGTTTTGCCAACGCGGACGTAGCCAAAGCCACCGGTGTTGCCGAGGCCGAAGCGAACAAGGCGCGCGGTCTGGCCGAAGCCGCCGTTATCGAGGCGCAAGGCAAAGCGACCGCCTCCGCGATGCAGGCCAAGGCCGAATCGTTCAAGCAATACAACCAGGCCGCCGTCATCGAAATGATCGTGCGCGTGCTGCCGGAAGTCGCGGGCAAGATCAGCGAGCCGCTGGCGAAGACCGAGAAGATCGTCATCATCAATTCCGGCAACGGCCCGGGCGGCGGCGCGAGCAAGTTGACCGGCGACGTGACGCAAATCATCGCGCAATTGCCGCCAGTGCTGGAAAGTTTGACCGGGATTCAATTTGAAAAGTTGCTGGAGCAAGTTCCGGCACTCCGGGCGGCGATGGATAAATCTGAAACCAAGGAAGGAAAGAAAGTATGATTGCATCACTCTTGCTAGCGTTGCTTCTTGCGCCGATCGTGCTGTGCGTGTTCGCGTTCTGGGTCTGGATGCTGATCCACGCCGCGACAAACAAAGGGCTGACCGACACCGAGAAATTGATGTGGGCGCTCATCATCGTCTTCGTCCATTTCCTCGGCGCGCTGATTTATTTCTTTGTGGGAAGGCCGAAGAAAAGCGTGCCATTGCCAACTGTATGAACACTCGCGCCGTGACGGAATTGCTCGCGAAACATCCGCGGCTCTGGATCTTAGCAGGAGTGGGCGGCGTGTTTATTGCGATTAGCAGTGCAAAAAAGATTTTTGATGGGTGGGAAGGGTTTTTGGAAGCGTTACGCTTTTGGTTTCAACCCGGTTGGCTGTCTTTGCTGCGCCGAGAGTTTTGGCAGGACGTAAAAGCAGAAGTGAAGTTATTTATTTGGTTTCTTGGGTCTCTGATTGTCATCTTGTTGCTGAAAATCGGTATTACAAAACTCGTGGTTACATTTTCGTTAGTTGAACGATTCAACTTACCAATCTAATGCGTCTCTTCAAAGCCATCATTGACGCGATACCATCGCGCGGTTGCCGGCGGGCTGGTTTTTCAGAGCCGCTTGTTGTAGTCTGTGAGCAGAAGTTTATGAGCACGGCGGAACGCATTCGAGAAATAGTTGCAACGCTTTCAGCCGAACAGCGTGAAGAAGTAATGCGTTTCGTGGAATCACTGGAAGAACCATCTTACGCATCAGCCGGGGGCGACAAATCCTCGGAAAACACAACATCAAAACATGAATCTCAAGATCATCATTGAACAAGGCGAAGACGGTTACTTCGTCGCACATTGTCCATCGCTCAAAAGTTGCTGGTCACAGGGCAAGACGCGCGACGAGGTGTTGAAAAACATCCGCGAGGCGATTGATCTCTACCTTGAGCCTGCGCCGGAAGAGTTGGAAGGCAAACGCGACGTGGTCGAATTGGCGGTATGAAATTGCCGCTCCTGTCAGGCAGACAGGTGGTGGCGGCATTGGAGCGCCTTGGCTTTCGGGAGATTCACCGCAAAGGCAGTCACGTGAAGATGAAACATTCCGACGGAAGATTGATTGTGTTTCCGTTTCACGATGAGGTTGATCGTTACACGTTGAAAGGTGCGTTGCGTGACGGCGGCGTTGAGATCGAGAATTTCTTGCGGGAAGTGAAGTAAGTTTATGCGCCTCTTCGAAGCCATCATTGACGCGAACCATCGCGCGGTTGCGGGCGATCAAAACGCCAGTTTGCATCCGGCCGATTTCGCGGATGAGTTGCCGGTCATCGCGCTGACGTGCGTTGACCCGCGATTGAACCGGCTGCTGCCCGAAGTGCTAGGCGTGCCGGAGGAGCAATTCATCTGGCTGCGCAACGCGGGCAACATCATCACCAGCCCGTTGAGCAGCACGATGCGCTCGCTGGCGCTGGCGTGCGCGGTCAAGGGCGGCAGGGAAATCGCCGTCATCGGCCACACGGATTGCCAGATCTGCAAAGTCACGGTGATGCAATTGCTGGAGCAACTGAAAGTTCGCGGCGTCGAACGGATTCACCTGCCGGAAAACTTGAACGAGTTCTTCGGCCTGTTCGCGAGCGAGCGGCAGAATGTTTTGAAAGCCGTTGACCACATCCGCCGCAGTCCGCTCATCGGCCCGAAAATTCCGGTTCACGGTCTGATGGTGGACATTGAAACAGGAAAACTGGAATGGCTTGTGAACGGTTACGACGCTTCCGCAGAAACGATTGCAACGAAATTTTCCCGCGCCGTCGAATCAGTAGAGCACACCTGGGACGCGATGAAGTCGCTCGCTGATTTCAACATCGGCGAAATGAAAACGCCGGAGACAAAGATCGGTGAAGTTGTCACTACGGCAAAAGATTTGATAGAACAGCATTGGCCAAAAGCACACGAACCGGCAAAAGATTCGCCGCCAAAAATCCCGCTGCCGCCGCCGTTGCGTCCACGGATGATTTTGCACAAGGCGAAGAAGTGATGACTACTTCAATCGCAATCATTCAGTTCGACGAACCCTCACCCTGACCCTCTCCCATCCGATGGGAGAGGGAACAGCAATAGGCAGTTTCTGCTTATTTGAAGTCGTCCAGCAAATACAGCGCTCAGCTTTTCCAAGAAGGCTGTGTGCGATTCCCCCTCTCCCGTCCGACGGGAGAGGGCCGGGGTGAGGGCGGTTTCGATTTGTCAGCGGCGTTGAAACCGAGCAAGTTATGGCATGGCTGACGAGCAAAAGAAGCGGCGCAGATTCTACAGTTGGTCAACGTTCTTCATTTTGGTTCTGCTCCTCGGAGTTTTGCTCGCGCTGCTCTGGCTTTACCACGAAAAGGCCGTCACCGATGCTACGCCTGCCATGCTTCCGCCGGTCACTTTGTCTGAATCCCAACTGCGCCAGCTTCAACAGCGGGTCGAAGCTTTCCGGGAAGCCGTCCGCTCGCGCCAATCCTCGCTCGCGCCGCTGACGCTCACGAGTGACGAAGTCAACGCGCTTATCGCCACTGACGCCGATTTGGAATCTCTCAAAGACCGTTTCCACGTCGCGCTCGAAGGCGGCGTGGCGAAGGCGCAATTCAGTTTCCCGACGGCGCAACTCGGCCTCGATCCCAAAGGAAGATTTTTCAACGGCTCCGGGATATTCTCGGTCTCATTGCGAAATGGAATCCTGCAAATCAAGGCGAACAGCCTCACGGTAAAACGTCATTCACTCCCGGATGAACTTGCCGCCCACTTTGAAAATGAAAACTTCGCCGAGGCCATCAACGGAAATCCGCGCGCGCAAGCGGCGTTCAAGCGGATCGAAAGCATCGAGATAAAAAACGGCAAGCTGGTCATCACTCCGAAGAAGGAGTGACGTCGAGATTATCGGAGGGCGGAGTTCCACGACGCCCTAAACCTCTCCAGAAAAAAATGTCAGGGCGTCGTGGAACTCCGCCCTCCGGATCGTTAAAGCGCCGCCGTGCCGGGCGTCGCTTTGACATTCAACTTCAGCACGACTTCCTTGCGGATCAGGTCGTTTGCCTTGCCGGGATAAACAATCTCGAAATCGAACCGGTTGATGAAAAAGTCCGCGGCGACTTCTACGGCTGCGTCGCTGACTGTGATGGTCGCCGGAAACGAAATCTGTTTGGTGACGCCATGAAGCGTGAGATTGCCGGTGACGGTCGAGTTGGTCGCGTTCGCAGAGATGGTGGTCGTCTCAAACGTGGCCGTCGGAATTTCCGCGACGTTGAAAAAGTCCTTGCTCTTCAGATGGCCGGTCAGTCGCTCGTTGTCCGACCAAAGCGATGTCGTATCAATCACCACTTTGTTTCCAGTGTCCGACAATTTCCCATCGGCAACACGCAATCCTCCCGTGAACTTTTTGAAGCCGCCGCTGTGGCTGCCGGTGACTTTGGAGCCGGTGAAACTGATGGTGGAATCATCCGCGTTGATGACGTAGGAGCGCGGCACGGCGGCGGGAGTTACCGCTGGGTTGGATTCAGCTGGAGCGTTTGTCGCGGCAGCGACTTTGGCTTCGGGAACTTTGTCCGCCGGGTTTGAGCAGCCGAGCAGAACGATGACGGGAAGGAGCGGAGCGAAGTTAAAAATAGTTTTCATAAAATATTTCCTGACACAAAATCATTTTTCCGCTCAGGGTTCAATCCTTCTTTCCGAAAATCCGCTGATGCTCCAGCAGCGCATAACGGTCGGTCATGCCGGCGATGTAATCGCAAATGGCGCGGTGACGGCCAATTTTTTTTGCGCGCTTGCGGCTTTGCTCGCCTACTTCGCTGAAATGTTTGAGGTAAAACTCAAAAAGTTCCTCAAGCATCTGAACCGAGCGGAGATTCGGACGGCTGACTTCGGGGCTGTAATAAAGATTTTTGTAGAGATACTTGCGGAGTTCCTGATTCAACCTGCGGCGCTTCGGGCTGTATTGGACAAGAGCCTTCGGATGCAGGCGGACGTCGTCTGCTGATTTCACGCCTGAATCCAAAATCGCCTTCTCCGTCGTCTCGACCACATCCTTGATTTGCCCGTCAATAATGCAGCGGATGATAAAATAGCGGCGACATTCGTCCGAAAGTTTTCCGTGTTCGCGTCCGATGCGTCGCGAAGCATCGCCGAATATTTTCACGTCGCGGATCAAATTCTTTTCCGAGAGCAGTCCGCAATCAATCCCGTCGTCAAGGTCGTGGCTGTAATAGGTGATCTCATCCGCGAGGTTCGCGATTTGCGCTTCGAGCGAGGAATTTTTCGCGGCAAAGGCGGCGGTCTTGCTCGGATGATCCCAGGCCGTGAAATGTTTCATCAACCCCTCTCGCGTTTCCCAAGTGAGATTCAGTCCGGGAAAGTTTGGATACTTTTGCTCGATCTCCTCGACGGTTCGCAGGCTCTGGCGATTGTGCTCAAACCCGCCGTGGCCGCGCATGAGCCGGTTCAAAACCGTTTCGCCACGATGACCGAACGGCGAATGGCCGAGGTCGTGCGCCAGCGCAATCGCCTCGGTCAAATCCTCGTTCAACTTCAGCGCGCGCGCGATACCGCGGGAAATCGCGGCGACTTCAATCGTGTGCGTGAGCCGCGTGCGAAGATGGTCACCAGTGCCGTTGAGAAAAACCTGTGTTTTGTATTCCAGCCGGCGGAACGCGCGCGAATGGATGATGCGGTCGCGATCGCGTTGATATTCCGTCCGCCATTCGGGCGGCGGCTCCTTGTATTTTCTTCCGCGCGTGTCCGCGCTGAGTTGCGCAAAGGGCGCGAGTGATTGTTTTTCGAGTTGCTCCAACTCTTCTCGTGTGCGTGGCATGGCCAAATAATTTTGTGGACAACTCTTCCACAACTTCCCGACAAAGAGCAATGCACAAAATAATTTCTCAGGAGAGTGAAAGATAAGGTAACTACGGAATGGCCTCGCCGGATGCGATTCAAGGCTGCTTTTCTGCGAGCTTTTGTCTGGCAGCGCGGCGAATGTCCCGCTCCTCGTCTTCGTCGGCGGCAAGTTTGCTCAGAACCTCCCGGTCGGTAAGTTTTTTGATCGCGGCGAGGCGGATTGAAATTTCATCGTCATCCACGGCAAGCGTGGCGAGGACGGTTTGGTTGGTCAGTTTTGCGAGGGCTGCAAGGCGGTTGTTGATATCCTCGTCATCGGTGGCGCTGTTGCCCAATGCAGTTTGGTTCGTCAACTTCTTGATGGCACCGAGACGGATGGAAGCATCGTCACTGTCTTCGGCGATTTTCGCGAGCGCGGCTTGATCGGTGAGCTTCGCAAGCGCGATGCGGCGGATTTCGATGTTCTCCTCATCAACGGTGATGGCGCCCAATGCAGTCTGATCCGTGAGTTTTTTGACAGCGGCAAGACGGATGAAAACTGTGTCATCATCGGTGGCGGCCTTCGCAATGGCAGTTTGATTGGTCAGCTTTTCGAGAGCGGCCATGCGATTGTTGGTGTCGTCGTCATCAGCCACGACTTTGGCAAGGGCAATTTGGTCGGTGAGCTTTTTGATAGCGGCGAGGCGGATGGAGGACTCCTCATCTTCGGTGGCAACCTTGGCAATGGCGACTTGATTGGTGAGCTTCGCGAGGGCGGCGCGTCGGGCTTTGGCGTCGTCATCGTCGCCTGCGGCGAGCAATCTATGGCTGCTGACAACAAGCAGCGGCAACAGAAGACCGATCATCAGAACAGGTGTCCGGACAGATTTTGGAGAGGTCAGTTTTGTTCTGTCGCGCTTGTCAGTCATCGTTGTTTGCGTCACAATTTTCTTTCGCGATAAAAATACTTTGTGAACGCCGCCGAACAAGCACAATTCATCCGCGCTTCGCTGCCGTCCGGCGGTTTGTTCGCGGGCCATGAGTGGCGGATTTCGCCCGAACCGTTCCGGCTTGACGCGGATCTGGCGAAGGATTTGGAGAATCTTGGCCGCGTGCTGTTGCAATTTTATCGCGCGGTCAATTTGCTCTATCGCAAAAGTGTTGAAGGCAAACAGCCGGCATGGGTCGCTGAACTTCTGGATCGCGGCAAACCCCCGGAACTCATCGAGCTTCAACGCGCGCCCACTTTCAAAAACGAACTCCCGCGCGTGATTCGCCCGGACATTTTGCTCAATGGCGACGGCATCACCATCACGGAACTCGACAGCGTGCCCGGCGGGATCGGGCTGACGGCGTGGCTCGAGAAAATGTATTCAGAAGTCAGAAGTCGGAAGTCGGAAGTCGGAGTTATTGGTGGCGCGGATGGAATGATTCGCGGGTTTGAATCCCTCTTTGGCGACGCGAAAAAAGTTCACATCGTAATTTCCGAGGAGGCGGCGACTTACCGGCCGGAAATGGAATGGCTCTCGAAGGAAGTGCGAAGTGCGAAGTGCGAAGTGCGAAGTTCAACTTTCAGTGAGTTTGCCGCTGCTGATGCGGTTTATCGCTTCTTCGAGCTGTTCGATTTGCCGAACGTGGCGAACTCAAAAAAGATTTTTGAACTTGCCCGTGAAAAACAAATCCGGCTCACGCCGCCGCCGAAACCAATCTTCGAGGAAAAACTTTTGTTCGCGTTGCTCTGGAATCGCAACCTTCAAACTTTCTGGCGACAGGAACTCGGAGAAAACTTTTTCAACAAACTCAAGAAGTTCGTTCCGTATTCGTGGGTTGTTGATCCGACTCCGTTGCCGCCGCACGCGGCGATTGCTGACTTGAACCTCACGGACTGGCAACAACTCAAAGCGCTTTCGCAAAAGGAACGGGATTTGATTCTGAAAGTCTCCGGCTTCTCGCCGAAAGCCTGGGGCGCGCGCGGTGTTTATCTCGGCAGCGATCTGTCACACCCGGATTGGTCGGCGGCGGTGGACACGGCGATTTCGAGCTTTGAACGTTCGCCCTTCATTCTTCAGCGTTACCATAAACCACATCTCGTCGAAGCGCAGTGGTTTGATTTCGAGCGCAACGAACTTGTGCCAATGCAAGGCCGCGTCCGTTTGTGTCCATATTATTTTGTCAGCGGGGAAGGGGATTCGGCGCGCGCGACTCTTGGCGGCGTTCTTGCGACGATTTGTCCGGCGGACAAAAAAATCATTCACGGCATGACCGAGGCGATTTTTGCGCCGTGCGCCGTGTAAAAAGTCGGAGGCGAGGTGACGCAGCGTGACGAGCGGTTCGGCTATTAGCCATTGTCAATCGGCTATTGCTCGTTGGCTATCGCCTATTGTCCATCGGCTTTTATCTCCCCACGAGCAATTCGCGCCTCGTCCGTTTTGTAGAGCGGATGATTTGGTTTCAGCGTTCGTAAAAAGTTCAGTTTGTATTGCGCCGCCTTCCCCGCGGTCTCTCGCTTCTCTTTCACGTCCGGTGTGAGATGCCGCTTGCCTTGCACTGGCGACTCTTCGACCGAGCGCGCCCACGCAGTGAGTTGCTTCGAGCAGGATTTGGCCAATGTGACGATGCGGGTGAAATCGCGGGTGAACGGTTTTACCTTCGGTCGCGGCGCGACGACCGCCAGCATTGAGCGCACTTCACCCGCTGAACCGCGGGCGATGGCGAGAAACGAAAGCAGTTCGCCCGTCGTCACGCGTTCGAATCCTTCCGCGACATTGTTGGAGACGGAAAGCGCGGCGCGGTCCAATTGATTGCGAAAGCCGGAGGAGAGCGGAAGAGTTGGCGTTTCGAGAAGGTCGAGGACTGCATTGTAAAGTCGCGCCGCTTCCTGCCAGACCGGAAGGTCTTCGAACTGTTCATATTTAGGCATGGGGAATCCTTTCTGTTTTGGCGCTTCGTGTTTTAATTCACATCGCAGTTCCTGCTTTGCAAAGCCGCAGCCTGTTTCGGTTCTTGTTCGGGGAACTGCGAGTTGGCTACCAGCCCAATAGCCGATAGGCAATAGCAAATAGCCAAATCTCTGACTGGCAGCAATCGGCTATTGGCGATTGGCTATCGTCTATTGACTATTGTCTATGGCCGAAGGCCAAGGCGGAGAATAATCCTTGATGGAAATTTGCGGGTCGGGTTTCCTCAACGCATGAGTCGCGCAGCTATGCTGAAGATTGGAGTGACTGCGCTTGTCACATTGCTTGTGACTATTTCTTTGCCCTTTTCGGTTGTGATTTGGGCTTTTGCAGGTGCAGGAAACTTACCAGGTTGGTTGATTTTTCCGTGGTATGTTATTTCGCTCTGTTTCGTAGATACCCCAAACCCACCAACGTTCTGTTTAACCTATCTTCAATGTGTCATCTACGGATTGATTTTAGGGCAGGCATGGGTGAGAGAGAGATTAGGAAAAACCGCAATTTGGTTAGCCGTCGTCCATGTAGTTGCAATCATCGTAGCCGCCGTCGTGTGGCAATACACTGGTCTTCAGTGGCCGTGGTAATTAACCTAATTGAGCGATTGGCAATCGAAAATCTTATTCCCGAATTTCAAATTCAATTATGAGCGCCGGCGATTTAAAACTTATTCTTCCTATACGCTCCCATCTCCGGCGCTTCGGGATTCACTTCCGGGCCGAAGTAACGCAGCGTGACGAGCGGTTCGGTGTCGCTCGTGTTCTCGAACGTCACGCCGGCTTTCGCGCCGTCTTCGGTGCAGAAATATTCGTCCTCGGTCAGTTCGTGGAAGCGGATGGGTTTACTTGAATTTCGAGGCCGAGCAGCGACGCTGGTTCGTTCACGGCGCGGAACGTCCAACGCATCGGTCTGCGAAATCCAGATACTGCTCCCAATCGTAATCGGTCAGGTCGTGCTGTCCGTGGCGCAGGTGGTAGCGGATCGTTTCGCCGACCGGTTGATCGGGCGGCGGGAGTTGGGTGACGCCCAGCCCGCCGGCATTGAGCAGGCGATAGACCGGCTCCGCGTGGAGCGCGGCAAGGAACTCACCGCGCGGATCAGCCCAGCGATCTTCCACCGCGCTTGCGACGTAAACCGGCCGTGGGGCAATCAACGCCACGAGTTCATGCTGGTCCACGGGCAGGCGAGATTCGTTGCCGGCGTATTGGGCGAAGTTCCCGCAAAACCAGTGGGGAAATACACGCGTGATGATGGCCACAGTCTCGCCAAAATTCCGCCGGCTCAACGCCGCTCCGCCACAACCGGAGTTGTTCGAAATCACCGCGGCGAACCGCTCGTCGTTGGCCGCCGCCCAGAGCGCCGTCTTGCCCATGCGCGAATGTCCGATGACAATCACCCGCCGCGCGTCTACATCCGGTGCCGACTCGAAATAATCCATGGCGCGGCTCAATCCCCAGGCCCAAAGGCCGAGTGCGCCGGTCTCCGTGGATTGCGGCGGGCCGGGCTGCGTGCGGCCAAACAACCGGGCCACACCCTGCCAGTAGTTCGTCGCTGAATCCGGGGCCAGATGCTCGATGTTCAGTGAGACCAGTCCGTAACCGCGAGCCAGGATTCGATCCGCAGTTGCCTCACCGATGCGCGCCTTCTCGTCGGGCGCGGGTTTTGGCGTGCCCGGAATTAGGCGCGCCACTGCCGGTCGCGGATGCGCGTGCAAGGTGTCGAAGACATGAATGCCGACGAACACCGGCACAGGTTTGGGCGCGTGGTTCGGGAGGAACAGGGTGAAACGCACCGCCGTGCCATTGGTCGCCGCGGTGACATCCACTTCCACGTCCCGCCGGGTCGCACGGCCTTCCAGCGCATTGCGGTCCTCCTGGACGACGCGGAAGCGTTCTTTGGAAGGACGAGGTGGTGGTTTGCCATAAACCTCCTGTTGAAACAGCCCCAGGATTTCCGGGCGACGGAAGCGATGCCACATCGCGGCGTTGGTCACGCTCCGACCGTCTTGCATCCGCAACGGATCAGGCAGCGTGAACGAACCGACCTTGGCTTCATCGTAATTCACTTCAGCGGCTGTGCCAGAAACCGCGAGAGCGACGAACAAAAGTCCCGTGAGCCTCGCCGGGGTTCGCGCAAAGCTGCGAGGTCCAACATTGAACGCGCATCGGGGCCATGAACGGATGAGGGCTTCCGTTGTCGCGTCAGCGTCTTGGAGTGCGCCAGTCCTCTGGCGCTTTAAGAACGCGAGCCCTCTAATCGAAAGCGCCAGAGGGCTGGCGCAGTCCAAAACCTTGCGGAACATCGGTTGGTTCATGGAAAACTCCGTGTCAATCGCGGTTCGATGCTCACGCAAATTTGTTCTTCCGATACGCGCCCATCGCCGGGGCGGCAGGATTCACCTCGGGTCCGAAATAGCGCAGCGTGACCAGCGGTTCGGTGTCGCTTGTGTTCTCGAACGTCACGCCCGCTTTCGCGCCGTCTTCGGTGCAGAAATATTCGTCCTCGGTCAGTTCGTGGAAGCGGATGAGCTTGGGTGAATTGAGCGGCTGGCCGTTGATGGTGCCTTTGCCTTGCACGCAGATGAGGCCGTAAGCGCCGTTGTCTTTGATGGTGCATTTCGCGCCGGGATCAACGGTCAGTTCCTTCGCGGTGAAAAGTTGTTCGCCGGAAATTTTCCCATAGACGATCCAGCGGTCAACGAAACCTTCCTTGCGCGTGTCAGCAGCGGGCACGGGTTCGAGGTAATGGTTGTCCTTGAAATGCGCGTCGGTGTTGCCGGCCCAATCGAGTTGGTTGACGATGAAATCCAGATCGCGATGCTTGGACTTCGGCATGTCTTTCACGAGCAGCGACCACGGCACGTAACGGCCTTCGACGAGGTTTTGATACATGCCGAAAACGTCGCTGCCCCATTGCGGCTCGTAGGTGCAGAGCGAACCGGGCGCGTGAAGAATGCACGGCGGAATGAGCCAGCCGGTGCCGGGCTTCAGCCGATACGCGCGCGACAAATCGAGGATGCCGTTGTCGCCCTTGTTCCAGTTTTCGAGGCAGCGGCGGACTTGCGCTTTCGTCGTGCCCGGCTCAAGTCCCATGAAAGTGTAAGGAAAATTATTGACGACGTTGTTGTGTTGCGGCGGAAAATAATACGACTCCGGCTTGCCTTCCTGTCCGACGAGCGCGGCCTGCTTCTGGTTCTGGTGCATGTGATGCGGAATCGGCCCCATGTTGTCGAAGAACTTGGAATAGACCGGCCACTTTTTGTATTTCTTCCAAATCTTTTCGCCGATGATCGTGCTGCCGGATTCCGCTATGGCTTGTTGCAACGTGAATCGTTGTTTGCCGACGACGCAATAAGTCAGTCCCTCGTCAGCCGCGCGGCCTTCGTTGGCGGTGGGCGTCGTGGAGGCGAACCAGCGCTCATCAATGCCGCCGCGATTCAGGCCGTAGGCGTAGGTGTCGTCGGGATGGAGCTTGATGCGCAGGCCCGGCTGAAGGAACGAGCGCGGCACCCAGTTCGGCGCGAGGCGGAGCAGTCCGCCGGTATCGGAAATTTCTCCTTCGACAAGGTTCTTGACGTTTTTGGAAATGGTTTTGAGTTGGTTGACGGTGTTCATCGCGGAAGGTTTTAGGAGGTTGAAGGAGAATTGAGAAGAAAATTCTTTCCAAAATTTCGGAGGGCGGAGTTCCACGACGCCCTAATTTCTTTTCTGAAGATGTCAGGGCGTCGTGGAACTCCGCCCTCCGGTGAGAAAATTCTTCTCGCGTGTTTTGCTTCAATTGTGCAGTTTCATCGTTACCATGAAGTCCCTCTCACGAAAATTCTCACGTCGCCAATTCATCGCGACGACTGCCGCCGCGCTCGTGGCTTGGACGGCATTATCGCGCGCCGCGGAAGTTGAGTCAGAGCAACTGGGACAATGAGAAGCCAGAGCCTAATTCTGTTTTGTCTGACCGGACTGTTTTTTGCGCGGCCATTAGCGACCAGCATTGCCGCGCCGGGCCAATCTCTCGAAGCCGCCCGCAGCCATTGGGCGTATCAACCGATAAAAGCCCCCGTGACGCCAAAAGTGAAAGCGGCAAAACGCGCGCAGTCGCCAGTTGACGCGTTCCTGCTTGCCAAGCTGGAAGAAAAAAATCTTTCGTTCGCACCGCCAGCCGACAAGCGGACCCTTCTCCGCCGTGTTTATTACGATCTCATCGGGTTGCCGCCGACGTTCAGGGAGATCCAAATCTTCGAGCGCGATCATTCGCGCGATGCGTTTGCGAAAGTTGTGGATCGCCTGCTTGCATCTCCGCGTTACGGCGAGCGATGGGCGCGGCACTGGCTGGACGTGGCGCGCTTTGCCGACACGAAAGATCAGGTGCTGGCTTACGGGAAAGATGCGTTGCGTCCTTTCGCCTACACTTATCGCGATTATGTCATCCGCGCCTTCAACGAAGATTTGCCATTCGATCAATTCATTTGCGACCAGCTCGCGGCTGACCAAGTTGAACCGAAAATTCCGCCGTGGCGGCTGGCTGCAATGGGTTTTCTGACGGTCGGTCGAGTCTATGACTCCAATCCGCACGACCAGATTGACGATCAGATTGACACGACGACACGCGGATTTCTCGGCATGACCGTCGCGTGCGCGCGCTGCCACGACCACAAATACGACGCCATTTATCAGAAGGACTATTACGCGCTTTACGGCGTGTTCGCGAGCACGGAGCGGCCTTACGACCTGCCTTTGATCGAAGATCCAAAAGACGTTGTGGGCGGAACCGAGTTCGAACAACAGCTTGCGAAGGCGCGGCAGGAATTGGAGCAGCACATTGACGCTGAGTTTGTGAAGCTTACCGAGAATTTCCGCCAGCGCATCGGCGATTACCTTGTTCGCGCCGCGACAACCAAGCCCGATATCACCGAGACGACGCAATTTTATCTCTCGCTCGTGCCGGATGATTTTCGTCCGGCGCTCATGTTGCGCACCCGGCGGCTGATTCAGCAGCGGGCAAACTCCGACGACCGTATTTTCGGTTTGTGGGCAGACTTGATGGAGCTGCCTGAAGAAAAACTTTCCTCGGACGCGGCTGCAGTTATCGCGGCGAAAAAACAAAAAGGCCCGACGCAATTCAATGCGCTGGTGGCGGAAGCGTTGTCAAAGGCGACGCTGACAAACAAAGCCTCCGTCGCGCGGGCTTATGGACAATTGCTGCGTGACATTTACGAGGAATCGAAAAAACCAGTCGCGGGAAGTCCGGGTTTGAATTCCGACCAAAAAGAATTGCTCGACCTTGTGACGGGCAAGGAAAGTCCGATTTGGTTCTCGCGCCGCGATGCGCAGCTTCACATGTCCCGCGCCGAGAAAGATCGTTACAACGGCCTCGTTGCGAATCTCGACAAGATTCCTGCCAACGCCACAAACGCGCCGCCGGCCCGCGCGATGGTCGTCGCAGATTTGGCCGAGCCTTACGAGCCGCACATTTTCAAACGCGGCAATCCGTCGCGTCTCGGTGATTCAGTTCCGCGCGGGTTCCTCACTGTTTTGAATGATGGCAACCCGACTCCGTTCAAGCGCGGCAGCGGACGGCTTGAACTGGCGCAGGCCATCGGATCGGCGAAAAATCCGCTGACCGCGCGGGTTTTTGTGAATCGCGTCTGGATGCATCACTTTGACGAGCCGCTGGTCGCTTCGACGACGGACTTCGGCGCGCGTTCTGAAAAGCCGGCGAATCTTGAATTGCTCGACTGGCTCGCGTCTGACTTCATCCGCTCTGGCTGGAGCGTAAAACATTTGCATCGAGTGATGCTGTTAAGTAGTGCGTATCAACAGGGTTCAAGTATTCAGTATTCAGCGTTCAGTAAAACGGGTCGCCCAACTGAAAACCGACCACTGAACACTGAAAACTCCTTGCTCTCGAACTTCCCGCGTCGGCGACTTGAGGTCGAAGCGATGCGCGACTCGCTGCTTGCGATTTCCGGCCAGCTTGATTTGAAAATGGCGGGTCGTTCCGTCGAAGGCGCGAGCGATCCGAACAATCATCGTCGCACCATTTACGGACTGGTTGACCGGCAGGATTTGCCGGCGTTTTATCGCGCGTTTGATTTTGCCGCGCCTGACCAGTGCGCCGAGCGCCGTCCGCGCACGACAGTTCCGCAGCAGGCATTGTTTGCGCTCAATTCGCCTTTCGTGATGGAACAAGCCCGCGCTTTGGCGGCGCGTCCTGAAATTTTGCGCGAAACGAAACCAGGAAATCGCGTGACCGCGTTGTTCCGCCGGGTGCTTGGCCGTTCGCCAACCAAAAATGAAATCACTTCCGCGCTTCAATTTATTGACGGCGCAAACCACGACGAGCAAGCCGAAACAGGCCTGATGCCGTGGGAACAATTTGCGCAGGTGTTGTTGATTTCAAATGAAGCCATCTTTGTAGATTGAGTTGCCATGAACCCTTTCGAACATCTTCCACCGCGTTTGCTGACCCGCCGCCAGATGCTTCGGCAGATGGGCACGGGCTTGGGAATGCTCGGCTTCGCTGCGTTGATGGGCAGGGCAGGTCTGCTTTCGACCGCAAATGCCGCGTCAGCCAATCCTCTCGCCGCGAAACCGCCGCAATTTCCCGCGCGCGCGAAGCGCATCATCCACATTTACCTCAACGGCGGGCCGTCGCAAGTGGACACGTTTGATCCGAAACCCGCGCTCACGAAATGGGCGGACAAAACAATTCCCACCGGCAATCTCGCCACCGAACGACCGACCGGCGCGGCTCTCGCGTCGCCGTTCAAGTTTCAGCGTTACGGGAAAAGTGGCCTCGAAGTCAGCGAAATTTTTTCCAAGACCGCGCAGCACGTTGACGACATTTGTTTCATCCGCTCGATGCAGGCGAACACGCCGAACCACGAGCAATCCATGCGGTTGATGAATTGCGGCGACGAACGGTTGTCGCGACCGAGCTATGGCGCGTGGATCACTTATGGCATGGGCACGGAGAACGAAAATCTCCCCGGCTTCATCGCCATGTGCCCCGGCCTGCCGGTGTCCGACGTGTCGAACTGGCGTTCCGCTTTTCTGCCCGGCATTTATCAAGGCACGCACATCAACACGAAAAAAACGAACCCGGAAGAGCTGATCGAAAACATCACAAACGCCCGGCTCACTCGCACCGCGCAACGCCGCCAGCTTGATTTGCTCGCGCAATTCAACGCCGAGCATCAGTCCCGCCGGGGCGGGAGCGACGACCCGCAGCTTGAAGCGCGCATTCAATCCTTTGAACTCGCTTACCGGATGCAACTCGAAGCCACCGATGCCTTCGACATTTCGAAGGAGCCTGCGGCGATTCGAGAGATGTATGGTGACAGCGTGCAATGCCGGCAACTTCTCATCGCGCGCCGCCTCGTCGAGCGCGGCGTGCGCGTCGTGCAATGTTATCACGGCGACGTTCAGCCGTGGGACAGCCACAATGAGATTGAGCAGGACCATCGCAAACTTGCAGGCCAGGTGGATCAGGGAATCTCCGCGCTGCTCACCGACCTCAAGCAACGCGGCTTGTTGAAGGACACGCTGGTGATTTGCGGCGGCGAATTTGGCAGGACACCGGCGGTTGAAATTCCATCACCCGGCACGCCCGGCAAAGGCAAGGGCCGCGACCATAATCACTACGGCTTTACCGTCTGGCTCGCCGGCGGTGGCGTGAAGGGCGGTCATGTTTACGGCGCGACGGATGAGTTCGGTTACCGCGCCGTCGAGAATCCCGTTCACGTCCATGATCTTCACGCAACGATGCTGCACCTGCTCGGCTTCGATCACGAGAAGCTGACTTATCGCTACGCAGGGCGCGACTTTCGCCTGACCGACGTGAGTGGCGAAGTTGTGAAAGATATTCTCGCTTAGGCAAAATCAAGTTGACCCGCCCTTCAATCGGCTCAATATCCGCTGATGCCCGAGACTGCCAACTGTGAATTGCCGACTGCTCGCTGCTCACTGCTAACTGTGAACTGCCGACTGCTCGCCTTGATAATTTTTTTTGGCGTGGCTGTCTGTTTGCAGAAACTTGGCGGGGCATACGAGGCTGAGTTCGGCAGCGAGCCGGATGAAGCAGCGCACTATGTGACCGGCCTTTGCGTGCGCGACTACATCGCGGGCGGCTTTCGCGAGACTGCAAACCCGCTGAACTACGCGAAAAAATATTACGAACATTATCCGAAGGTCGCGCTCGGCCACTGGCCGCCGGTCTTCTATCTGATTCAATCCGCGTGGACGATTCCGTTGTCGCCCAGCCGCACGCCGGTGATGTTGCTGATGGCTTTTTTGACCGCGCTCATCGCGACGACGTTGTTTTCCACGCTGCGGAAAGAATTTGGTTACTGGCAGGGAGTTTTCGGAGCGCTGCTGTTTCTCTTACTGCCGCTGACGCAACGATTCTCAATGGCGGTGATGACGGAAATTCCCATCGCCCTGTTCGCGCTCGCCGCGACGATTTCGTTCGGAAAATTTTTGGATAGTGAAAAGACTCGTGACGCCGTCTGGTTCGGAGTTTTTGCATCGCTGGCGATTCTCACAAAACAATCCGCTCTCGCGCTGGCGTTTGTCCCCGTGTTTGGGATTTTGCTCGCGCGGAAGTTTTATTTGTTGAAACGGTTCAGCTTTTGGTCGTCTGCTGTGGTTGTTTTTATCCTCTGTGCGCCGTGGAATCTGCTGACATACAAATTTGCGAGCGAGGGCTGGGCGGACGAGGGATGGGGATGGGCGTTCACGAGCAAGGCGATTCCGTTTTATCCGACGAAACTTTATCTAACACTCGGCGCGGCGGCGACTGTGCTGGCGGTTTTTGGTTTGTTAGCAAAGTTGAAGGACGCGCGGCAGCGCGTCCCTACCAGCGGAATATGGATTGCAGCGGCTGGACTTTTATTTGGCGTCGTTTGTTTTCACGTCATCGTGCCGGTCGGTTTTGAAGACCGGCATCTGATTCCGGCGCTGCCGGCAGTTGTCCTCTTCGGAGTAGCTGGTTTGAATTGTGTCATTGCCTGGATAAATCAAAAGAAAGTAAGAGAAGGTCTTGTGATTTTGCTGTTTGTTGCCGCTTTCTCTTTCGGTAGAGAACTGTTCACGTGGCCGCACAAAGGCTATCGCGGCTTCGGTGATGTTGCAGAATTTCTTTTGAGCAAACCAGAAGTGGCGAAGGAAAAATTTCTTGTTGCATCCGACGCGCGAGGGGAGGGGATGTTCATTTCCGAAATGGCGATGCGAGAGAAACGTCCCGGCCACGTCATCAAACGCGCGAGCAAGGAACTGGCGAGCAGTTCGTGGAGCGGCGGCGGTTACAAGGCGAAGTTTGAGAATGAAGCGATGCTCATAAATTTTCTCCGGACCAACTCGATCCGCCAAGTCGTGCTCGACACTTCGCTCGGCAAAAACATGCGCAAGGATTACCACGAGTTGCTGTCGCGTGCGATGGAGCAGGGCGGTTTCGCGTTGGAAAAAAGCTTTCCCATCGAGCGCGGCGGGAAACGCATTGGCGATGGGATTCGCTTGTATCGGGCGGGTGAAGGCGTTCAATCCAAACGTGGGTAAGTTCCGGTTGCGCGACCGCAAAATGTAACTTAGGTTTTTGACATGAAAAAAATTGCCAAGATATTCCTGTTGAGTTGTGCAGCCGCTTTTTTTGCGGCGATTCAAACATCGAACGCGGAAATACCCACAGCCTTTGAAGTCATCAAAGAAGCCAATCGTCATGTGGGCGATGACACCAGGGACAGGATAGTTCAAATCCGCTCGGAAAAATCCGTGGGAGATTTGTCGCCAAACATTTGGTATGTGGTTTTTTATGATCCGGACGCCACGTTCAAGGCTACTGAGGTAAAAGTTGGCGCCGGCAAAAAGATGGATGTGAAACGCCCGGCGCGCGTTCTCGAATACCTGGACGCCGACAAGGTGTTGGACAAGAAAAAGATGAACGTGGATTCGGACAAGGCGTTACAAACGGCGGCGAAAGAGCCGTTGCTTGAAAAGCTGACGCTTAAAGCGTCGCAACTATGGCTTGAATCGCGCGTCGGCGTGCCGACGTGGCGGGTCCGTCTCTGGGCGGCGAAGTTACAAAACCCGAACAGGCACGTGGACATCGGCGAGGTTTTCGTGTCTGCTGAAGATGGCAAAGTAACAAAGCTCGATTTGCACATTAATCGAGTGGATTGATGGCCTGAGATGAAAAGCGCGAAGCCTATTGCAGTTTTGATTTTGTTCGCGGCAGTTTCCGTTTTTGCCAGCCGCCCGGTCCGGCATGCGGACGGTCATTTGAGTCCGGCGAAAAAAAGACTATCCCCGGTCAAATCGAACAACGATGCGCCGTCAGTTTCGCCCAATGCGCAGCCCAAGCCCCGGCCCGCAGAGAACATCACGCGCCAGATTCATCGGCGCTTGCAAAACAATCTGGCGCCAGCGCCGAACAGACGTTATGGAAAAACGCCGCGCTCGGATGAGCCAGTTTTACTTAATCGTCGAAATGTTTCCCGTATGTCGAAGGTTGGCTCGAAACATCGGCCATGAAGTTTTCGCAAGCGGCGAGGTTCCCTGAAGCGCGAAAAGTTTCCCGTCCCACGTTGTGACGAGGATCGTTCCGTTCGGAGCGACTGCCGGTGAAGCCACAACCTGCGAGCCAAGCCATGAACTCCATTTCCAGTTTTTGGCACCGTCAACGGCGGACAAGGTAAAAAACTGCGTCCCAAAATAAATCGTGCCGTCGGCAGCGACTGCGGGCGACGAATCAACGCGGCCCTGGGTTTCTATCTCCCATTTTTTCATTCCATCGGTGCTGATTGCGAAAAGCTTGGTGCTCACACCGACGAAAATATTTCCATCCTTGTCGAGGGCGGGGGACGACTCGCTGATGCCGCCGGTCTTCAACGCCCACCTTTTCTTCCCGTCCGGCGCGAGCGCATAAAAGTTTCCATCAAGCGAAGTGAAATAAACCGTTCCATCAGCGGCAATCGCCGGAGAAGAAATGATTTGTCCGCCCGTTGCGAACCCCCATTTTTTCGCCCCGCTGGAGTTTAGCGCATAAAATGTTTTGTCGTGCGAGCCGAAATAAATTGTGCCGTCAGCGCCAATAGCCGGTGAAGAAACGATTGGTCCGCTTGTGGCAAAAACCCATTTCTTCCTTCCATCTGGCGACAGCGCGTAAAAACTTTTGTCCCACGAGCCAAAATAGATTGTCCCGTTTGTGCCGATGGCGGCTGACGAATCAACCCATCCTTCGGTAGCAAAAGTCCATTTGCGTTTTCCCGTGGGCGCAATCGAGTGGAGTTTGCGGTCGCGGCTGCCGATGTAAATCGTGCCATCGTCTGCGATTGCCGGCGACGAGCGCGTCTCTCGCCCTGTCTGGTAAATCCATTTCTGCGCGCCTTTTGGGTTGACGGCGTAAACCACTCCTCGCCACGAGCCGAAATAAATCGTTCCGTCTGGCGCGACTGCAGGCGAAGAATCATTGTTGTAGCTCGGAAACTGGAAAGTCCAAAGATTGGTTCCCTGCGGTATTTGCCCAAAGGCGGTGTGCGGGAAAAGAAATCCCACGCAAAGCAGTAGGGCGGCGCGAAAGAAATTTGCCCGCGGAACAGTCCGGTTCATTAGACGTGTCGCGATTCGGCGATGGCGCGCTCGATTTTCGGAGGCGCGTGCGAGCCGTTGATTTTTTTCGCCGCGTAAAAATCCGCGAGGCTTTGTTTCGACGCGCTCAATCCCTCAGCGGCGACTGCCGTCAGGATTCTTTCCTCGGTCATGATGAAACGGTCGCGTTTGTAGAGCAGATAATCGCCGCGCATGTCATCCGGCGTCAGGTTGATCGTCACGAGATTAGCTCCCGTGCGCAGGCCGCGCCGATAACCGCAGCCCGGCTCGGCCAGATTCAGCGCGCTCACCGCAGGAATCACCCAGTCGGGGCGCATCAGTCGCAGCGCGGCCATGCAATTCAAAGTCTGCTCGATGTCCGCGACGGGAGCTTGTGCGAGCGGAGTTTCGTCGCCGGGGATGAACGGACTGACGCTGCAACCATCAAGGGGCAATTCGCTTGCGAGCGAAAAATTTTCCAGCAAGTCGTTGTCGTTCTGTCCGGGCAATCCTGAAATAAAACCTGAACTCACCTTCCAACCTTCCGACGACAGCAGCCGGATGTGCGCAATCCGTTCGTCAAAACTCCCCGGTGCCCTGAAGTCGGCATATTTTTCCCTGTTCGCAATCTCGAACTTCAAGATGTAAATGGCCGCGCCCGCCGCTTTCAATTCCGCGTAAAGTTCGCGCGTGAGAGTCCCGAGGCAGACGCTGATTCCCAAATTTGTTTCGCGCGCCAAGGTTTTTATCAGTGGAAGAACGACTTCGCGGATGGCGACAGGGTCTTCGCCCGCCTGAATGTTCACGTCCGTCACGAAACCCGGGCGGTGCCCGATGAGCATCTCGGCAAGTTGTTCGTGCCGGGCACGGTGGCGGGCAAGCGTGCGGTTGTCACGGCGCATCCCGCAGTAGGAGCAGTTCCTCCGACAATAGTTCGAAACCTCCACGACGGCGCGAACAAAAACCTTTCTTCCAAACCTGCTTTGTGCGGCTTCGGCAGCTTGCGCGTGGAGCTCTTCCTGTTCGACTCCACGGCAGCCCAACATTTCGCGCGTGGGCGTGAAACACACATGGTTCATGCGCGCCGAACTTAGCTGCTTCGAGCCTGAGCGCAATCCAAAATCTCTTCCGCCCGACGCGCCGACCTGGATAAATCAAAATTCTGCTTGCGCCAGTCCACCGCTCGAAAACATTCTCGCCCATGCCGAACTCGCAGACAGCCGTCACTTCCCGCCCGCTATGGCTTAGAATTCTGTTGAGGGTTGTTTCAATGTTTGTTTTCGCCGCGATCCTTGGCCTCGTCGTTGGCTTCACTTTGCACAAGCTGGATGAAATCACTTCGCCGGCGGGATTTGGCCGCGGCATGATTCACGGCGCGCTCATGCCGATGTCGTTTCCAAATCTCATCGTTGGCCACGACGTCACGATCTACGCGGCGAACAATACGGGCGTTCCCTATAAACTCGGCTACGCGCTCGGCGTGAATGGCTGCGGGTTCATATTCTTTGGCCTGCTGTTTTGGCGGCTCAAGCGATTGCGGCATGACATTTCTCAAATGAAGAAATGAATTTCGCAAATTTCGGAGGGCGGAGTTCCACGACGCCCCGACTTCGCATTGATTCAGGCGTCGTGGAACTCCGCCCTCCGAACTCCGCCCTCTGAACTTGCAAACGTCGCACGCAGAATCTACCTTTCGCGCCTTATGGAAAAAGTCGTCATCATGGGCACCGGTTGCGCAGGGCTGACCGCAGCGCTCTACACTGCGCGCGCCAATCTCCAACCGCTCGTTCTCACCGGCATCATGCCCGGCGGCCTGCTCACCACCACGAGCATCGTCGAAAATTATCCCGGCTTTCCCGAAGGTATTGACGGCTACGAACTGATGACGCGGATGCAAAAGCAGGCCGAGCGTTTCGGCGCGCGGGTGAAATTTGCGACGATCGAAGCCGTGGATTTTTCCAAGCAACCCTTCGTCGTGACCGCTGACGGCGAAAAAATCGAAACGCAAACGTTCATCATCGCGAGTGGCGCGAGCCATCGGCATCTCGGCTTGAAGTCCGAGGATTTGCTGGAGAAAAAAGGTGTCACCTACTGCGCGACGTGCGACGGTGCGCTGCCGATGTTCCGCAACCAGCCGCTCGTCGTCGTCGGCGGCGGAGATTCCGCGTGTGAAGAAGCAACTTATCTGACCCGATTCGCTTCAACGGTTCATTTGATTCATCGCCGCGACAAATTGCGCGCGTCCAAAATCATGGCCGACCGCACGCTCGCCAATCCCAAGATCAAACCCGTGTGGGATTCCGCCGTCACTGAAATCCTCGATCCGAAGCAGGACAAAGTCACTGGAGTGCGCGTGAAGAACCTCAAGACGAACGCCGAGAGCGTTCTAGACTGCGCCGGAGTTTTCGTCGCCATCGGCCACGAGCCAAACACAAAACTTTTCAAGGGCGTAATCGAGATGGACGAGCACGGCTACATTTTGACAGGGAAAGGAACTGCGACCAACGTCCCGGGAGTTTTCGTCGCCGGCGATTGCAACGACCGCACATATCGTCAGGCCGTGACTGCGGCGGGTTTGGGTTGCGCGGCGGCGATTGACGCGGAGCGTTATCTGGCGGCGCTCAACCAATAAGGAGTCCAAAAACTTTTTTTGAAAGGCGGGAGTGCGAACCAGGTTGTCCTTTACGCACGGCAGCAGGATTGCAGCTTGCTTGACCCCGCATCTGGTTCCTGTTACAACAAACTTGCTGCAACCATAGATATGTCCTAGCCTCAACCAATGACTTGCACAAGGCATCTCAACAAGAATGGCAGACGACAGGGGTCATTGAACCACGATGAATTTTAACAAACCTTCCACATCTTTTTTGTGGGGCGCCGTCACTTTGGTGGCTGGATTGTGGCTGGCGATCGATCAGTCGGTTGCCGCGCCCGGCGACTTGGACCCAGTCTTCAATTCCAGTGCGAACAAAACTGTCCGGGCAATTGCGGTCCAGCCGGACGGGAAAATTTTCATTGGTGGAGATTTCACGTCAGTTAACGGCGTCGCGAGGGAGCATGTTGCCCGGCTCAACGCAGACGGCAGTCTGGACACCAGCTTCGATCCTGATCTGGCGGCGGACAACCGTAATCAGGTGTTTTCCGTAGCGCTGCAACCGGATGGGAAAATACTGATTGGCGGTTACTTGGTAACGACAAACAACACCAACTATGTCGCGCGACTCAACCCAAACGGCAGCGTGGACAGCAGTTTCGCTTCTGAGACGGGTGTGACTAATTCTAATGCCCTCGTCTATTCCATCGTCATCCAGCCGGACGCAAAGATAATTATCGGGGCGGAAATGAATGCAATATACGCGACGAACACCATTGCGCGCCTCAACACCAACGGCAGTCCCGATGTCAGTTTCAATCCCGGCACTGGAACAGACGACGCTGTCCGCTCCATCGCATTGCAACCCGACGGCAAGATCATCATCGGAGGCTGGTTCGTGAATGTGAATGGAACCAACCGCAATCGCATCGCGCGGCTCAACGCGGATGGCAGTTTGGACGAGACTTTCGATCCCGGCACAGGAGCAAACAATGACGTCGAATCCGTGGTGTTGCAACCGAATGGCAACGTGCTTTTAGGAGGTTTTTTCACAACCGTAAACGACACAAACCGCAGCTACATCGCCCGACTCAATCCCGATGGCAGCTTGGACGAGAGTTTCGACCCTGGTGCGGGAATAGCAGGCGTTGCGCTTCCGGCAATTTATTCAGTCGTGCCGCAATTTGATGGCAAGCTGTTCATTGGAGGCAGGTTCACAACGGTGAACAGCACGAACCGCAGCCGCATTGCGCGGCTCAACCCCGACGGCAGCCTGGACACCAGCTTCGATCCGGGAACGGGGGTGACAGGTCCGCAAAGTCCGACCGTTCTTCCTATCGCGTTGCAACAGGATGACAAAGTCCTGATCGGCGGCCTTTTTACAACGGTTAACGGCGCGGCGCGCACCAATCTCGCGAGGCTCATCGGCGATGCCAGACTTGCAATTCAAAGGCTCGGTGGCAGCGTCGTGGTGAATTGGTCGAGCGCCGGCTTTTCCCTGCAAAGCGCTCCGCTCCCAACCGGCACATTCACCAACGTCGATGCGGCCAGCCCTTACACTAATCCTGCCAACACCCCGCAGCGATATTTCCGGCTCAAGGCCAACTGAAAGCCGGCGCTACGGCACCAGTTTGTAGCCGATTCCGTGAACGGTCTGCAAATGTTTCGGCTCATCGCCGTTGTCGCCGAGTTTTTTTCGCAACTGCACGATGACTTGATCCAGCGTGCGGGTCGTCCCGAAATAATTGTAGCCCCAAACTTCGTTCAGTAATTTGTTGCGCGACAACACTTCGCCGGGGTGCGCGTGGAAAAATTGCAACAGCTTCATCTCCTTCGCCGTCAATTCCCCGCTGACCTTGCCGCGCTTGAGTTGGAAAGTTTTTGGATCAACCGTGGTGTCGCCAATTTTGAAAATCTCCTCTGAGAGACTTTCTTTCTTTTCCGGATCGCCAGTCCGGCGGAGCAGAGCATGAATGCGGGCCAGCAATTCGCGAACGCCGAACGGCTTCGTCACGTAATCATCTGCGCCCAAATCCAGCCCGACAACCTTGTCAATTTCCTGACCCTTCGCCGTGAGCATCACGATCGGCGTCGCGATTTTTTTCGCGCGAAGCTTTTTGCAGATGTCATAGCCGCTCAAGCCCGGCAACATCACATCGAGGACAATCAACGCAGGCCGATGTTTTGCCATCGCCTCCAGCGCGCCATCACCGCGATTACACACCGCGACATCAAACCCGTCGCTTTTCAAGACTTCCTCCAGCCCCAGCAAGATGTGCGGGTCATCTTCGACGACTAAAATTCTTGTTTTCATTTTCAAAACCGTAGGAGACGACCCGTCCTCCGGAGCAGCACTGCGGAGGGTAAAGGTAACGAGACTCTGACTTTTGTAATTGTAAGTTTAGAATGATTCTCCTCACGTCGTCTCCTGCGAAGTTATGGGCAACCGCAGCACAAAACAACTTCCGCCGCCTTCGCGCTGCTCGCAAGTCACGTCGCCGCCGTGCGCGCGGGCGATTTGTCGGGCGAGCGTCAGCCCAAGCCCAGAGCCTTGAATCCCGCTGTTGAGCGAATCATGCACGCGATAAAATTTCTCAAAAATATTTTCCTCGCTGCCTCGTGGCACGCCGATGCCGCGATCCATCACGCGCAATTCCGCGTGCGGCAATGGCCCGGACTTTTGCTCCAACTTCACGGAGATTTCATTTTTGCCGTCAGAATATTTTTCAGCGTTCGACAACAGGTTGACGATGATTTGCGCCAGCGCATCGCGGTCGCAGTTGATTGGAATTTCAGACGACGGCGATCCGCAATCGAACTTGAAGCCGTTCGATTCAAGGTGCGGGCGATAAGCTTCGGCAGTGTCGCGAACCAACGCGGTGAAATTACACTTGGCAAAGTTGTATTTCTTCTCGCCGCGCTCCATGCGCGCGAAGTCCAGCACGTTGTTGATGAGCCGCGTCAGCCGCGCGGTTTCTGATGTGATGATTTGCAAATACGAGCGCTGTTTTTCTCTGTCAGCCACGCGATTTTCCGCGAGCAACTCGGCGAACATGCGGATTGAAGTGAGCGGAGTTTTCAATTCATGCGAGACGTTGCTGACAAAATCCGTTTTCTGCCGCGCAAGTTTGAGTTGCGATTTCACGTCGCTCAAAATCAACCAACTGCCGATACTGATGGCGACGAGCAAAACCGCGATGAGCAGGCCGAGCGTGAGCTTCAAAGTTTGCGCGGACTTCGTGAGCGCCTTCGGATCGGTCAGATAAACCACCGCCTCCCAGTGCGGCAGCGCCTCGCCGATTTCCGTGGCGGCGAACGGGTGTTTCCAGTTCGTCTGAAATTTCGAGAGCGATTGCGCGACGGGCTTGCCCTTGTCGTCGAGGATCGCGAGGCAAATCTCCTCACTGGTCTCGGGATGAAACTCCTGCAACAAACTTCGGAGGCCGTCGCCCAGTTTGTCCAGCGCCAGTTGCGCGCCGAAAACCAGTTGCGGATTGCGCGGCGAGCGATACCAGACCAGCACGTTCAATTTGTTCTCCAAAAATCTCGCGAGCGCGCCCTCGGTTTCGTCTGCGACGAGCTTGCAAAATTCCCCTTCGGATGACGACAGTTTCGACAATTGCTCAGCCTGCTGCTGGCCTTGTGGGGCGTTGATTTGCTGCTGGAGAACAATGTTCCGGGTCTGCTGCGCTTTGAGCGAAGAATTGTAGCCAGCATCGCTCTTGGCGGCGGCATTGTAATTCTGCGGGACTTTGTTGAGCGCAACGTTCGCGTCGTTCGCGATGAGATTTTTCCCGGTTTTCGGGTTGTTCAAAAAAACTTCGGCGACTTCGCTGCAACGGAGAAACTTCCCGTTGTCCGAGCAGAACACTTGCGCCTCCGGGCTGCTTGACGGCAACGGGCAAAGTAGCTGCCCGCTCATTGAGACGACGAAGCCAATTTGTGCGAGTGGCCAGTTTGCGCGCAATTGGGTGTCGAAATTTTGCGCGGCATCGCCGGGATTTTGCTTTGCGAGCAGCGTTTCCACTTGCGCGCGGAAATCGCGTTGCTGCGCGGACAACAGATTTTCCGCTTCCTTCGCCAGCGAATCGGCCACGCCCTGGTAAAGCAGCGAGCGCTGGCGTTCGATGACGAATTGCTGGTCGCGGATCGAACGCACCGCCAGCCACGCCAGCACAAGGCTCGGCGCGAGCACGGCGATGAAAAATACGAGCGCGAGTTTTTTCATCTCAGACGGATTGTAGCAGCCGACGTGAGCAGGCTCTAACTTTTTTCGCACAAGAAGGAGCCTCCTCACATCGGCTGCTGCAGACGGGCGGAGTCACAACTGTTTTGCAGGCGCAGACTGAAACGCCGTTTGCAGCAGCGTGTAGCCGAACTGGTTGATCTCAGGTTTGTTTCTCGTGGCAAGTTGCAACGCTGGTCTGGCAAATCGCCCAAAACTTTTCAGCATCGTCTGGACGGTTTCCTTTGCTGCCGCGTCGCCAGCCTTAGCGCTGGCGAGTTGCGTGGACAGGTTGCGTTGCATTTCCGGCGTGATGATTTCCGCGCGCCCAACCATCACACGAGTCAGCTCGCGCGGCTGGGGATTGAGTTTCATCGGCAATGCCTCGTCCGTCCACGCGCGCGGCAAAATGTAAAGCACGCGCACGCCGTCTTCTGCGAACCACGACTCGCGCCAGGTCTTGACCATCGCTTCGGCTTCGCGCGGGAACAGGCCTTCGCCCGCCAGCGCGGTTTGCATCTTCGCGCCGATTTGATCCTGAAATTTTTCTTTCGCTGAAAAATATCCGAGTTCACCTGAGCCGATCTGCGCCCATTCCTTGTTGTGGCCCGGCCCAAGTTTGTCGAGATAGCTCCACGCGCCATTGCCATCGTGCGCACTCAGCAGGAACAAATGCGCGAGCGGTTCTTTGCCCGTGTTTTCAACAGTGACTTTGCCGTCGGCGCTCGTCGTGACTTTCAACGGCGTGGCAAAATTTCCGACGCCGCGATAGAAAAGAAATTTCTCGCGCTCGTCTGTGGAATTTGTTGTCGAACGGGAATCAACTTGAAGGAACACAGAATCTGTTTCACGCGCAGCGAAGTAGTGATTGCCGGTTTTCTGGATGGGAAGTTGGTTTGCCAGCGCCTGATTTTCTTTCGCGGGCAGCACGCGGACATTTTTCCACTCGATCAAACTTTCTTTCACAGGTGTTTCCCCGGCAGTCACCGCCGGGCCGATGCGCGCGGCCTGCGGATACCATTCGGTGACGAGGCCTTTCGGAAATTGCACGGAGACATCCACGCGTCGCTCGATGTCGGAGTAAAAATAAATCACCGGCGTTTCCATGCGTTGAAGCGTTACCATCGCGCCCTTGCCGAGAAGCCCGAGCGAGGAAATGCACTTGCGGTTTAGCCCGGGTTTTTTCCAATCATAAACGAAGCCCGGCAGTTCCGGCGTCTGAGGGGGATGCCACGACAGCAACACGCCGTCGCCGCCTTGAACGGAAGTGAACGTGCCCCACTCGTGAACGACCAGACCGCGCATTCGGTCGGTGTCGGGATTGCGGTCGGCGCGGGAATGAATTTTCCCGCTGCAATCCAGCAGGGCATCGAGGTGTTCGCGCTGAACCTCGGCGCGAAGCTGACAATTTCCGGCGAGAACGATTGAGAGAACCGCAAGTTGAAGTGTTTTCATGCCCGCAACAATCGCAGAGCGTGAAAACAAGTTGTCAGGCTAAAGAAAAAAAGTTGTAAAAAAATTGTAACACCGCATGTAGCCGCGCTCGTCAGGGCGCGGTGATCCTTACAAATAAATTTGCCGCGTTCTCACGAAAGCAGCTACGAGACTATTTCCCCATCAAATGCTCGAGAACCATCTGGTCGAGCGCTTGATAATTTCGATCAGCGATGAGCGCTTGCGCTTTTTTCTCGTTGTAGCTGCGGGATTTTTCGACGAGGCGAAGAAAAGTGCTCCGGCTGTTGTCGAGATGCGCGAGCCAGTGCTCGACTTTCGTCGTGCGGAACGGATGCACGTCGAAGCAAACGTATTCGCCATTCTTGCCGTAGCCATTGCGTTCCAGCGCGCGGACTTGATTGAATGCGACGCGAAGGTTCGCGCTGCCAAAAGGTTTGTCTTGGTCAAACTTCAATCCGTTTTGGTCGTTCAAATGCAGCGACCAAAGTTTTTTGAACGCCATCGCAAAATCAATTTCGTCGGCGGGATCAAGTCCGGCGAGCAGCGCATGAGCGCTTTCAATCAAACAGCCGACGCGTTTCGGATTGCGCGTGAGTTGAGCGACGGCTAGAGCGTGGCCGATTGTCGGCAAGTAAGCCACGTCCATCGGCTCGTTAGGTTTCGGCTCAATGGCGATGCGGATTTTTTTGTCATGCGCGAGCATTTTGTCGAACGCATGGACAAGAAGTTCGACGCTGCGACGCCCAGATTTTGATTCGCGGATGTATGTGCCTTCGCGCGCGAGCCACAGGACGATCAAATCCGTCCCAAGGATTTTCCCGATGTCAATGGTGCGAAGCGAGCGGTCAATCGCGTATTGGCGCGCGGCGGGATCGTTGCTGGTGTAGGCGCCATCAATCGTTTGCGGCGCGAACCACAAGCGCGGCGCGACCATTTCCGCGACGATGCCTTCGCCGTCGAGACGCTTCTTGAGTTCTTTTGCTTCGCGGAAAATTTCTCGCTCGGACTTCCCGTCAATATCCGGCACCGCGTCGTCATCGTGAAACATCATCGCGTCGAAGCCGAGTTTTTTGAGCGCGCGAAGTTTCCAGTCGAAAGATTGCGGCGGGCGGGTCGTCGGGCCGTAGGGGTCTTGTCCCTCGCTGATGTTCCAGGGACCGAAACAAAATTTGTATTGAAAAGCTTTTGACATGGCAGCGGCGACGTTAATCGGGACACTCCAAATGGAAAGCTAAATTTGCTTGGTGTAAAAAATAGATTGCCTGTATTTTGCTCGCCGATGCGCGGCAAAAAACACAGCCTGAAACTTCCTGAAGGCGTGACGTTTCTCGACGGGCGGGGAGAATTGCCGATGATCGAGGTGAAAACGCCGTGGAGCATGGCGGAAATTTATTTGCAGGGAGCGACGGTGACGCACTTCCAGAAAAACGGCGGGCCGCCGCTTTTGTTTTTGAGCCAGTGCAGCCGGTTTGCGGAAGGGCAGGCGATACGCGGGGGTATTCCAATCATCTTTCCGTGGTTCGGCGCGAGTGAAGGCAAAAAGGGACAGCACGGCTTCGCGCGGAACAAAGAGTGGGAGCTTCGCGATTTTGGAAGTCACGCGGACGGAAGTGTCACTCTCGCGTTTCGTTTGCCAGAGTGCGCTGAGGCGGCGGGTTTCCCGAAGTTCACTCTCGATTATCTAGTGACCGTCGGCGAGACGCTGTCTCTCGAATTGCTGACGATAAATCACTCAACCGAAAATTTTGAATTTGAAAACTGCCTGCACACTTATTTTTCCGTGGACGACATCGCGGCGGTTTTAGTTCACGGGCTAAAAGGCGCGAGTTACCTCGACAAAACCGACAACTTCGCCAAGAAAACGGATGCTGCCGACGCCATTCGCATCAGCTCGGAAGTGGACCGTCCGTATTTGAACACGACGTCCACGGTGGAAATTCACGATGCGCAAGCGCGGCGGAAAATCATCATCGCCAAAGAAAATTCCGCTTCGACAATCGTTTGGAACCCGTGGGTTGCCAGAGCGCAGCAGCTTTCCGATTTCGGCGACGAGGAATACAGGAAGATGGTTTGCGTGGAATCGGGAAATGTTGCGGCGAACAAAATTGTTTTGCCGCCGGGGAAAAGTTCTTCGCTCAAAGTTGTGCTAAAATCAGAACCGCCCAACTGAAAGAGTTTTAAGAACACCGCCTCACAATTTCAAAAAGAACTTGTGAGGATGAACATTTAGGGCTTTCGCAATTCTCAAAAGAATTTCAAGGGTTGGAGAACACTCGCCGCGTTCAATGCGGCCAACGTAATTCGGGTGAATATCAGCTTTTTCCGCGAGAGTTTCCTGACTCAACCGCGCTCGCTCTCGATACCGGCGAACCGCTTCACCAATGACTTCGGTATATTCTTTGCCCACGCGGGCTACGCAAACAGAAACGCGAAAAACTCACCACACACGCTCCGTGTAGGATAGTTGCTTTTAGTGCTTGCGTTTTTGACAGGCATTTGCTTCTCATTGAGTCATCGGCTTCTCACAATCCGTATCCCGCAGACGGAAAGGAAAACTATGAAAACTATTGTCGGGCTTCTCGTTGGGCTGGGCGTGGCGCTCAGTGCTCAGGCAGACCTTGCAACTTCATCGTCCACGGCGACATCCACCAACACTCCTTCAGGCGGCATTTGGGCAATGGTCAAACTGGCGACTGTTGCACCAAAGCAAGAAGCCATCGCCGGGCAACCCAGCCTCTCCAAATCCAACAGTGCCGCCGGGACAGACCTCGGAGTTGGCGCGTCCAGCATTGAGCGGCAGGAAATCCGGTTGCTGGAGGGCGGCGCGGTGGCCGATTACGGGTTGCAAAAGGTTTTCTTCCCGGCGGAGATCACCGAAGCGCCCCTCACCATCATCACTGCGGACGGGCGCAAACTGGCCTGTCGGGCCACGTTCCTGGCGCTGCACGATGCCGCGAGCGGACAAAGCCTCCTTCTCGGCGAGGTCAGGAAAAGCATCGGCGAACTCATCGGAGACAACACCGTCGTTTATTTGAATGCCTTCGACACCATCTGTGCCGACGTCCGCTATCGCTATACGAAGTATTCGCTGGAGCAGGACATCATCCTTCACGAAGCGGTCAAGTTGCCCGAAGAATTCCAGCCTGAAAACGTGACGTTGGAAGTCTGGTCGGAGTGGATTGATTCAACGCCGGACGCGAAGGAATCCCAGATGATTGATCTGCGCCCGCTGGCAGCCACGGAAAAGCAGGCCGGAGTTGCAGCCAGCGATGAACGTTTGGAATGGGGCGCGAGCCGGATTGCCGACGGTTATGCTTTTGGGATTCTAAACGAAGGCGATAAAACTCCCGTGGCAAAAACTTTTGTTCGGATCGAAAATCGCGATTGGCTCATCGAGCGCGCTGATTGGATGGCCCTGAAACCAATGTCAGACACACTGCCCAAGTCCCAGGCGGGCGTTTCCCCGGACAACCTGAAATCCGACCGCCCCGAACTCGTCCGCTCGTTGCAGGCGCGAACAACTCCGAAGCCATCCGGCGGAACCGCGGTCAAAAAGCCGAGACCGCCGATGTTGATGCCGAGCAGGGGAGTTTGAGCGCCGCTGATTTCGCGCGCAACACGCAGCATCGTGCCGTCGCCGCCGAAGACGACAATCACATCAACTTTTCGCGCGAGCGCGGCGGCGTCGGGACAAACTTCACACTTGAATTTGGCGAGCCGCGCTGTGATCGCGTCGGTGAAGACTTTTTTCCCGGCCTTTGCATTCAGCCGCGCGGCTTGCGCAAGCACTGCGCCGCAACTGGCTTTTTCGGCGTTGCCGATGAGGCCGATGCGCGTGATGGATTTAGGGTTGTTTTTCAATCAGAACAAAAAACTCTTTGTTTCCAGCCGGTCCGAGCAGCGGCGATTCCGTGACGCCACGCCAAGCCGCCTGGTTTAGTCCGCGAACAAACGCTTCAAGCTCGCGCAACACGCGCGCATGAATCGCCGCGTCTGTGATCACGCCCTCGCCGCGGTCGGCCTCGGCCTTGCCCGCTTCGAACTGCGGTTTGATCAGCGCGACCATCCTAGCGAAAGGTTTCGCCAGCGCAATCGCGGCGGGAAGAATTTTCTTGAGGGAAATGAACGAACAATCAATCACAACGAAATCAGCGCCGTCGAATTCGGAGGGGCGAGTTATACGAGTCCCTGACTTGGTTCCTGATTTGGGACTCGCGGAGCTCGTCCCTCCGAAATCGGAAAAATTCTCACGGGTCAGCGCCCGGGCGTTCGTTTTTTCCATGACGACGACGCGCGGGTCGCGGCGCAATTTCCACGCAAGCTGCCCGTGGCCGACATCCACGGCATAAATTTTTTTCGCGCCGTGCTGAAGCAGGCAATCTGAGAAGCCGCCGGTGGACGCGCCGAGGTCAATTGCGGTTAGGCCAGTCACGTCCAGTTGAAAATGTTTGAGCGCGTGTTCGAGCTTTTGTCCGCCACGGCTGACGTATTTTTCGCCGGCGGCAAGCGTGAGTTGGTCCGCTGGTTTTACCAAGTCGCTGGGTTTGCGGGCGGGCTGGTCGTTGATCCGCACCTGGCCTGCCATGATTGCGCGCTTGGCTTTTTCGCGGCTCTCGCACAAACCGCGTTCCATCAGCGCCTGATCCAATCGCATCATGCGAGTCGAGATTACATGGATTGCCAGAGAAAACAAACCTGAGCGCGCAAACTATTCGCCGCGCGTGGTCATGACGCGATGCTGCGCCTCGTTGTAGCTGTGGACGAATAAATTGTTGTCTGCCACGGCTTTTTCGATGAGTTGTTTGAGCAGGAACAGCTCGGAGCGGTTGATGACGGCGTGGACGCTTTGCTGAAACGCCTGCATTGGGGTGAAAGTCTGAAATGAATCGCCGACCAAGAGAATTGTAGCGTGACGTCGCTGGCTCATCTGCATGTTTTGCAGCGCGAGGAGTGTCATGTTGTCGGCGATGTCGCTGGCGCAAAACAATTCTTCAAGGACGACCAGTTGGTAACGAATCTGGGAAAAGCGAACGTGAAAATCTCCATGGGTCGCGGCGGTGTGGACTTTGTAACCGAGCTCAAGCAGGGCGGTGCGCGCCGTTTCAAGAAGGTCGGGGGAAGAGAATGCGATGAGCGCCGGCTTGTCGGTCGCGCTGATAAAATCAAATTGGTTGGCCATAACTTATTTGAGTTTGAGAGTGGTCGGAAGCGGCGGCGGGGCGGAAGCACCAGCGGCAGCCGGGCCGGATTTCATCTTCAGATTCGAGATGGATGTCGTCATTTCGCCGCGCTTCTTTTTGAGGGCGTCAATTCCGCGTGTGACGACGCCGCGTTTGGTGCAATAGAGCAGAGCGGTTTCTTCGGTGACGATTTCCTTTTCGTAGGCCTCCTGTGATGCATTGTCGAAAGTCCGCCAGCCGAACGGATAGCTGGCTTCGATGATTTCGTAAAAACTTTTTCCCTCGCTCTCGCCGAGGCGAATGCTCTCCTGCGTGCGCAGGTTGGAACCCATGACTTCGACGAGGGGAAAACGTCCGCCGCCGATTTTCGGCACAAGCCGCTGGCTGACGATCCAGCGCAGCGTGTCGGCAAGGCGAATGCGAATCTGCTCCTGTTCCTCCGGTTCGAACATGCCGAGGATGCGGTTGATGGTCTGCCCGGCGTCAATCGTGTGGAGCGTGCTGAGAACGAGATGGCCGGTTTCCGCCGCGCTCAAGGCGATTTTCACCGTTTCGCGGTCGCGCATTTCGCCGACAAGAATGACTTTCGGCGCCTGTCGAAGCGCCGCGCGCAATCCATTTGAGAAGGTGTCAAAATCCGTTCCGAGTTCGCGCTGGTTGAAAGTGGCCTTGCTGTGGGTGTGAATGAATTCGACCGGGTCTTCGAGCGTTATGATGTGAATCGCCCTCGACTTGTTCATGTCGTTGAGCACGGAGGCGAGCGTCGTGGATTTTCCGGAGCCGGTCGCGCCGGTGACCAGGACAAGGCCGGTCTTCTCGCGCGGAATTTGCCGGAGAATTTCCGGCAGGTTGAGGTCTTCTATTGTGGGGACAGCGGTGTTGAGTTTTCGCAGGACGACAGAATAATTTCCGCGCTGCGAAAAAATGTTGATGCGGAAACGCGCTTTGTCCGCAAGGGTGTAAGCTGAATCGCATGAGCCGCGCCGCAGCAAATCTTCGATGTGCCACTGGTTTTCGCCCATGAGATTGAGCGCGACCATCTCGACTTGAAATGGTGTCAGCTTTTCGATGGGAATTTCGAACTTGACCGGTTTCAATTCGCCATCGGACTCGACCTGCAGTGGTTTGCCGACTGTGAAAAGCAAATCGGACACTTCTGGATACGCTTCCAGCATCGCCGTCAACATGAAATCAAGTTCGGGTCGGCGCATAAAATTTACATTTCCTCGTCGTCAGGAGGGTGCGCCAGAAACCCTCGGAATTTTTTCTTGTCAATCGCCTTGTCGTAAGCTTCCTCGGCGGCGACACGCTTCATCTTGATGTGGTCCATGATGGCGTCGTCCAGCGGCTGATTGCCCAATCTCTTCCCGACCTGGATCATGCCGGGAATCTGGTGCGTCTTGCCTTCGCGAACAAGGTTTGCGATGGCCGTGGTGAAGACAAGAATTTCCAGCGCGGCAACACGGCCTTTCTTGTCTGTGCGGCGGAAAAGATTCTGCGCGACGATTCCTTTGAGTGCTTCGGAAAGCGTCGCGCGGATTTTGTTTTGCTGCTCGGCGGGAAAAACGTCAATGATGCGATCCACCGTCTTGGCCGCACTCGAAGTGTGCAGCGTTCCGAAAACAAGATGGCCGGTGCTGGCGGCAGTCAACGCGAGTTCAATCGTTTCCAAATCCCGCATTTCACCGATGAGGATGACGTCCGGGTCTTCACGCAACGCGCCGCGCAACGCCGCCGCGAAAGATTTTGTGTGAATGCCGACTTCGCGCTGGTTCACCAGGCAATTCTTGCTTTCATGCACGAACTCAATCGGGTCTTCGACGGTGATGATGTGGTCTTTGCGGTTCTTGTTGCAGTAATCCACCATCGCCGCGAGTGTCGTGGATTTGCCCGAGCCGGTCGGCCCGGTCACGACGATGAGTCCCTTGTGCAGCATCGAGAATTTTTTCAAGACGGCCGGTAAAGGCGCTTCAATCTTTTCAAAATCTTCAAACGAAAGCACCTTCGACGGAATCTGGCGGAACACGGCGGAGATGCCGTTCTTCTGCTGAAAATAATTTGCGCGGAAGCGGGAGATGTTTGGAATTTCGTAACCAAAATCCACGTCGCCGGTTTCTTCGAAGATTTTGATTTTATACTCCGGCGTGATCTCGTAGAGCATCGTTTTGAGCTCGTCGTTCTGCAGCGGCGCGTAGTCCACGCGGTGCAGTTCGCCGTTGATGCGAAGCATGGGAGAATTGCTGGAAGCCAGATGCAAGTCCGAAGCTTTTTGCTCGAACATCAAATTGAAAAAGGCATCTATTTTCGCCATAGCAATTTTTTATGGTTGCGCGAGTATTAGCTAAATCCACACCAGACGCAAGCGAATGAAAATACTGGCTGAAAAAATTTCTGCCGAAATTGAGGCCGAGAAAACAGTTTCTTTCGCGCGCTTCATGGAACTGGCGCTCTATTGTCCGAATAGTGGATTTTATGAACAGGAAGCGGACAATATCGGCAGGCGCGGCGATTATTTCACTAGCGTCAGCGTAGGAAGCGTTTTTGGAGAACTGCTGGCGTTTCAATTCGCCGAATGGCTGGAAGCAGAAGCCAGAAGCCAGAAGTCAGAAGTCAGAATCGTCGAAGCTGGCGCGCACGACGGTAAACTCGCCCGCGACATTTTGAGCTGCCTGCGCGAATTTCGCCCGCGCGCTTTTGAAACAGTTCAATACTGCATTGTCGAACCGTCCGCGCGCCGACGCGATTGGCAGAGCAAGAACTTGCGTGAGTTCGAACAACGAATTCATTGGGCCTCATCGCTCGAGGAATTAAATAATGAAACCGGCGGCGTGCGCGGAGTGGTTTTCTCAAATGAATTTCTGGATGCGTTCCCCGTGCATCGTCTTGGATGGGACTCACAGAAGCGCGAGTGGTTTGAGTGGGGCGTTGCTGTTCACGAGGGGGAATTCATTTGGATGCGGATGCCCGGCAGTTTCGTTCCTGATTTTGGAATTGGCGATGACGAACTCGCCGGGCTGCTCGATGTCTTGCCGGATGGATTTGTGATCGAGGTTTGTCCGGCAGCGACGGATTGGTGGCGCGCCGCCGCAGGAATTTTGGTTTCTGGAAAGTTGCTCACGATTGATTACGGTCTGGCTGGAGAGGATTTTTTTTCACCTGAACGCCGCAATGGAACGCTGCGCGCCTACCACAAACACCAGTTGAATCCCGACGTGCTGGTCAATGCGGGCGAACAGGACATCACCGCCCACGTCAACTTTGGCGTGGTTCAAAAAGCCGGCGAGGAATGCGGGTTGAAAACAGAAATGCTGGCCACCCAGGAAAAGTTTTTGAACGGCATCGTCGCGAAAGTTTCTGCCAGATCGGCGGAGTTTCCTGAATGGTCGCCGTCCCGAACCCGCCAGTTGCAAACTTTGGTTCATCCCGAACACCTCGGCTCCCGCTTTCGCGCGTTGGTTCAATCGCGCCGTTGAGCAGCCGGCACTTGCAATTCGTAGTTTAAAACCGACAGGCAATAAATCGCCGCAGTCTCGCTGCGCAAAACCAGCGGGCCAAGCGTGATGGGCAGCGCGCCTTCGGATTTGATGAGCGACATTTCGGCGGGCGTGAAATCGCCTTCAGGGCCAACCCAAATGCAAATTGTTTTTGGAAGGCGGCCTTGTTCCGAAACAAACGACTGAAAAACTTCGCGCGGCGAGCGGCGGTCGTCTTGCAGCGACGCGATGAGCGAAAGTTCGAACCGCTCCTTGCGCGCGAGAAATTCTTTTGGCGTCACCGGCGCTTCGATGATCGGCAGCCACGCCGAGCCGCATTGCTTGATGGATTCGATTGCGATTTGCCGCCATTTCCCGATCTTGCCCGCGCTGTTTTCCTCGTCGAGTTGCGTCACCACGCGCTCGGATAAAATCGGCACGATGCGATGCGCGCCAAGCTCGGTGGCTTTTTCCACGATGACTCCAAAAGTTTTTCCCTTCGGCACGGCTTGCAGGAGCGTGATTTGACAGGGCAGGGGAGCAATCGAATTAGCGATTGCCACGCGCAGGGCGACTTCACCCGGCGTGACGCTGGAAACTTCACAAAGAAATTCCCGGCCCGCGCCATCGAGCACGATGACCTGCTCACCTCGCCGCGCGCGAAGAACTTCGCTAGCGTGGTGCGCCTCGCGTCCGGCCAATACAAGCACTGGCCCATTGCATTTTTCCGGCGGCAAAAAAAATCGGCGCATAAATTTTCACGGACGCCCCTCACCCCGTCCCTCTCCCCATCGGATGGGGAGAGGGTGGCGTCTCGCCGGGAGAGGGGATTTCCTACTTGAACAAACTTTTTGCTTTGTCGAAAAAACTCTTGCTCATCGGATTCACGTTTTCATCGCAGGACTCGGCGAATTCCTGAAGTTTCGCCCGCTGCTCCGCCGTCAATCGCGCAGGCACCTCCACGTTCACGCGCACGTGCAAATCGCCGACGCCGTAGCCCTGCACGTTCTTCATGCCTTTGCCTTTGAGCCGAAACATCGTGCCGGGCTGCGTTCCGGAAGGAATTTTCATCGTCGCGTTTCCGTTGAGCGTCGGCACTTCGATTTCCGCGCCGAGCGCGGCTTGAACGAAACTGACTGGCACTTCGCAAAGCAAATCATCCCCGTCGCGATGGAATATGGAGTGCGCTTTGACGTGAAGCACCACATACAAATCGCCGAACGAGCCGCCGCGAATGCCCGCCTCGCCGTTGCCGGCGGAACGGAGTCGCGCGCCGGTGTCCACGCCGGGCGGAATTCGCAGCTTGATTTTGGAAGTCCGCTCACGCCTGCCTGCGCCGTGACAAACTTTGCACGGATGTTCGAGGGTTCGCCCCGCGCCTTCGCAGCGATTGCACGTCTGCGCGATGCTGAAGATGCCGCGCGACGAGATGATCTGTCCGCGACCACCACAGGTCGGGCAAACACGCGTCTTGGAGCCGCTCTCAGCGCCGGAGCCGCCGCACGACTCGCACGAGTCCAGTTTCGAGACGGTAATTTCCTTTTCGCAACCGTGAGCCGCTTCCTCGAAACTCAGTTCCAAATCATAACGAAGGTCCGAGCCGCGCTGCGCTTGAGTCGGATCGTGGCGGCCACCGGAAAAAAGCTCGTCGAAAATGCTTCCTGCGCCGCCGCCGAAAACGTCGCGGAAAATCTCGAACGGATCATGAAATCCGCCGCCGGCCGAACTGCTGGCGCGCGCGCGCGGGTCGAACGCCGCGTGGCCGTAGCGGTCGTAGGCCGCGCGTTTTTGCGGATCGCTCAACGCCTCGTAAGCTTCGCCAAGCTCCTTGAATTTTTCCTCGGCGGACTTGTCGCCTGGATTTTTGTCCGGGTGATATTTGAGGGCGAGCTTGCGGTAGGATTTTTTGATTTCCTCTGAATCTGCGCCACGCTCGACGCCGAGCACCTCGTAATAATCTCGTTTGGCCATGAAGATGAAAATTAAAAATTAAAAAACTTTAAAAATTAAAAATGCAAAAGGCGCCGGCGTTGATGCCGCTCCAAAATACTTTTCATTTTTCATTTTGAATTTTCTTCGAGACGACCACGGTAGCGGGACGAATCAAACGGTCACGCAGCTTGTAGCCCTTGCGAAGTTGCTGGACGACCTGACCTTCTGGCGAGTCGTTGGTTTCCTGCTGGGAAACTGCTTCGTGCAAATTCGGGTCAAACGGCTTCCCGAGCGCGTCCACTTCTTCGAGGCCGGCGTCCACGAGCGCTTTTTTGAGTTGCTGATGAATCATCGTGATTCCGGCTTGGAGCGACTCGGGCGAATTGGCCTGGCTGCTTCGCGATGCGGTCAGGGCCATGTCAAAATTGTCCAGCACGGGAATCAATTCCTGTAACAGCGATTCATTTGCGAATTTGATTCCTTCGAGCCGCTCGCGCGCCGCGCGTTTTTTGTAATTTTCCAGGTCGGCAACAGTGCGCACGTAGCGATCCCAGTTTTCGTCCGCTTTGTCGGCACGTTCCCGAATATCGTCAATTTGTCCGGCGGTCAATTGCGCCGGGATGACAGTTTCCTGCTCAACCGTGGGAACGGGCGATGGCTCGTTGATTTCTGTTTGCGAATCTTTCATGTGCGGTTTCGTAACGCGGTTAAAACTAAACGATTGTCCGGAACACGGCAACTGCCGACAAGCCGTCAGTAATTCATTTCGGCAATTTTTCTGAATCAAAACGTCTCGTGAGAGAAAGGAAGATTCCGACACAAGCTGCCAACGTCGCGACCAATGGCTTTAGCAATCGCGCAAAGCTTTTTAAATGAAGGATTGCGCTGCCCTCGTTCGACGCCGCCGATGTAACTTGGAGCAGTGTCCGATTCAAGCGCGAGGTCTTCCTGAGACAGCCCTTTGACTTTACGCGCATCCCGAATCCTTTGACCGAGGACTTGCAACGAGGTTGGCTTTTTCAACCATTGCAGCGTCAGTTAAGAAGCGATTTTCCGTCCAGTCACTATAATGACGATTTTACTTGCAATTACTTGCAAAAGATTTACAACCCTTAGCTGTCGCACGCGGCTGTCTTCACGAGGCCATCGGTTTCAATCAGGAAAGGAAATGACTATGAAAACCATCTTGTGGTTTTTTCTTGGAGTGGGCTTGATTCTCACTGTTCAGGCGCAACTCTCGACTAACTCTCCCACGTCCGGCGGCACGTCGGTTTCTTCGGGAAAACTTGGCAGCAATGTTCCGCCCGGAACGGTGATAACACTTCCGCTCGCTACGCCGGTGTTTGAGAGTAAATCTGAGCAAATGGCTGCCGAAGACATTCCCCAAACCAACAACGCTGCGATTGCGGGCAAGGACTTTTGGGCCGTCGAACAAAAGATCGAACCCATGGCTGGCGGCGCGAAAGCGGACTTCGGCTTGCTCAAGGCTAATTTCGCGGCAAATGCAAATAGCGAGCGTGTTCTTGTCGTCACGACTCCCGATGGACGGAAGTTAAGCGCGAAGGCCTGCTACCTGGCGTGGTATGACACGGCCACGGGCAACAGCCTTTTGCTCGGCGAAATCCAGGATCGCATTGGAATCATCCGGTTGCCGAACGAAGTCATATTCACGAATGCATTTGATGGTATCAGCGCGGATTTACGTTACCGCTACACAGGCTTTTCACTTGAACAGGACATTGTGCTTCATGCGAACGCGGAACTGCCGAAGGGCTGGAACGAGGAAACGACGCGCTTGGAAGTTTGGACAGAATGGTTTGATACCGAAGAGCCGGTAAAGGAAACGCAAATCATCAACCTGCGGGCAAACCTTTTCGATGCTCCGCCGGCTGACGTAAACGACGACACGTTGACCTTCGGGTCCGCCAAAATTATTTTGGGGAAAGCATTCGCGTCGGACAACGAGCAAGACACTGCCCTATCCTCGAAAGCGTGGACGGAAATTGAAAAGCGCACGTTCTTGATTGAAACCCTTGACTATCGCGCCATCAAAACCATGCTGGAGACTCTGCCGAAGGCCGAGGCTGCTGCGGGTCCGTTCAATTTGAAGCGAGCCGACTTGCGAAAAGAATTGCCCGAGCGCCGGGCGGCCAGAGAAGAAAATCGCTCAATGGAAGTTGCAGTGACGGACTTGTCGGGTGAGCCAGCGGTGGTTTTGGATTTCGTCATCGTCAGTTCCGTGCCTGTGCCTGCGAACATCATCAGTTGGTGGCCTGCGGGCGGAAACGCCACCGACGCGATCATCGCGAACGGCAACAACGGAACCTGGTTGGGGACTGCCGCCTACGGCGCGGGCAAAGTCGGCCAGGGCTTTTCGCTTGGTGGAGTGAGCAACGCTGTGACCGTTCCAAACACTGCGTCATTAAACTTTGGTGTTGCCCAGGATTTCAGCATGGAAACGTGGATCAAACCCCTCACCAACACCAACCCTTACGGCATCATGAGCATCATCGGGAAGCGTTACTACGCCGGCATTGGCTACGAATTGTTCCTGATTGACGGTCAGTTGGGATTTCAAATTGGCGATCCGGTCAACGGCTATCTGAACGTGGGCGTAACTGGCGACCTGCGGGCGGACGGCCAATACCATCACATCGCCGTCACGGTGGACCGGGACGATCCCGACGGTGGAAAATTATACGTGGACGGCGTGGCGAACTTCTTCGATCCGACCGCCATATCCGACGACCTCTCCAATGCAGAGCCCTTTCGCATCGGCGTCCACCCGGACAGCTACTTCGGCTACTTCAAAGGCAACATAGATGAACCCGCCGTCTACGCGCGGGCATTGGGTGAATCGGAAATCCAGGGCATCTACAACGCGGGTGCTGCCGGAAAGATCAACCCCAACTGCGTCGTCGCGCCCACAAACATCGTCGCGTGGTGGCCGGGCGATGGAAACACCAACGATTTTGCCGGGACCAACAATGCCACCCTGAGCGGTGCCACTTACGAATCCGCCGTGGCGAGCCAGGGTTTTTCCTTTGACGGCATCAATGACGGCGTGACCGCCGCGAACGACAACGCGCTAAACCTTGCCACCACCAACGAGCACGTCACCATCGAGGCCTGGGTCAAACCGCTGGCGAACACGAACACCTACGGCGTGATGAGCGTCGTCGGGAAGCGACACTCGCCCAATTCATCCACCGCCTACGGCTATGAATTGTTTCTGGTGAACGGCGTGCCGGGATTCCAGATCGCGAACGGGACCAGCTACGCCAACTTTATTGCCACGGGAGATTTGCGCGACGGCGGCTTCCACCACCTGGTCGTGACGATGAATCGCAGTGCCACGAATGGCGGACACATCTACGTGGACGGGGTTTCAAAACTCACCTTCAACCCCACGGTTTTGACCGCCTCATTGAGCAACTCCGCCCCCGTGCGCATCGGGGTGCATCCTCAAAGTGGATTCAATGGCTGGTATAAAGGTGTGATAGACGAGGTCACCCTCTATCGCCGCGCCTTGACCAACACCGAAGTCACCGCGCTCTATTCCGCCGGTTGCGCGGGCAAATGCAAACACGATCTCGACTACGACGGCCTGCCTGACTGGTGGGAAATAAAATATTTTGGGAATTTGGATCAAACCGCCGAAGGCGATTACGACCAAGACGGCGACAGTAATTTGGCGGAGTATCAAAACGCCACTGACCCGAACACGATCAATTTCACCACGACGTTTTATCCGGGGGACCACGTCAACGCAAACAGTGCGACAGGCAGGATTGAAGTGCTTCGCGGCGTGGCGTCTCAAATAGCGGTGCTGGTCAACAGCACGAACTACGCTTCCGCAACGTGGACAAATTTCAGCAACACGAATGTGATCGCTGGCCTCGGAACAACCGACGGTCAGCAGGATATTTGGATTGGGCTGCGCGGTCGCTCGGAAGATTCGGAGCAGACTTGGGAATGGAATCCAATTATTCGCGACACGACCGCGCCAACCATCGTCATCACCAATCCCATTGCCAGCACGACATCGCGCCCGATGATTCAGTTGCAAGGTTACAGTCCCGAAGCGTTGTCAGCCATTTACTTCGACGTGACCAACTCCGCCGGACTCATCACGAACCAACAAGGCTTTGTCAGCGCGCAGTATTTCAACACGAACACTCTAACCTTCACGACGAACTGGTTTGAATGCCTCGACATCGGGCTGACGAACGGCACGAACAAGGTCACGTTGCGCGTGACGGATTTGGCGGGCAACTCAAGCACGAACGTCTACAACTACGCCCTGGATTTCTCCGGCGACACCAATGCGCCGGCGATTCAACTTTACTGGCCGCAGAACGGCGCGCAAATCAGCGGAACGAGTTTTACGCTGCGGAGTTTCATTGACGACCCGACGGCGCAAGTCAGCGCGCAAATCGTGGATACAAATGGCGTGACGAATGTTGTGTCGGCACTGGTGGAACGGAACGGACTTTTGTGGGTCGAAGGATTGCCGTTGAGCAGTGGAACGAATATGCTGACGCTGGTTGCGACGGATGCGGCTGGCAACGTTGCGACAACAAACATCAACATTGTGAAAAGCACGGTAGATTTGACGATCAATACTCTTGATGAAAGCCAACTCAACAACGCGAACATTTCTGTGAGCGGCACGATCAGCACAACTGGCTTCAAGGTTTGGGTCAACGGCGTTGAAGCGGCGATCAGCGGAAGCAGTTGGAGTGCGGACAATGTTCCGCTGAGTGAGGGAGGCACGGCTTTGGTTCAAGCGAGGGCAATTCCCACGAGCGACAACGGCGGCAACGGCACAGGCGGCAGCGGCGGGACAAGTTCAAGTTATACGAATCCCGGCAATCCGAGTTCAGCCAGTGCCATCACCGCCGAATTACAGACAGACAAACCGGCGGTGGTTCAAATCATTTCTCAAACTATCACATATAACTTTGAATGGGACTACGGCGACGGCCAAACAGGACACAGCGAAGAAGAAATTCCATGGGTGCGCGGTAAGGAAGTTCGCGGCTTTTTACATACTGTCGTTCATACTCCCACAACGGATTCGGATTCGATGTCTTGGCATGTATGGCCGCCATGTTCGCCGGGGCCGGGAGTGATTTGTGGCGAAAGCACCTGCACGAGCATTTCGACCGTGACTCAGAATGGCCAGACCACGACGACAACGAACGAGTGCCAACCCGCGCAACCACAAGGTTATTGGATGGAACACGGCAAGATAGGCGGTATCCTTCGCAATCTGCCGAATCCCCAAGGCTGGCTGAAAGTCAAGCACACGGGCGACACACAAGTCCAACTGTTCACGGGCGGCAAAGCTGGTTCGAACAGGAAAAATCTTTTTGTAATAACTGCAAGCGCGACCGAATACACGGATGTTTTCGATTCAGTTGGACGTGCCATACCTTACACTGATTTGGACATTCCCGACTTAGGGCGTCTCGGAAACGACGGCAGGCTCTACAAAGTCTTGGAAGACAACCGAACCGTGGATGTCACCGTCAAAGCCCCGCAAAAATTTTATACCTTCACCGTGACCCCGCAGAAATGCAAGCTGACCATCAAGGCGAACACGGCCTACCTTGAGCCGGACACGGTGGTCAGCAACGCGGCATTTTGCGTAGGGCAAAAGGTGACTTTCGAGCCTGTTTGGAATGGAGAGCCGCCGGGTATTCAGGGTAGCAACACGACTTTCCAATGGACATTCGATGGGACGTATATGAACTATGCAACGCAATCCTGCACGACGTGTTCGATTGATTACTCAAACCTTTCCGACCTGCTAAAAAAGGAGATAACGGCAAACTGGTGGGTTACCGGCAAGTTCAGCCCGCCCGCGGATTACTCGGCTGAAGTCGAAGAAAAGCTGACTTTTACAAACGGTCAAAAAGCGAAGATAGTTGCCAACGGACGTTTCGGCATGCACCGGCCTAGACTCACAAATTACAGGTTACCAGTTGATCCTTTGTCCGCTTCAGTGAGACACGGTCATATCTATGGTGAAACAAATGCGCTTAACGACATCTTGGTGGCAGATCGGCCCGCTGAGTATTTGGTGGATGTGGATAGCCTCTTTGATGGATCAGCAGGCATAACTCAACTGTGGAATGGTTACGCGACTAATGCTTCCTCTGGTATAAACACCTTTGGCACGATTCAATTAGACAATCAAGAATTCTACATGAATACGTTGATCTCTGTTCAAGCCCAATTCATCGCTAATGAGATTTATTTTCAGGATGGACCCGGGCTGGATTGCATTGGCAACACCTTTCTTCAAGTTGATTTTACTGACTATGGCCGCTTCAGACCAGACGCGGGAACCCCAGATGAAAACATTTATGTGACCCTTGGAATTGTGAACTGGGATGTTCACGCTTCCACAGCACTGACACAAGTTTCCGGCCAAGCTTTCAGCGACTACACTCCGCCAAGACCGGTTGGAACAAATATACCCCACAAAGTGACGACGCCGAGTGCTCACATTGACGGCTCCGTCACGCCTTCAGAAGCATTTCCTCATTGGTCGCAAGTTGCGACGAACATTCCGCCACCTTAACAGAGGCTTTTTATGCATCTATTGATCAAAAGTTGGTTGATTCCTGCAATCTCGCTCTTCGTATCAGAACCCAGATTATATGGTGGAGAGACGAATCAGGTCATAACTCGTCATTCCAATGATGCGAGAGTATTTGGCAATGCAACAAATGGCTTGAGGGGAGAAGTGCAAGTTCTCCGTCTTGGTGATAATTCGCGGCCGGAAGTTGCTGTTTACGTGAGTTTGCTAACTAATGTCCGTGATCAGATACTTCGGGAAGATTTCACGAGCACCAATCGCCATCACGATGCCTCTCAGACCCCACTTTTTTTAGCTGCGCCTGGTGGGTTCTGTGGGCCCGTCGAGTTACATAACGCCGCCCGCAAAGAGATTCCGTCGCTAAAATCTGAGATTACTTCGCTAAAAGCTTATCCAGAAAACATCAGATGGAGTGTTTTATACTCGAATGAAATGCGACAATTGAAAGTCAGCCATGTCGTGCCCGGTGACATCGGACTTTTTAGCACGCGTTTTAAGACGGTCACGATGACGCGTCAAATCGGATTATTCAAAGTCGAGAATTATTTCCAAGTTAAAGAATCAGGCGAATATCAATTGACCGTCTGGCCAAAGATTTACCAGAGAACTGAAAACGATAAAGACATCTACCAGCGAATTGATTTACCTCCGGTTACTGCAACTATCAAATGGGGCGCGAGTCCTCTAAAATGAAATTTGGACTTGTCCCGATTTAGTGGACAGAAACTGAAGGATTGCCACTAGCGAGCGGAACGAACGCGCTGACTTTGACGGCGACTGGCCTTGCCTCGGTTTTGTGGACTACTGAAGTGGAAAATTATTTCCCGCCGGTGAGCTTTTGAAATTCAGCGTTAGTCCTGAGCAAGTTGAAACGAGGGTCGCTCTTTATCAAGAACACTAGATTCGATGACGCCGGGGCACTGTTTGCGCGGCGCTGGTCGTTTAGTTCCATGGAGCGGCGCAGGGCTTTCAGCGCATCAGCAGTTTTGTCCTGCTTGTTGATTTCAGACACAGACGCTTTGAGCGCGGCCAGGTCGAACCACGCTTCGGGCGAGCCGGGTGTGACTTCGACGAGACGCTCCAACGCGCGCTCAAGCCGTGGAAAATCCCCCATGTCCCTGTATGCGGTGGCGATGAAAATCACGGCCTGCTCGTTGATTTTCGGGTTTGCCAGCGCCTGCTCGAAAATCCGATGCACCTGATCCGTCTTTCCCATTCTCATGTAAACCGACGCGAGATTGACGGCTGCCTGGAAATTTGTCGGCTGGCTGCGGTATTCCTGTTCCACTTGTTTGAGTTGCTGTTCTATCGTGTCATGTTGCGACGCAGGCTGCGCGGGCAAACCAGCCTGCTTACGGTAGGTTCTGAGGTTTTCAACGAGGCCGATGACCGAGCCGTTGTGAGGGTCGAGTTTCTGGCAGGTCGTCGCCACTATCCAGGCATCGTCGAGGCGGGGAGGGTTCATCTGAAGCAGGAACTGCGAATAGCGAAAAACAGCCTCGGGGCTATACGGGCAAAAGGCGAACGCCTGGCGAAAAGTGAAATCGGTTTCTTTGATCATGCGTTCGCGCACGACCATGAGGTGATTAAGACGGTTGATTTCCTCCTGCGAGCGCTGGCCGGGAGGCTTTTGTTGCGCGGCAATGATTTGCTGAGTCACCTCGCCCACGCGCCACGCGTAAACGCCGCCAATGGAGCTGCGAAGTTTAGAAAACGCCTTCTGCGCCTGGTCGTCGCGGACAAATTTTCTGTCGCCCTGAAACCCGCTGAAGTTGTGCTCGAGGTAAACTTTCTCGATGAAGGCGGCAATGTTGCTGACGGGTGTGTCGTAATTGACGACGTTCGTTCCGATGAGCCGCTCGGCATAGCGCGACCAAAACTCGTGGTCCCGCTTGACGATGTCCTCTGTGAGTTCCGGCAGCGGCTCGCGGTTGATTTTCATGATGATTCCGTAGGGCGTCAGGTGCGGATACATCCAGTCGAGAGGGAAACTTTCCTCAACGTAGAATTCGTGCCCCGGATTTTTATCGAAGATGACTTTGGTGAGCAGGCCGTTGATAGCCATGACCGCAACCTGGCCAGTGACCTGGACGCGCTGCTCGCCGCCGACGTTCAGGATTTTCACATCTTCGCCCGGCCTGATTTGTTTCGGCTCATTCGGGAATTGCATATCGTGCGCCAGACGTTTCTGCGCGTCTTGCAAATATTCGTTGAAACACTGCTGCGACTCCTCAGGTGTGGGCGTGAAAATTTCGAGGTCGGGATAAACGCCGCCGGGACTTGTCGCGAGTTCCTTCGGATAGACGTGTTCGAGCAGCAGGCGGTTCAAGCGGACGCGCGTGTGGCTTTGCGGTTCTTGCGCGATGAACCGCTGAAGTTTTTCGGTCAACTGGACGCCCTTGAAACGTTCCGCGTTGTAAAACGAAAGCTCCTGAACTTTGTCCTCCTGTTTCGCGCGGCGCGGCGGGACCTCGCGCTCGATGATGCGGTTCAAATCCTTTGCCAGCGCGCTCGCCAGCCGCGAGTCAGCGGATTTGCCGAGCAACTCCTGCGTCTCCCTGGACAAGTTGTCATGGATGAATTTCGAAACGGCGTCTTGCGAATCACTCTTGCGCAGCTTCCCGGCGAGCGACGGCAAATCCAGAAAATCTTTTTCCTCAAAGAATGACGAGCCGACGCGGCGCATCTTTTCAATGTGGTCGCCGAGCGATTGGGACGGTTTATCCAGCAGCGTGCCGACGATGCGCGCCACGAGGTTCGTCCTGTAGTTCAGTTTTTTCTCTTTGCCCGAGCGGAACCATGGCTGGAAAAACGGCGTGTCAATTTCCGTGCTGCGGTTGTAATGCGCGCGGATGTATTGCAGGTAAGTGCCGTCGGCGAGCGCGTTTTGCGTGATGATGTAAACGTCGCGCCGGTCAAAATTCGGGTCTGTGTTTTTCTTGCAATCCGCCGGGGTGAAGCTCTCGCAGAAAATCATGTAGGTCGGGCAAAAACGTCCGGGGTCAGTGCCGCCAAACAGCACCGTGTCGCGGTCCATTTCGGGGTAGATGAACTTCGCCTTTTCCGGGTCTTTCAACATTTGCTCCCGAAGCTTCGGATCGTAACTCAGTTTGCCGTCCGGCGCGACGAACGGTGGCGTGAACATGTCGTGGCCGAACCAGTAGCCGAAGTAGTGGTGAAGCTGCTCGTTATCAGCCCAGTGCGACATGAACGAGTGCGTGGGTCCCACAAGAAAAACTGCGAGAACAATTCCGAGGCGCGGCTTCGTTTTTGACAGAACGATTGCAAGAACAAAGATCAGCGTCGCCGCGATAAGCAACAAACCTGCGATGACGGGCAGGCTGTATTGATCTTTTGCAAAGCAACGGCCGACGGCGCGAAAGAAACTGTCCTCCTGAAAAGTGTCTTCAACAGTCCGCGCGAGCGACCAGATCGAAAAAGCCGCGGCGATAGAGCCGCCGAAAATCCCGATTTGCCTGAAACGCTCATATTGCGTTGCCATGAACGCGGCAATGAGCGTCAGGCCATAGCCGACGCACAGCGCGATCATGACGTGTGAAGCCGTGAAGAAAACGCGGATCAATTCGCGCGCCTGACGGTCGGGCGGCGGATTGAACAAGGCAATCAGTAAAATGCCGAGGCAAAAATAGATTGCTGCCACGCCGATGAGCCATGCCCGCTCGCGCCGCTGCATTTTGATGAAGAAAACAAACGGCACGAGTGCGATGAGCGCGTAAACCCAGTTGAATTCATCCACTACGCCTGAGAACAACATTCCAAGCTGACCGACAAACCGCATTGGGTCAGTCAGGAAATTCGTCGGATTCGTTTTTTCATACTGGCCGCGCGTCAGTGCATGAATGAAGCCGTCGGGTGTGCGTGGGTAACCCCATTGCAACGGCGGGTTGCTCATCCCGGCCAACGGCATGTAGAGGTAGAAGGCTGCGCCGATCAAAAACACGACACCGCAGACAATCACAGGCAGCCACTCCGTCAGAACTTTTTTGGTTTTTATCGTCAGCCAAATCGCGCCGACGAGGGATGCGAGTCCCACCATGTTGAAAATGACGAAGATCATGTTTAACTGCCCCGGCGCACTGTTCCACGAGGTGATTAACCCGTTGGCTTTGAGAAACAGCCCGAGGATGTAGCAAATAGAATTTCCAATGAGAAAATCGCGGCCAAGTTTCGGCTGTCCCGCGATGATGGCGATTTCAATTCCCATCGCCGCCACGAGCAAACTTTGATGGTTGGTGAAACAAATTCCAAAGAGAAACCAAGCCCAGTAAATGTAACGCCTCTGGTGCGGCGCATAAATCCAGCGCATCAGGCAAAGTATCACGCCCATCAACGAAACGAGGCTGAACGGATAAACTTCCACAATCACCGCCTGGCTCCACATGTAGCCGTTGAAACCAATCAGCGTTCCCGCGACAAAACCGGACACGACGCAAATGGCGTTTTCCAAGCGGCGGTCAATGCTTTTCAAGCTGGCGATGCCTTCGATCATCATGCTGCTGCCTCGCGACACGGCCAGCCCGATCAACCCGCACGCCAGCGCGCCGGAAAACGCGCAGCCGACCGAAACGCGAAAAGCCATGTTCGAGAACGGGATGATTTTTGTGAACAGCCAGGTGTAAATCGTCCACACCGGGTAGCCCGGCGGATGCGGTATTCCGGCATACATCGAAGCGACAGCCAGCTCGCCGGAATCTTCCAGCGTCAGGTCGGGGGAAATCGTGAGTAAATAACCGATAAAAACTAAAACGAGCGTGAGGGTGAACGTCAGCCAGTCAATTTTCCGAAACAGCGGCGGCAACGCAGGCGGCGGCAGAGGCGCCCCTCGCACGGGCGTTGGACTGGAAGGAGTTTTTGAGGTCGGCTGATTTTTACCATCCTTGCCGCCGGGCGCTTTAGGTTTTTCCATGCTCATTCAGTTGTCGCTAAAATGTTTCAATGAATTAAAGGGGCAATACTAGGAGTGTAACGGCTGGCATTTGTCCATTCAAAAGTGTTCCGCAGCATGTTTTGGTCGTTCTGGCTGCTTTCCGGCCAGAAAGCCACGAGACTTTGATTGCTTAACACGGTAGCAACCAACGGGACTTGCTCACTCAGACGCGCCACCCGCGCAAGATCGTCCGCGCGCTGGCCCAGCGTCGCGAGCAAGATCATCAGGCACGCGGCAACCGGCAGCGACCAGTTCCAAAACAACGCGAGCGAATGGCGGTCGGCGGATTTATTGCCGAACAGCGCAGCTTTAAATTTCGCCAAAGGACGGCGCGGTTGCCAGGCACGCAACTGGATTTCCAAATGTTCCAACTGGTTCATACGATTTTCCTTTCCCGCCTTCGCCTTCTGCTTCGGGGCGGTCGCGTTGAAGCATGGCGGAGACGAACAGATGCTCTCTCAATTTTTGCAGGCCGTAACGGTAACGGCCTGCGGCTGTGTTCGGTGAAATCTCAAGCAACCCGCCGATCTCGTCGAAGGTGTGCTGATGCCAGATTTTGAACACGATGACTTCGCGCTGTTCAAGCGGAAGCTGCGCGAGGCCGGCCATCGCCGCGCGCTCGGCGGCGGTTTCGCCGGGCGAACGCTCGAACCAGCGGACGGACTCCAGTTCGCGCGTCACGCGCCGCCACAGGCTGCGGCGGTAATTCAAGGCGCGGTTCCGAAAACTGCGCAGGCAATAATTCTCCGGTTCCTCCGGCGGAGATTCTCGTTGCAGCAGCGCCTGAAACGTTTCCTGAAGAACGTCTTCCGCCTCGCCATGGCTCAGGCCGAGCGCGCGCCCGTAAAGAATCAACTGCGCCGCCTTGTTTTCATACAGGCGTTCGCACCAATCCATCCTCTCTCCCGCACGCGGGACAACAGAGGACGGTTCAAGATGACTTTCCCGAATCACAGTTCACCGGATAGACACCGTGAACGGGAAATTTGTATAAAATACTTTCAGCTTTTTTAGCGCAAAAAAAGAAACCCGGACATGCGTCCGGGTTTCTGATGAAACCGCAGGCCGCAAGTTGGCGCTTGAAGCGGAAGCTTGGAACTAGGGATGGGTGGTGACACTGACAAGTTTTTGCCAGTCGTTGAGTCCGCCTTTGGGCCGCGGGTCCGTTACGCGCCAGCTTTTGCTCGCAGCATCCCGAAACGCATAAATTTCAGCATGGCCATCGTTGAAATTAATGCCGTAGGCGAAACCGTGATTGCGCGAGGGCAAATCAAGAAAGCGCGCATTTCCGCCCACATCCACAAGAAACATCCCGTCGTTAATGCTTTCCTGATCCTCGTCAAGCACGAGCCATGTCGCAGACGGCTTGAGCATTTGACTCTCTCTGGTATAAACCGGATGCAGCGGGTCTTGGCGGCCTGTTGGATTGGTGACGACCCATGTGGTTGACGCCCCAAAGCTCGTTCCATTCATGAATGAATTCATGGAGACGCTTCTTAGAATGGGTTTTCCCCTGAATTGCGCAGCTACACCGGGAGCGTCAGCCGCGCGTTTGTCGGCTGGACAATGGTAGAGGCCCAGCGTTTTGGAATATGGCCAAAGAAGTCCGATTTGAATCCCCGTTGGATCGGCTCCGCCATAAACGTAGGGACCCGGCAAACCGCCGGTTTCAGCATTGCCTCCGCACCAAGTGTTTGTGAAGCCGCCAAAGGTGGGATAAGCCGAAACCAACTTTCCATCGTTGTCGTCAGAATACAGCCTGCACGTTACCGCGAGCTGCTTCAGGTTATTGACACAGGCGATTCGTTGCGCCTTCAACCTTGCCTTGGCCAGCGCCGGCAGGAGCAATCCGGCAAGAATGGCAATGATGGCGATGACAACCAGAAGCTCGATCAGTGTAAACCCCCGGCGGGCGGTATTTAGTTGAACTGCGGAAGCGCGGAAGTTTTTTAAATGGAAGAATCTTTTTGACATGGCTTTTTCGCACGTAGCCGTCTGTCAAAAATCTCCCTGACGCGCGCATGAATGTAAAGTTCAATCCGGTTTTGAATTCGGAAAGCAAACTGCGGAACAAATGTTCTAAGCACAACATCGGCCTGAAGGTGCAGGCTGATGTTGATGGTTGTATTGACCTCGTTCGAGCGTGCGGCGAACCAGGGTTTCCAACGATGCAATCCAGCGCGGATGCTCGTTCATGCATGGAATCAACGCGAACTCTTTTCCGCCGGCCTGCTCGAAAAGCTCACGCCCCCGCATCCCGATTTCCTCAAGTGTCTCCAGGCAATCAGAAACAAAGGCCGGACAGATGACCAGAAGTTTTTTCACGCCATCGGCGGCAAGCCGCGGGATCTCAACATCGGTGTAGGGCTTCAGCCACGGCTCGCGGCCCAGGCGCGACTGGAATGAAACGGAAAATCTTGTGACACCCGCCCGCTTCACGAACGCGCGCACCGTCGCGAAACATTGCGCGCGGTAGCACGTCCGGTGCGCCGGACTGGAAACTTCGCAGCAGTTCTTCGCTGTCATGCAATGGCTACCCGTCGGGTCGGCCTTCCGTAAATGCCGCTCTGGAAGCCCGTGAAAGCTGAACAGGAGATGGTCATAACCGCCTTGCAAATGTTTTTCCGCGCTCCCCACCAGCGCCTCGATGTAGTCCGGGTCGTCGTAAAATGGCGGAACAGTTCGCAGGGAAATGTGCGGCGCAATTTTTCGGAGAACTTCCTGGACGCGGACGACGGCCGTTTCAAAACTCGACATCGCGTAATGCGGGAACAGTGGCACGAGGACAATTTCCTTCACGCCTTGCGCGTGGAGTTTTTCGATTGCGCTTGGGATGGACGGGTTTTGGTAACGCATCGCAAGCTCAACCGGGCAACTGAGACGCTGGCGCAACTTTTCCGTGACGTGTTTGCTGATCACAACCAGCGGCGAACCTTCCGGCGTCCAGATTTTTTCGTAGGCCTCGCCGCTTTGTTTTGGGCGCGATGGAAGGATTGTAAAATTGACAACGCAAAACCGGATTGGCCACGGCGCGTCCAGCACACGGCCGTCCATCAGGAATTCACGAAGATATTTTCGCACGTCGGCCTCGCCCGGAGAATCCGGCGAGCCGAGGTTGACCAATAAAACGCCTTTGCTCATGTGGAAAGAAATCTAACCACGGATAAACACAGATGCACACGGATAAAATTAAGCCGTTTCAAAAAATCCGTGTTCATCCGTGTCCATCCGTGGTTAAAAATTTTTCGACTCGATCCGCAATGTTGCAGCCCGAAACAATCGAATCGCTCAACGAAACGCCGTCGCGATAATGGCCGGCGAGAAAAAATCCGGGCGCTTTGGTTTCAATCTCGCTCATCAAATCGCGGTAACGGCCGTAGCCAACGTTGTATTGCGGAATCGCCTTTGGATAAAACACGCAATGCTGGAACGTCGGCTTGTCGCGAACGCCAAGCAGCACCCGCAAATCTTCGCAGACGATTTCGTAAAGTTTTTCCGGCGGTAGCGACGCCAGTTCTGGATACCGCTCCCCGCCGATGTAACTTGTGAGCGCGTGATGCCCTGCTGGCGCGCGATTCGGAAACAGCGACGAGGAAAAAATTGTTCCGAGAATTTTGAAGCCTTCGACTTTTGGAATCAACATGCCGAAGCCTTCGCACGGATGCGCCACGTCTTCACGACGAAAACCGAGCACGACACTTGCGATGGGTGGGTGGCGGATTTCGGAAAATGCAGAGAAGTCCAACGCGCCTTTGTCGGTAGGGCGGTGCTGCTGCGCCGCCCCAAATTCAGGGCCGCGCGGCAGCGCAGCCCTACCGGAAACGATTTGAAGCTCCGCCAGTTTGGGTGCCGTTCCGCAAAAAATCACCGCGCTGTGCTCAAATTCACCGCTTGAAGTTGTCACGCGCCAGCCATCCGGCGTTTGCGTCAGCTTTGTGACCGCCGTGTTCAGCTTTATCGCGTCACCCAGCCGCTCGCGCAACGTATCAGGCAAAACCTGCAAGCCCTCATCGAAGGAAAACTTCGGTGCGCGATCTTTGGCGACTTCGCCGCGCTTTTTGCGCTCGCGTCCTCCGAGGATTTGGCCTTTGATGAGTGAACCGTATTTGTCTTCGAGCGCTTTAAGTTTCGGAAATGCCTGCTCAACCGAAAGTTTGTAAGGATCGCCTGCGTAAATTCCGGCGACGAGCGCGTCAATCGCGTGGTCGAGAAATTCCTGGCTCAGCCGCCGCACGACAAATTCTGCGATGCTTTCCTCTTTACCATCGCGCCGCGGCGGGACGAATGGCTCGCGCATCACGGCAAACTTGGCTTTGGCCGTGAAAAGTTTTGTTGTGAAAAATCCGAGTGGCGAACCGGGCATTTCAATCGGCCGTTTGTAGCGCACGACGTAGCGCGCTTCTGATTTCGGGGCAGGATCAAGCCGCCGCGATTCCAGTCCCGCGTCGCGAACGAGCTGGGAAATTTTCGGCGACGTTTCGAGAATGGTGTTCGGCCCGAACTCCGCGAGATAACCGTCCTTGCGCAACGATTGAATCACGCCGCCGACACGCCCGCTCGCCTCATAGACCGTGACGGGAATTCCTTTGCGCTTCAGGTAAAACGCCGCCGTCAGACCTGTGATGCCAGCGCCGATGATCGCGATGGGTTTCATTTCGTTGAAATTCGGAGGGGCGAGTTACACGAGCCCCTAACTTCAAATTGTTCACGCCGGTTCATGCCAAATAAGTTGATTGAGTTCACCCTGATACGGCCAATCTTCAGGCTTTTTGATCAGCCTCTCTTTGATAGGATTCTCCCAAAGATAAAGCCATTTCTGCCGATAACTTTCTCCAGAACGCAATTGCCGATCAAAAAAATCTCGCTGCCAAATTGGCTTCTCCGCTGGATGCGGCCATCGCCGCGTCACGTCAGCGCGCCAAAACTGAACCCACGGCTTCAACGGAGTAATAGGCATCGCTTCCGGCGCGCAAAACAAATGAAGATGATCCGGCATCACAACATAACGTCCAACGAGCCAACGTCCGGCATCACGCCATGAGTCCACCAGCAGCGAAACAATCTCCGCGCGGGCGAGCAACGGACGACGTTTATCAACGCACACTGTGACGTATTGAATAACGGTTTGATTGACGAATTCTTTCGACGGCAAGTGTGGCCGCCGCTGTCTGCCTAGTTCGTGATTTGTGGATTCCATTTGATTTGGGGCTCGTGTAACTCGCCCCTCCGAAAATTTGTTCAAATCGTCTTCGAGTGTTTCCGCTCGCCAGCAGGCGCAAGCGTGTTGTCAAAAGTCATCGCGATGTTGCGGATGAACATCCGGCCAGTGTTGGTGACTTCAAGATCTTTCGGCGAACGGCGCACGAGGCCGTCGGCTTCGAAAGTGGCGAGCGATTCGAGTTCGCGCTCGAAATGTTCAGCGAAGTTGATGCCGAGGCGTTGCGACATCGCGGCGTAGTTGAGCGAGAGGTCGCACATCACGCGCATGATGGTGTCGCGGCGGATTTTGTCTTCCTCGGAAACCACGTAGCCGCGAACCAGCGGAACTTTCCCGGCGTCGAGCGCCGCGTAGTATTTCACGAGGTCTTTTTCGTTCTGCCAGTAGGCGTCAGGAATCTGCGAAATACTCGACATGCCGAACGCGTAGATGTCCGAGTTGCCGCGCGTGCTGTAGCCCTGAAAATTCCGTTGCAATGTTTTGTTGCGCTGCGCGAGCACCAGTTCGTCCGTTGGCCGCGCGAAGTGGTCCATGCCGATGTAAACGTAGCCGTTCGCCGTCAGCCGCTCGATGACGTTCTTGAGCAACTGCAATTTCACTTCCGCCGTCGGCAGGATTTTTTGCTCGAGGATTTTTTGCGCGGGTTTCACCCACGGCACGTGCGCGTAACTGAAAACGGCGAGGCGGTCAGGCTGCATTTCCAGAACGGTGTCGAGCGTGCGATTGAACGACTCGGCGGTTTGATGCGGCAGGCCATAGATGAGATCGAAGTTCACCGAACCAAAACCAAGTTCGCGCGCCCAATCGAGACATTGCTGCGTCATGTCGCGTGGTTGGATGCGATGAACCGCCTGTTGCACCGTCGGATCAAAGTCCTGCACGCCGAATGACGCGCGATTGAATCCGACTTCCTTCAACGCGACGATATGGTCACGAGTCAACCGGCGCGGATCAATTTCAACGCCCGCTTCGATGTCATCGGAAAATTTGAAATGCTTGTGGATGATTTCGCCGAGCTTGCGAATTTCGTCCGGCTGCAAAAACGTCGGCGAGCCGCCGCCCCAGTGAAGCTGCGAAACTTTTCTTCGCGGGTTCAGCATCGCCGCCATCTGCGCGACTTCCTTGCCGAGGTAATTGATGTAGGTGTCGCCCTGCTTGTGGTTGAGCGTGATAACCGTGGTGCAGCCGCAAAACCAGCAGAGCGTTTCGCAGAACGGAATGTGGAAGTAGAGCGAGAGGTCGCGTTCGGTCTTGTTGTTCTCGATGATCTTTTCCGCCAGCTCCGGCCAGGTGAGCGCATCGGAGAATTTCGTCGCAGGCGGATACGACGTGTAGCGCGGCCCGGCCACGTTGTATTTCTGCACGAGATCGAGATTGACGGTCAGTTTGCTCATTGCGTTTTAACCACGAATGGACACGAAGAAACACGAATCGGAAAAGTCATGACACGAATTCTCACGAATTGATTCCTAATCCGTGTCAATCCGTGAAATTCGTGTCTCACTTCTTCAAGTCTACTTGTGTCCATTCGTGCTTGCTCCTCGAAGAGTATCTACTAACGCCTGGATGTTTTCCAGCTTTGCGTCGGGCGTGACGCCGTGGCCGAGATTAAAAATATAACCGGGCCGGTCGCGCATGATCTCCAGCAACTTCTTCGTCTCGGCAACAACCGTTTCTGGCGGAACGTCGCTGAGTATCGTCGGCGGAAGGTTGCCTTGAATCGCAATGTTCGCAGGCAAAATCTCGCGCGCCTTTTCTAAAGAAAATTGCCAATCAATACCAATCGCGTTTGCACTCGTGGCAACGAGGTCGTTCCAGTTGCCGTGCGTGCCGAGGGAAAAGACAATCTTTCCAGGCGATGGGCGATGGGCGATGGGCGAGAGGCGAGAGATTATTTCACGCATCCAGCGTCCTGAAGCTTCCTGAAATTCATTTGCGGGCAGATGCCCGCCGTGGCTGTCGAAGATTTGTAGCGCGTCAATTCCAGCTTCGATTTGCATCTGCAAGTAAGCGGTGACAGCCCCGGTCAGTTTTTCCATCAGCGCGTTGAAAGTTTTTCGGTCTTCGCGGAACAACGCCAGTGCGCGTGTGTATTTTTCTGCGCTGCCACCTTCCATCATGAACGTCGCCAGCGTCCACGGCGAACCGGCGAAGCCGATGAGCGCGGTTTGGTCACCGAGTTCTTTGCGGAGCAGGCGCAGGGCTTTGTCCACGTAAGAAAGTTTTTCTGCGACATGCTCGACTGAGAGGCGCGCGATGTCCGCGCTCGTGCGCACGGCAAAATCCATCCCGATGCCGCCAGTGTCGCGAAACCGATACGGCTGCCCCATCGCTTCAGGCACCACGAGGATGTCGCTGAACAAAATCGCGGCGTCGAAACCGAAACGGCGGACGGGCTGGAGCGTGACTTCGGCGGCGAGTTCGGGAGTCTGGACGAGTTCAAGAAAGGAATATTTTTCCTTGAGCGCGCGATATTCCGGCAACGCGCGGCCGGCCTGTCGCATCAGCCAGACCGGCGGGCGATCCACGGCGCGACAATGCAGCGCGTCGAGAAAACGCTGTCTGCACGACAACTTTTCTGACCCGGCGGTTTTTAGTTTCGCGGTGAGACTCGGACTTTGCATCTGAAATCAGCTTAGGGTGGAATCTGAAAGTTGGCGAATGAGAAATGCCGGCCGATTTCGGGTTGCCTCCACTAGCTGTCGCGTTTATATTGCCTTCGTGAAAATGACATCATTGATGATTCGCAAAGTTCCTGTGCCTTTGCGCTCGGCGCTGAAAAAGAGGGCGAAGGCGCACCAGCGAACTCTTAGCGGCGAAGCGGTGGAGGTGCTTGCCAGCGCGTTGACGCCCACAGACCGATTATCCGAGGCGGAATTGATTCGACGCATCAACTCGATTGACATCAAGACACGCTTGTCGCTTGATGAAACCCGCGAGGCTATCCGCCAAGGCAGGCAATGATCGTCCCGGACGCAACGATTGTTGCCGGGTTTATTTTTCCAAAGGATGATCTCCATTCCATTGCTCGCGCTGTCCGGCAAAAAGATTCAGACTGGCATTGCCCCGACCTCGTTTTCTCGGAAGTGCGCAGCGTGGCTTTGAAACATCATTCGAAGGGCGCATCGCTGGAATCCCTGACCATGCTTTGCAATCTCTGTGCTGCTTCTGTTTCAGTTTATCGTCTGGACAACACTGCCGTTCTGTCCGCTGCTGCCGAAGGAAAAATTTGGGCTTACGATGCGGAATACGTCGCGCTTGCCCGCAAGCTTGGATGCAAACTGGTGACTACTGATGCGGGCGTTTTGAAATCATTTCCGACTGTGGCGATTGATCCGCAAGCTTTTCTCAAATCTTGAACGCTGTCCTTCTAAACTGATGGGAATAAGTTCGTGAATAGTGTTTGAGTATGTTTTTGTTGTCGCCGAAGGAAAATTCTTGGAAGGTATTTCGAAAGTGCAGGCCGAGGGTGGGGTTGGAAACCACCAAGCTTGTCATCGAAGGCTGCACACCTGTCGCCAAGTTTGGACCTTAGCGAACGATCAACGACAAGCCTAACTCGGCCTGCACTAAAACTTCACGAAAGTTTTTCAATTGAGACAACTCAAAGTTATACAAATCTAGTGACAGGATTTTCACAGCGAGTTGCGAGAAATAACGGGAAAATGAACGGTTTTACTGTTTGGCGTTTGTAGCGCGAAGTATTTTCAGAGGTTGGAAATAAAAAAGCCTCGACTCACGTCGAGGCTTTTCATTTTCCAGAGTCGAAAATTTACTTCATCCGCTCAAAAGTCTTTTGCAGAATTTGCCAGTCCTTCAGGCCTTTGACTTTTTCCATGTAAGACTTGTTGATGTCGGCTTCCTTGGCGTTCTTGGTCGGCTTGTTGACTTTGTAGAAAATTCCAAAGCAGCCGGGGAACGGTTCGCCGGCGAGTTTGTAGGCGGCGAGTTCGTCGGTCGCGTCGTGGTCGGCAGGGACGGTGTTGAAGACGCCGCCTTTGCGCGGGTTGCTCGCGTCAAACGCGCCATCGTAAAATTCCACGCATTCGCTGAGACATTCGACGAAGCTGAAACCGTCGTGGTCCATCGCAGCTTCCATCATCGCAAGGACGTGGTTCGGATTCGAGGCCGTGGTGCGCGCAACGAAACTTGCGCCGGCGGAAATGGCCTGCTTCATCGGGTTGATGGGATAATCCACCGCGCCCCATTGGTCGGTCTTGCTCTTGAAACCGAGCGGCGACGTGGGCGAAGTTTGTTTCTTCGTCAGGCCGTAAACCCAGTTGTCCATGACGACGTAGGTCATCTTGATGTTTTTGCGCGCGGTGTGGTTGAAATGATTTCCGCCGATGGAAAAGGCGTCGCCGTCGCCACCGAAAACGAACAAGTGCAGGTCGGGCCGTGAGAGCGAAATGCCGCCGGCGAACGGCAGCGCGCGTCCGTGAATGTAATGCGCGCCGTGTGCCTGGACGAAATACGGGAAGCGGCTGGAACAACCGATGCCCGCGACGGTGGTGATTTTCTCGTGCCAGAGTTTGCGTTTCTCGATAAGCTTGAAGTAAAGCGCGAGCACCGAAAAATCTCCGCAGCCGGGACACCACGTCGGATGGTCGGCGGCGATTTCTTTTTTGGTCAGGCCTTTGCGTTCTTCGCTGGGCAGCGCGGGCGTGGCGACGGAAGTGATGTTGCCTGCGGCGCGGTTGGGAATATCAGTGGTTTGTGAACTCATGTTCGTAAATCGTTGAAATTATTTTCCATTGCCAGCGAGCTTTGCTTTCACCTGCGCCAAAATTTCCTTCACCTTCCAAGTCAATCCATCGGTCTTGGTGATGCCGCGGATTTTTGGGTCGGCAAATTTCGCGCGCAACAAGCCAGCAAGCTGGCCGTAGCCGTAAAGACCTTCGTCATTCATCTCAACGACGAGCACGTGATGGAATCCCGAGAAAATATTTTCCAGACCGGGCGGCAGCGGGCTGATATGGCGGATATTGATTGCGGAAATGCTGTCGCCGGCGGCGCGCGCGCGGTCAACGGCTTCCTTGATCGGACCTTGCGTTGAACCCCAGCCGACGAGCAAAACATTTCCTTCCGGCGGGCCGTAAATTTTCGGCGTCGGCAACGTCGCGCCGAGGGCTTGAAGTTTTTTGCGGCGCTTGGCGGTCATTTGCATGTGCAACTTCGGCGAGCCAGTCGGATGACCGAGTTCGTCGTGCTCAAGGCCTGTGGCGATTGGATATTTGCCGCTCAAAATTTTTGTGCCGGGCGCGACGCGCGCGACGATGCCGTCCGGCGCGGCCAAATCGTAAGGCTTGAAATCAGCAATCGGCGTGAGGTCTGGCGAAATGTCCTGACAAACTTTTTCAAGGTTCGGTTCGGGGAAAGCCTCGATACGGGTCGCGATGCCCTGGTCTGTCAATATCAAAACCGGCACGCAGTATTTGCGCGCGATGTTGACGGCTTCGATGGCGCTGTAAAAACAATCTTCAACATTTGCCGGTGCGATGACGACGCGCGGCGCGTCTCCGTGGCTGCCGTTGACGGCGATGTTCAGGTCGGATTGCTCGATGTTCGTCGGCATCCCGGTCGAAGGGCCGCCGCGTTGAACGTCCACGATCACGAGCGGCACTTCCGCCATGACCGCCCACCCGAGCGCTTCTGTCTTGAGCGAAATTCCCGGTCCGCTTGAGCCGGTTACCGCAACGCGACCCGCAAAGCTCGCGCCGAGCGCCATCGAAATCGCCGCGATCTCATCTTCGGTCTGAACAAAAGTGCCACCGTATTTCGGTAACTCGCGACGAAGCAACTCCATGATGTCGCTCCATGGCGTGATCGGATAACCCGCGCCGAAACGAATGCCCGCAGCGATGAGGCCGAAGCCGAGAGCTTCGTTGCCGTTCATCACGATCTGCGCAGTTTCCCGTTTCCGGCTGTCGAGAAATTGAAACGTCTGAAGCATGTCGCCGAGTGAATAGCTGTAGCCGGCGTGAAATGCTGCAAGCGCATTTTTCACGATGCTTGGGTCTTTGCCGGTGAAACGTTCCGAGACGAGTTTCTCCAGCTTCGGCACGTTCAAGTCGAACATGCGCGCAATCAAACCGAGTGAATAAATATTTTTGCCCTTGTCCTTCGCCGTGCCGCCGATGGCTTCGACGGTGAGGCTCGAAATCGGAATCCCAACGTGGCGAAAATCATTTTGCCATTCCGGCTTCGGCTCGACGTGATCCGAATCGTAAAGAACGATGCCGCCTTTTTTCAGCGAGTTAACATGTCCTTCGTAGGAGTGTTGATAGAACGCGAGAAGGATGTCGGCGTCGTCGCCCGGGCTGAGGACCTCACCGCTGCCGATGCGCACCTGAAAGATGGATGGCCCCCCAGAAATCGTGGACGGGATCGTCATGAACGTCATGACTTCCTGTTCGCTGCGCCCGGCGAGTCGCGCAAGAAAACCGCCGATGGCTTGGATGCCGTCCTGCGAATTGCCCGCGATGCGGATGACCGCCTCTGGAATTTTGGAGACCGTAGGCGCGCTGCCCGGTGGTTTTGCTGTCAAAGTTGTGTCGCTCATGAATTAAAATCAGTAATCGAAATTCACTCGCAAGAGAGTTACGACGTGAGAGGAATCCGCGTGTAACGCCATTGCCTAGACACGTTATCATCCACAAAAATCATGTCAAAACCTTTGAGAAAATTTCATGGAAGCCGGTTTTCAACGGATTGGCGAGGGCGTTGGAAAGGCGGGCTGAAAATGGGAAGCGGTTGAATAAGGAGCAATAATTGCGGTTGCGGGCCGATTAACTTTCCGAACGTGGTCGCGCCAGAATCGTCCCAAGCAGAATTAATCCGCAACCTGTCCAGATTGCCAACACGAGATGAGATGGTGAGAAAAACACCCTCATCAAGTTCAGGGCTGCTCTGTCAGGAGGCGGATTCAGAAAAGCCAGAAGCAAGAACGAGAGACAAAAATAAACTACACCCAAGCCGAGCACCCATCCTCGCTCTCGCTCTCGCATCCGATGAATCATGCCGAACGGGAGTGTCAACGGAACAAAATAGATCCATCCAAAATCGCTTCCCACCTCCACGATGTATTGGATGAGTTGTCGAACGTAGCGAAACAAACTAGTCGTCGGGAAAATGCGCTCGTATTGTCCACGCGAGAGGACATGAACAAAACCGTCTGCCGTTCGTGGATAGCCCCAGTTAACGGGCGGATTGGTCATCGAAGCGATTGGAAGATAAAAATACAACATCAGTGCAAACGAAAAAATACCACCTGCAAGCAAGAGTGCTTTCCATCGCGTCAAAACCGCACGAGTTTTTACGATTAGCATGGCGCTCACGCCCGCCGCGATGGCTGCGACGACAAAATAGAATATCCGAAGAAAAATTATACTGCCTCCAAAACTGCAAGGCCAACCGGCGGATGTGAAACAAAGAATGACTCCACAAATTGCAGCCAGAAGACTGATTCCCAAAAAAAGATCACGCGCCAGACCCTTGTCTCCAAACATTACGAGGAATGGCAAACCAAGCACGGCAACGATGACGAACTGATTGTTGGTCAACGCCAGCCCGTAAACAAAAACTGCCGCATAAAAGTATTTCATGCGTTCCGGCACAAAGAACCAACGCATAAAAAAACAAATGGTCAGGCCAAACAGCGCGGCACCTAACGCAAACACCTCAACGATGACAGCCTGGCTCCAAAACGCGCTGTCGAAACCGAAGGTCATTCCTGCTACGGCACCACAAACCAAACGCAGCCGGGTTTCTTGCTTCGGTTGAAGGCGTCGGAAACCAGAAACACTTTCAAGGATCAATGCTCCACTCCGCGAAACTATTAACGCAATTATTCCACAGGCAAGCGAGCCAGCAACGGCCGAAGACACAGCCAAGCGCCACGCAATATTTGAAAACGGCAAAAGTTTTGTGAAAAGCCAGGCGTAAATTGTCCAGAGCGGAAAACCTGGCGGATGCGGCACGCCCGCGTAGTTCGCGCCCGTGGAAAAGACCCCAGAAAATTCGAGCGTGACGTCCGGAGCGAGTGTGACGAGGTAGCCGAGCAACATTAAAAGCGTTGTGAGCCAAAAACTGCGCCAGTCTGTGCGCTGGAAAAATCGCCTGCCTGTTAAGATAGGCGAGGCGATTGAAATATTTTCCGTCGCGTCACTCATGGCCATGCCGTGTATTGGCGCACATGTTCATGTTATAGACACCGCGAGATGGGAATTTGTATATCAGGTTGTCGAGCGCGGCAAACATTCCAAACCCGTCAGTCCGCATCGAAATTTCGTCCCGACGAGACAGTTAGAAAACAGCCCGCTATTTCAACGCTGGGGGAATTTCGTCAAGAATTTTTCTGTTCACTTTCCCGTAACATTCGCTAGAGTTGCCCCGACAGCACAACCGGGCATGGATTTAACAACGAACTTTATGTCGTGGATCGAACCGGTGTTCGCGCGCTCCGCTTTGTTCCAGCAAGGCATTGAGGTCTTTTTTCTCTCCTACATCCTTGGCTGCGTCAGCACCGGTTATTATATCGTGCGGTTGCTCAAGAGAAAAGATATCCGCGAAACCGGCAGCGGCAACATCGGTGCGCGCAACGTGGGCCGCGAACTGGGCCGCACAGGTTTCGTTTTTACGCTGCTGGTTGACGCGGCGAAGGGCGCGCTCGCGGTCTGGATTGCAAAGGAGTTTTCGCCGGATTCGCGATTGCAAATTGTGGCGATGCTGGCGGTCGTCATCGGCCACAACTGGCCGGCGCAACTTCGTTTTCGCGGCGGCAAGGGAGTTTCCACTTCCATCGGCGCACTGCTGGTTTTCGATTATCACCTGTTCGGCTTTCTTCTCGCAACTGCGGCTGTGCTTTGGATTTTTCTTCGCAAAAAAACTGTGAGCGGACTTCTCGCGGTCGCCGCGATGCCACTGATTGACTTGCTCTGGGCGAAAGATTCGATGCGGGCTTTTTATCTTTGCGTGCTCGCCGCGATCATTCTTTGGGCGCACCGGAAAAATATTGCCGAAGAATTTTCACATTTTCATTTCAGCCGAAGTGTTCACCCAAAACCCGACGACATCATAAAACTATGACCTCACCACTCGTGTTCAAGACCGCCAGTGAAGACTGGGAATTCGAACTCATTCACCGGCTGAACTACAAAACTTTTGTCGAGGAAATTCCCCAGCACCAGCCAAACACCGGGCGCCGGCTCGTTGACAAATTTCACGAGCAGAACACCTACCTGATTTGTCTCTGCGACCGAAAACTCATCGGCATGATGGCCGTGCGCGGCGACCGGCCGTTTTCGCTCGACCAAAAATTGCCGAACCTCGACTCGTATCTGCCGCCAGGACGGAAGATTTGCGAGATCCGGTTGCTTGCCGTGGAAAAAGAATTTCGCGCCGGTCAGGTGCTTCGCGGAATGCTCGCGCTGTTGTGGCAACACGGAATCGAGCAAGGCTACAATCTGGCGGTCATTTCCGGCACGACGCGGCAGGCGAAACTTTACCAGCACCTGGGCTTCACGCCGTTTGGCCCGCTCGTGGGAACCGGCGATGCAAAATTCCAGCCGATGTTCGTCACGCTGGAAATTTTTGAGAGCGGCGCGAGAGAATTTCTTCGCACTGCGCCCTGCCGGACTTTCCAGCGGAACGTTGCGAACTTTCTGCCCGGCCCCGTGGCCATTCACCGCGAAGTGCGCGAAGCCTTCGAGCAACCGCCGGAATCGCATCGTTCAGATTTGTTCATCACTGAATTTCAAGCCACCAAGGAAAAGCTCTGCGCGCTGACTCGCGCCCGCAGCGTCGAAATATTTCTTGGGTCGGGCACGCTCGCGAACGACGTCGTCGGCGCGCAACTTTCGCTCGAGAAGAAGCCCGGCCTCGTCCTCAGCAACGGCGAGTTTGGCGACCGGCTCATTGACCAGGCGCGGCGATTCAAGCTTGATTTTGAGCCGGTTCGGTTCGACTGGGGCGAGCGGTTCGACCTTTCGATTGTGAGGAAGCATCTGCAATCATTCTTCCGCGCGCCGCAATGGATCTGGTGCGCGCACTGCGAGACTTCAACCGGCATGTTGAATGATCTGGCCGCGCTGAAAAATTTGGCAGCCGAATATGAAATCAAGCTTTGCCTCGACTGCATCAGCGCGGTCGGCACCATGCCGGTGAATCTCGAAGGCGTTTATCTGGCGTCATGCGCGAGCGGGAAGGGCATCGCCTCCTATCCGGGCCTCGGAATCGTTTTCTACAATCACAAAGTTTCGACCTCGCCAAAATTGCCGCGTTATCTGGACCTCGGTTACTACGCGGAGCACATTGGGATTCCGTTCACACACTCATCGAACCTCGTTTACGCGCTTGGCACCGCCGTCGAGCGGCGCGAATGGCAGGAGCACTTTGTTGAAGTCGCGAACACGGGCGAATGGTTGCGCGCAAAACTTTCGGCGCTGGGTTTTAATTTGGTCGGCAATGACCAACCTGCGCCCGCAGTCGTCACCATCGTGCTGCCGCCGCACTTGAACTCGACGAAAATTGGCCGGCAACTGAACGAGGCGGGCTACCTTCTGAGTTGCAACAGCGAATACCTGCGCCGGAGAAACTGGATTCAGATCTGCCTGATGGGAGAATTCTCCCGCGCGAAACTCGAAGCGTTGGTGAACATGCTGCACCGCCTTTGCTTCACCGAGCGCGATGCGCTGGTGGCGGGTTGACGGGGCGCGGAATTCATTCCGCTTCAACAATCGTTTTTCAATGCGCGCGTCGAAGCGGAATAAATTCCGCGCTCCTATATCTTCATCGGCCAGTTCGCCTGCACGAGACCTTTATATCCGCCGATGAGCGAGTAAACATTTTTGTAACCCATCTTCTGCGCGGCATCCGCCGTCATCGCCGACCGGAACCCGCCGCCACAATACATGATGATTTCGGTGTTTGGGTCGGGATACAGTTTCTCAAGGTCGCGTTCGAGGATGCCTTTGCCGAGATGCACGGCTTCAGCCGCGTGGCCGTTCTGCCATTCGTGATCCTCGCGCACGTCCATGAGCACGATTTTCGGGTTGACTGCCAGCCGCCCGCGCGCCTCGGCAACGCTGATTTCCGCGACGCTCTTTTTTGCCTCGTTGACGAGTTTCAAAAATCCGGGTGAATGATCCATGCGGGGAAAATAAAACACCAAATACCAAAAACCAAACACCAAATAACTTCTAAATTCCAAACATCAGATGGATGGCTGATTGGAATTTGGAGGTTCGTGCTTCTTTGGCAGGACTATCCCCGGTTTTTGAGTTTGGGATTTCGTAAGTAGTGCGCGGGGAGCT
>CAYMCQ010000012.1:0-74957 GCA_964389025.1 uncultured Verrucomicrobiota bacterium
TCATGCCTCTGACCTTATCAGACTATGTGCCAATGTCAATATGAATTGCTATAGTTCGTCGTTCCTGAAAAACTCTTTTACGGGCGGGTGAGTGAAACGGTGAGGGATTGAGTGCTTGCGACGAGACGAATGAGTTGAAGCCAAAAAAGGAGGCGCTGGCGCATCTGGGCGGCGTGGTCGTCGGCCTGCTGACATGGGTCGCGTGGCGGAAAATTGAATTGCAACCAGCCAAATCATAAAGCAGCGACGCGAACACTTGACCCGCAAGCCGCTGCTTTTACTATTTCGCCAACCAACGCTCATGCGTTCAACAATTAAAATATTTTCATCCGCTCTCTGTTTGTGCGTTGGCGCAGTTTCTTCCGCCAATGCGCAACCCGACTGGTTGAACGCCGGCCTGTTGTTCGATGATTTTCCGCTGACGCTCGCGGACGGACACCGCGCTGAAGCGCTCGGGCCGCTTTTTCGCTTCGAGGAAAAAGAGACGCAGCAGCAATGGGCCGTGCCGCCGCTCGGCTCCTACACCCGCGACCGCGAGACAGATTTTTCAGAGCTCGATCTGGCCTATCCCATTTTGACCTACGATCGCTTTGGCCGGGAATATCGCTGGCAATTTTTTCAGCTCTTCAGTTTTGCCGGCGGACGGGATCAGAACGAAACAGATGCCCGCCGGCTCACAATTTTCCCATTCTATTTCCAGCAGCGCTCGACTGACCCGGAAAAAAATTACACCGCGCTGATTCCGTTTTACGGCCATGTGAAAAATCGTCTGCTCCGCGATGAAATCAAGTTTGTCATGATGCCGGTTTACGCGCAGAGCAGAAAAAAAGACGTCGTCACGGACAACTGGTTCTATCCGATTTTCAGTTTGCGGCGCGGCGACGGTCTGCGCGGCTGGAAATTTTGGCCGGTCGTCGGCCACGAGCACAAGGAAATCACGACGAGCACCAACATCTGGGGCGACGAAGCAATCATCGGCGGCCACGACAAATTTTTTGCCGCGTGGCCGTTTTTCCTGAACGCGCGAACCGGCATCGGCACGACGAATCCCGTTCACCAGAACGCCATCCTGCCGCTTTACAGTTTGTATCGCTCGCCGCAACGCGACTCGTCCACTTTTCTCTGGCCGTTTTTCAATTACAGCGACGACCGCGAAAAAGAATATCGCGAATGGGATTTGCCCTACCCTCTCGTTGTTTTTGCGCGCGGCGAAGGCAAGACGGGAAACCGCGTTTGGCCGTTGTTCAGCCATATGAAGACCCCGACGCAGCAGAGCGATTTCTATCTGTGGCCTTTTTATTCCTTCAAACGCTTTCACTCCGACCCGCTCGAACGCGAGCGCGCGCGGATTTTGTTTTTCCTTTACTCGGACGTGAACGAAAAAAACACCGAAACCGGCGACGCATCGAACCGCAAAGATTTCTGGCCGCTGTTCACGCGCAAAAAGAATTTCAACGGCGACACGCGGCTGCAAATTCTTGCGCCGCTTGAGCCATTTTTGCCGAACAACAAAAGCATCGAGCGCGCTTATTCGCCGGTCTGGTCGGTCTTCCGCGCGGAAAAAAACGCGAAGACCGGCGCGAACAGCCAGTCGCTTCTCTGGAACCTTTACCGCCGCGACGCCGCGCCGGCGTCGAAAAAAATCTCGCTCTTGTTCGGACTTTTCCAGTATCAATCAAACACGCAAGGCAAACGCTTGAGAGTTTTTTATGTTCCGTTCGGTAAATCCGAGAAGTCAGCCACAGTTCAAGACCCGGCTCGAAAAAACAAACAATCGTCGTATGAATCCCCGAAACAACGGCCAGGCTGAATTCACCCGCGAGTCTGAACGCCTTGTGGGTGGCACGCGCGTCTCGCGCGTCAAATTCGGCGTCCCGCCGAATTTTGTCGAGAGAGTTCGATTGTTGTTTATTGTCCGTCGGCCTGAATGGCCGAACTTTCGCGACGGTTTTCGGCGAGACGCCGAAAACAACAGGCGGGACGCCTGTGCCACCCAACGTTTTGTCGGAGTTCACGGCAGATTTTATGTTTGAAAACATCGGACAAATGATCGCGCTGTTCTGGGCCACGCTGCTGGCGCTGCCGCGCACGTGGCGTCAGCGGCACAAAGTTTATGACCAGTTTTTTGAAATCGGCAGCGCGAGCCTGCTGATGGCCTGCATTTTGTCCCTGTTCATCGGCGGCGTCATCGCGCTGCAAACCGGGCCAATTCTCGCCGAGCGCGGTCTGGCCGCTTTCATCGGCGCAGTCGTCGGCAATTCGGTTTGCAGAGAACTCGCGCCAGTGATGATGTCCATTCTGATCGCGGGCAGAATCGGCTCGGCGATGGCCGCGGAAATCGGCTCGATGCGCGTGTATCAGGAAATTGACGCGCTGCGGACGATGAACATCAACCCGGTTAATTACCTCGTGCTGCCACGGCTCGTGGCCATTGCGGTGGCGCTGCCGATGCTCGTGATTTTTGCGATCATGGTCGGCTGGCTCGGCGGCGCGCTCGTGTCGGCAATCAACAACAAGATCAACGTTCCATACCAGACGTTCTTCAACACGCTCAGTCACAGCCTCGACGCCGGCGATGTCATCAACGGAGTTTTCAAAAGTTTTGTTTTTGCCATCGTCGTCGGCATCGTCTCATGTCATCAGGGACTGAACACGATTGGCGGGCCGCGCGGCATCGGACGCTCCGTCACGAAGGCGGTCGTCAATTCCATCGTGCTGATTTTGATCCTCGATTATTTCCTGACGCGCTGGCTGATGTATTTCGACTGATGAACCCGCAACCACAAAATCAACACGGTGTTAAGGTCGAAGTTCGTGACCTGCGGAAAAGTTTTGACGGCCATGAGGTGCTCAAGGGTCTGGACTTCGACGTGAAACCGGGGGAAATTTTTTGCATCATGGGGCCTAGCGGCAGCGGAAAAACGGTTTTGCTCAAGCACCTGATCGGCTTGGAAACTCCCGATGCCGGAAAAATTTTAATCCAGGGCGAGACGATTCAATCGCCCGAGGTCATGGACAAATACCGCATGGCGATGGTCTTCCAATCCGGCGCGCTGCTGAATTCGCTGACCGTCGGCGAAAACGTCGCGCTTTACCTCACCGAGCATCGGCTCAAACCACCGGAAGAAATCTCGCGCATCGTTTCGGAAAAACTGGAGATCGTCGGCTTGAAAGACGCTGAAAACAAAATGCCCGCTGACCTCTCCGGCGGCATGAAGAAACGCGCCGCCATCGCCCGCGCGCTTGTCATCGAGCCGCAATTGATTCTTTACGACGAGCCGACCAGCGAGCTTGACCCGCTGAGCGCCGAAACCATCGCGGAGGAAATCGTGAGCTTGAACGAGCGCATCCATGTCACGTCGCTCATCGTGTCGCACGACCGCGATCTGGCCCTGGCCGTTGCAACCCGGATAGCATTCATTCACGAGGGAAAGATTATTTCGATCGGCACGCCGGAGGAATTCAAGCGGAGTCGCGACCCGATCATCCGGAAATTTTTTGCTGCAGGTTTTAACAACAACAACGACAAAGAAAAGGAACTCCATGAAAAACAGTCTTGAAACACGGCTCGGAATTTTTGTGGCGCTGACGCTCATCGCGCTCTTCATCATTCTTGAAATGATCGGCGGCCTGAGTTTTTTCAAAAGCGGCTACCAGATTGACGCCTTCTTCAACACGGCCCAGGAACTCAAGGTGGGCGACGCCGTGAAAATGGCCGGCGTCGAAATCGGCAAAGTGAAACAAATCACCATCGCGACGAATCTGAACAAGGTGCGCGTCACGATGAAACTGGAAAAGGGAGCCGCCGTGAAAACGGACAGCACCGCGACCATCAAGTTCGCCGGCCTGATGGGGCAGAATTTTGTTTCGATTGATTTTGGCGCGGCAGGCCAGCCTGCGCAGGACGGCTTCATCATCAACACCGCCGAACAGGCCGACCTCAGCCAGATCATGCAAAAGATGGACAACGTCGCGGGTGGGATTGAAAACATCACCAAGAGTTTCTCCGGCGACACAATCGAAAACCTTCTCGGGCCGCTCACCGATTTCCTGAAGGCCAACAGAGACGCTCTCAGCGCGAGCATCACAAACTTGAAAACGATTTCCGACCAGATTTCGCGGGGCGAAGGCACGGTCGGCAAATTGATTTTTGATGACGCGCTTTACAACGCCTCACTTGAGACGGTGACAAATTTGCAGGCCGCGACGGATGAAATGCGGGCCACGATGAGCGACGCGCGCAAGATTGTGGACCAAATCAATTCCGGCGAAGGCACGGTCGGCAGGCTGGTCAAAGATGATTCCCTTTGGCGCGAGACGACCAATTCCATGACAAACCTCCGGGAAATTCTGGAGAAGATAAATCGCGGTCAGGGTTCCGTCGGCAAGCTCGTCAACGACGAGGAATTTTACAAGAACGCGAAACTGACATTACAGAAACTCGACAAGGCGACCGAAGGTCTGGAAGACCAAGGCCCGCTCAGCATACTTGGAATTGCGGTGAACAGTTTGTTTTAGTTCTAGTTTTCTAGCTACGACAATGTCAATACTCGGGACTGACCCCTTTTCGGGGGAATTTCGATATTCAAAAAACTTTACGGCGATAAGTATTACCAGAATGAATGAGATCAGACTGAACAGATTATCCTACGAAGAATTTGGAAAGCTAAGATTTCTCTCATTCTTTCCACGAACTGCTGATTATTACATTGATGACTCAGGTGGTTTCGAGTGTCCGATCGGTTTGGCGAATTTGAAAGGATATGGCCCTACTTGCTTCATAAGCTTGCCCAAGCCCTCTCATCAGACCGTCGGGATTGATCTCGACTTCGAAAATGGTTGCCCTGAGGTAGCAGGCAATCTTCTATTGGAGCGCCTAGGATTGGATCTTCGGAAGGGCATGTCTTACAAGCAAGTTAGAGAGGCGTTGGGACGGCCGGAACGCGAAGATTTCAAAGGGTTTCCTCGTTTTGTTGTTGGAACCATGTGGCCATACTTTGTTGCCTGCACCATAACGAAGGAATCAGGATTGTGTCGTGTTAGCATTTATCGAAAGGATCTGGCAGATAAGGAAATACGACGGTTAAAACAAAGCGAGTAAGGGGGTCAGTCCTGAATGGTGCTTAGTTAAGGCAGCGATTCGCTGAGTTTTCGCGGGAATTCGCAGGAAATTCATCGAGCAGGGTTCTTAACTAAGCGCCATTCGGGTCAGTCCTGAGTATTTACACAGCACGGAGTTCATTCGCATTCCATTACTTACACACGCGGTTCCCAACCTCGGCGATATTCGCGCGACCAAAACTTCATCGCGCCTTTGTCGCCGACGATTTTTCTCGATTGCGGATCGAAGTTGACCGTGTGGCCGCTGCGCCAGGCGATGTTGCCGAGATGACACAACAACGTGCTGCGCTGGCCGTCTTCTATTTCCGAATTCAGTTTTTTTTCGCCGTGAATGGCGTCGAGGAAATTTCTGAAATGGCTTGTGTCGTCGCTCCTGCCTTTGATTTCGCGGACGATTTTTTGGTTCAGGTCGAAGAACGTCGCGTTGTTGCCGGCGATGACGAGCGAGCCTTTCTCGCCGTAAAAGTTCACCCCGAAACTCGTCCCTTCAAACCCGCGCGGATCACAGCTTTGGCCCTCCCAAACGATGCCGCAATTGCCGAAATCGAACGTTGCAACGTAAATGTCCGGCGACTCCCAATCGTCCTGAAAGTGATAGCGGTTGCCGCCGCACGTCACCCGTTTCGGATGGTGAACGCGCAAACCCCACCGGGCGAGGTCAAGCGCGTGGACGCCGTTGTTGCCGAGTTCGCCCGTGCCCCAGTTCCAGAACCAATGCCAGTTGTAGTGAAGGATGTTGTCTTTGTAAGGTTTCTCCGGCGCCGGGCCTTGCCAGAGTGAATAATCAAGCCACCCGGGAACTGGAACTTCTTTTCCGCGGCCAATAGTCGGGCGATGGTTCGTATACCACGCACGCGCGAAAAAAACTTTTCCAATTTCGCCATTGTGCAGCGCGTTGATCGCCTCGATGACCCACGGCCAGCTTCGACGCTGGTTTCCCATCTGCACGACGCGCTTGTGCTTGCGCGCGGCGGCGACGATCAGTTCCGCCTCGCGCGCGTTGTGGCTGCCGGGTTTTTCGACATAGACGTGTTTCCCCGCTGCGCAGGCGAGAATGGTGGCGGGCGCGTGCCAGTGGTCGGGCGCGGCGATTGAAATGACGTCGAGCGATTTGTCTTCGAGAACTTTGCGGATGTCTTTTTCGCCTTTGGGTCTGCGGCCCGTTTTCTTTTCGACGGCTGCGATGCCTTTTTCCACCGCGCGGGAATCCACGTCGCAAATGAAAGCAACCTCGGCGTCCGGCAGCGCGAGATAGCCCGCAATGTGATCCATGCCGCGATTGTTGCAGCCCATGATGGCGATGGTGATTTTTCGGTTGGCGGAATTTGCAGCGCGCAGAGCAACGGGGCTGAAGGCAACAGCAGCGGTGAGGACAGAAGTTTGCCGGATGAAATCGCGGCGGTGGATTTTGTTTTGCATGGTGCTGAAAGTAGTTCTGCCACAGAGATACCGAGGACACAGAGAATTCAACTAAATTCTCCCGGTGGTCCCTGTGGCTCTGTGGCGATTCAACTTTTTAACAGCGGCTCAACAAGTTTCCAGACTTGTTCCCGGACTTTTTCAACGGTGCCGGTGGCATCGAGCACTTTGATCCGCTCAGGTTCGGCGGCGGCGATGGCGGCGTAACCTTTCGCGACGCGCTCGAAAAAATTTCTGTCCGCCTCCTCAATGCGGTCGCGCACGAATGGCAAAGTGGATTGCCGCGACGCGAGCCGGGCTTCCTTGACTGCTAGCGGCACCTGCAGGAGCAGCGTCAAATCAGGCCGCGTGCCGCCGACGGCGGAATCAATAATTTGTTTCACCATCTTCAAGTCCAATTGCCGACCGTAACCCTGATACGCGGTCGTTGAATCATAAAATCTGTCCGACAAAACAATTTCTCCGGCGGCGAGCGCCGGGCGGATAGTTTCGCGGACGAGTTGCGCGCGGCTGGCGTTCATCAGCAGCAATTCCGTCTCGGCCATCATCGCGTGATTGTCCTTGCTGTGTTTGAGCGTGTGGCGGATCTCTTCGCCGATGGGAGTGCCGCCGGGTTCGCGGATGAGGCGGACTTTGAAACCGCGCTCGCGCAGGCGTTCGTTCAAAAGGGAAATCTGCGTGGACTTGCCACTGCCTTCCGTGCCTTCGAATGTGATTAAACGGCCTTTCATTTCAGGAACGCGACGCGATTCGCGCAATGAATGAGCCGGTTTGCCCGTGCGTTGGCAAATTATTTTTTTACCGGTTGAACCGTCGGCAAAATAACCGCCTGCGGACTACCAGGAATGCCGGGCGGCGGAGGCGGACCGGGACTGACGGAAGCTTGGGGTGGCTGATTGCTCGGCGCAGGGATGGCGGCCGGTGGCTTAATCTGCACGGTCGGCTTGTGCTCGCGGGGAAAATCCGTGGTCATGTAAACGACTAGTGAATCAATCTGTTCTTTCTTCAATGGCCCGCCGTGTTCCTGTGCGAATGCGGGCATCAATGAACCAGGTTTCTCAACGCCATTGGCAATCATCGCCCGCCAATAGTTCGTGTCCGGCGGGCGGTTCAGCGCCAGGATGTCCGGCACCATCGAGGCGCGATGTTCAGAGTCATGGCAAATGCCGCAAGCCACTGTGTAAAGTTCTTTGCCCATTTTGCCGAGGGCCGGCGTAACGTGGCACGAAGCGCAATCATTCTTGAAAACGGCCTGGCGATCATTCTTGGCAAGCTCTTGATTTTTTTTCCGGTCGTCTTCGACCATTCCCGCGGGTGGCTGGGCGGCGATGCCGGTGACGTAGAGCGTTTTCGTCCCGTTGGTGGATTGGATGGTGAGAGTCTTTGTCTGCTTGCTGCCTGGCGGCTTGCCTGCGAGATTCATCGTTGCGTTCAACTCGTCGTTTGCGCCGGGCTGGATGACCCACGGCATCGCGGGCAGCTTTGCGGCGGTGCAACCGCACGACGCATGAACTCCAATGATATGCACTGGCACGTCGGAAACGTTTTTGAAATTGAACTTGAACGTCGCGGTTTCGTTGGACTTGGCTTGATACTCCTTCGTCTCGGCGTCGAAAACAAGATTCGTCATTATGACACCCGGCGGCACCGCCGGCTTTGGCGGGGTGGCGGGCGGAGTCACTGCCACGGCAGGATTGCTCACGATGACTTGGGGCGTTGGAGCCACAACCACTGGAAGGTTTGAGACGATCACCTGGGCCGGCTGCTTCGCCGTGGCAGCGGACTTGACTGCTTCGTCCGCACAAACGACGAAGGGCAGAAAAATCATTCCACCGCAGAGCAGGCCAAGAAATTTTTCAGAAAAATTTGATCCAATCATGCGCGGGAAAGTAGCAGTTTCAAAACCACTTGGCGAGTAAAATTCTTGTAAAAGTCACGGGAAAGCTCGCTATCTAGAACAAACCTGCAATGCTAAATCCGCTTGGCGCGCGCGCCTTTTGGCGTGTCCTCAATGACCCAGCCTTTGTTTTTCAACTCGTCGCGAATGGCGTCGGCGCCTTTGAAATCTTTGGCTTTGCGGGCGGCCTGACGTTGTTCGAGCAAAGAATTTATTTCGGGCGGAACCTCAACTTCAGTTGTCGCACCGACGCCGAGGACGGAATCAATTTTTCCCCAAGCGGCGAGTGCGGATGCGGCCTTCGTTTTGTCCAAGGAATTTTCCGCAAGCTGTTTGTTCAGTTCGCGAACCCACTCGAAGATTGCGCCCCACGCGGCCGAGATGTTCAAGTCATCGTCGAGCGCGGCAGAAAAGTTTTCCAAGATGCCGGCAGGGACGACCTGCGGGTCGTCCTGGACGCGCGGCAGCGCGTCCCTGCCAGACAACTCACGCACTTTTCCAAAACATTCATCCAACCTTGCCAGCGCCGTCCGCGCGCCCTGCAAACCTTCCATCGTGAAATTGAACGACTCGCGATAATGTGCTTGAAGCAACGCGTAGCGGACTTCGCGACCCGTGAAACCTTTCGCCAACAAATCGCGCAGCGTGAAAAAATTTCCAAGCGACTTGCTCATCTTTTTGCCTTCGACCAGCAAGTGCGCGCCGTGCAGCCAGTATTTCACGAACGGTTTGCCCGTCGCGCCTTCGCTTTGCGCGATCTCGTCCTCGTGATGCGGGAACTTCAAATCCTCGCCGCCGAGATGAAGATCGAAAGTTTCGCCCAGCACTTTCATGCTCATGGCCGAACATTCGATATGCCAGCCCGGACGGCCTTCGCCCCACGGACTCGGCCAGAAAATGTCGCCGTCCTCCGGCACGCGCGCCTTCCACAGCGCGAAATCCGCGACTGATTCCTTGTCGTATTCATCGGCGGCAATCCGTGACACGACGCGTCCCGCCTCGGCGGGATCGAAATTCAGTTTCAGCAACTTGCCGTAGTTGCAGCCGCAGCCGCGATATTTCTCGATGGAGAAATACACTGAGCCGTCGCCGGCCTTGTAAGCGATGCCGCGCGCCATCAACTTTTCGATGAGTGAAATCATTTCCGGGATGTGCGCCGTGGCGCGCGGCGAATGATGCGGCAACAGGCAGCCGAGCGTTTTCAGATCGTCGAGAAACGCCGCCTCATATTTTCCCGTGAACTCGCGCAGACCCTGAAGCCTCGAATCATCGGACTTTGAACTTTGGACTTGGTGGCCGTCTGCTAAGACCTTTGGACTTTCCGCATTGACGCGCTTGATGATTTTGTCCTCCACGTCCGTGATGTTCATCACGTGCGACACGGCGAAGCCTTTGAACTCCAGATAGCGCCGCACGAGGTCGCCGAAGACGAACGTGCGCCAATTGCCGATGTGCGCGAAGTCGTAGATCGTCGGCCCGCAGCAATACATGCCTACTTTTTTGCCGCCTAGCGGAACGAACTCCTCAATGCTGCGCGAAAGTGTGTTGAAGAATTTCAAGGCCATTCAAATCGCGGCGAAGGGTAAGCTGAGAAAAAGGAAAGAAAAGCGGAAATTAGGTCGGCACTCTTAATAGACAAAGGAAAGATAGTTTCCTACTCTCGTATAGAAATGTTTTTTCTCCGATCTAACATTTGCGAATGAACTGCAGCCGGGATTTGCGCTGCCGTTTGTCTCGGTCTTCATCAATTCAGTAAACCAAAATCAGTTCGTCTTAGCTGCTTGGCTGTTATGGCCGTATTGGCTGTGTTCCTCAATCCCGCTTTGATGAAAATCTTTTTTATTGGATCGGTATTCCGTATCTCACCACAAGTGAATTTCGTTCATTTCGTGATCGCGATTGTGTTCATCGGCGCGTTGCGTGATCCTGTGCGAAACGCGTGGCTGTTTGATTTCGGATTGATCGCCTGTGCGTTTGTAATTCCATACGCGCTGATTTTCGGAGCGATTCGCGGAATTCCGTTTTGGTGGCGGCTCATTGATTGTTCGTTCGGAATTGGCGGATTCATACCGCTTTGGCTTTGTAAACAATGGACGCGAGAGTTGAGTGGAATTGAGGAAAGCGCTCCAACCATTTGATCTGGCTCGGTGCCGTCAGGTTTTGGACTGCGCCAGCCCTCTGGCGCTTTTCTCGCTCACTTGAAATCCAAAGCGGCAGAGGGCTGCCGCACTCCAAGGCGCCTCGCGCTTACGCAGGCTCCTGCTGCGTGAGGCAATGGAGCGAACCGAAACCCAGCACGAGGTCAACCGCGTGGATGCCGACAACGGGCCGGTCTTTGAACAATTCGCCAAGAATGCCCAGCGCGACGCGGTCATTCACGTCGTTGAACGTGGGCACGATGACGCAGGCGTTGCAGATGTAGAAATTCGCGTAGCTCGCCGGCAGCCGCCAATCTTTGTAGTAAAGCGGCGCGGGCATCGGCAGCGCAATCACTTCCGGCTTCGAACCGTCTTCGAGACGAAATTCCTGGACGCGCTCCCAGTTTTCGGCAAGCGGCTTGTGATTTGGATCGCGCTTGTTCGTTTCTTTGATGAGCACAAGCGTCTTCGGATCAACGAAGCGACAGATGTCGTCAATGTGGCCGTGCGTGTCATCTCCCACCGGCCCGGCGACAAGCCAGAGCACGTTCTTCACGCCGAGATATTTTTTGAACTGTTCGTCGTATTCCGACTTGCTCATGCCGGGATTGCGCACCTGCACTGTCGGATGCTGATAACATTCCTCAGTCGTGAGCAACGTGCCGCGTCCGTTCACCTCGATGCCGCCGCCTTCGATCACAAAGTTTCGAGTTTCGAGTTTCGAGTTTTGAGTTTTGACTTCGCGCTGCGCATTGAACAACGGACGCTTCAAAAGTTTTGCCGCGGTCTCGGGAATTTTGGTGTCGAGCTGCCAGTTTTTGTATTTCGCCCACGCGTTGAAATGAAAATGCACAATCGCAGTTTCACCGGTAGGGCCGACCTGCCGGTCGGCCAGGACGCGCGGCAACGCGTCCCTACCAGAACGACGTTTGACATGAATCGGCCCGCTGTCGCGCGTCCAGCCGCGATTTGTCGGATGCACGACGAATTGCACGCGCTTCATGTCACACTTGGCGCGTTTCAGATAACTCGCAGCGAACATTGCTTCCGCCTTGCTGCGCACGAGAATGCGCACCCGTTCGCCAGCGGAAATTTTCCGCACCATCTCGCCATAAACCCAGCGGATCGTGTCGAGCTTGTCCGGCCAGTCGGACTCGTTGTGCGGCCAGCCGAGCCATGTGGCTTCATGTTTTTCCCACTCGGCGGGCATCGCGTAGCCGAGTTCAGCAGGTGTTTGTTCCGTGATCAGATTCAGCTTCGACATAAATTGCGACGCGCAAGATAATTTTTCCAAAGCGAATGTCCACCTTGGTTTGAAATTCTTATTGGCATCCGCGTTTGCTTGCGTATCGTGAGCGGGCAAATTTTTCTAAAATAATTTTATGGCCAGAACTGAACGTCACAAAATTCACAACCGTGAAGCCGTCGCCGAAATGCCGGAATGGATGAAGGAAAAGAACTGCCCGCACAAAAAGAAATACATGGCGGGCAAGCGCATCCAGCCGAAGAACCTCACCGGCAAGGAAAAGCTCACCTATATGGTGGACGAGGTTTTCCTCGCCTACAATTCCGCGCGGCTCAAGGAGGCCTGCCAGTTGTTTGCGAATCGCATGCTCGACGCTGATGTGACCATCGGCATGAGCATCAGCGGCGCGCTCACGCCCGCCGGCCTCGGCTGCTCGAGCATCATCCCGCTCATCAAAGCGGGCTTCGTGGACTGGATCGTTTCCACGGGCGCGAATCTTTATCACGATCTGCACTTCGCGCTGAACTATCCGGTTCATTCCGGCAGTTTCAAATTCGACGACACCGACCTGCGCGATAACGACCTCGTCCGCATCTATGACGTGGTGATCCCCTACTCTGACGGCTTGATGGCCACGGACGATTTGCTGCGCGAGATGTTCATGCAGCCGGAATTTCAAAAGGAGATGGGCACGGCGGAATTGCATCATCTCATCGGCAAATACGCCGCGGAATGGGAGCGCAAGAACAAGCTCAAAGACGTTTCCGTGATGGCCGCGGCGTATCGCGCGGGCGTGCCGTGCTACACCAGTTCGCCCGGCGACTCGACCATCGGCATGAACGTGGCGGGCGTGGAACTGCGCGGCTGCAAACTCCGGATGAACCCCAGCATTGACGTGAATGAAACCACCGGCATTGTCCTCGCAGCCAAGCGCGCGGGTGGTCGGAGCGGCGTGGTCTTGTGGGGCGGCGGCAGTCCGAAAAATTTCACGCTACAAACCGAGCCGCAGATTCAGGAAGTTCTCCGCATCAAGGAATTTGGCCAGGACTTTTTTATTCAAGTCACCGATGCGCGACCCGACACCGGCGGTTTGAGCGGCGCGACTCCGAGCGAAGCCGTGAGCTGGGGGAAAGTTGATCCCACGAAGCTCCCCGATGCCGTCGTTTGTTACACGGACACGACCATCGCGATGCCCATCCTTACCCACTACGCGCTGGCCAAGCACAAGCCGCGCAAGTTGAAACGCCTTTATGACCAACTTCCAAAAATCATGAAGGCATTGACGAAAGAATATTTCGCCCACAACAAGGTGAAGATGATTGATGGAAGCAATCCGGTGCTGGACTGAGGCGGCTTATAGCTGCCTCGCCACGCGGCGGAAGTGGTAGCCGACGATGGCGAACTCGATGGCGCGCCGGAACTGTCCCGGGCGTCGCAGGAGTGTGCTCCAGAAAAACCTCCAATACGCCACCCGCCCCCGATACCAGATGCCCAGCAGCCAGAACGACTTTACGAACGCCATGAAGTCCGCCCGCGACAGCCTCAGGCGCGACTTGGTTGATTGGTGGTGCTGGAGGAATGTCCGCACCCGCTGATAATAGGCTTTTGGCTCGTAGAGTTTCTTCATCAGATCGCGATAACCGGATTGGAGAAATTCGCGATTCAACTTCGGTTTGAAGTTCAACGCTGCTTCGGTGTTATTGCCCGTGCTCTCGGTTTCCAACCGGCCCTCGTGCTTGAGCCGCTGCCACAACCGCGTCTGCGGCAGCGCGGTGAGCAATCCCACCATCGCCGTCACCACGCCCGAATGTTGGATGAACTCAAACTGCCGCTTGAAGATGTCTGGCTTGTCGCTGTCGAAACCAACGATGAATCCGCCCATGACCTCCAGCCCGCGCTGTTGCAACGTCCGCACGGCGGCGACCAGATCGCGTCCGCGGTTCTGGAGTTTGTGACACTCCTCCAACGCCTCAGCCGATGGCGTCTCGATGCCGACAAACACCTTCGAGAAGCCGGCCTCCACCATCAGCGCGCACAACTCCGCGTCATCGGCGAGATTCACAGACGCCTCCGTCAGAAAGCCCATCTGCGGCCGCGTGCGGCGACGCCACTCAATCAACTCATGCAGCAATACCCGCGTCCGCCGCTTGTCGCCGATGAAATTGTCATCCACAACGAACACCATCTCCTTCCAGCCGCGCTCGCGCAGCGCCTCCAGTTCCGCGACCAGTTGCCCCGGCGTTTTGGTGCGCGGCACGCGGCCATTCATCACGATGATGTCGCAAAACTCACAGTCATACGGGCAGCCGCGCGAGAATTGCACAGCCATCGTCACATAGTCCCGGAAATCCACCAGGTCCCAGCGCGGCACCGGTGTTTGTTCCAGGCTTGGCCAGCGGGCCGCCCGATAAATGCTCCGCAAGCAACCGTTCCGAATGTCCTCGACCACCTGCGGCATCACTTCCTCGGCTTCGCCCAGGACGAAGTGCTGGATTTCCGGAAATGCCTCGTGCCCCGTGGTGAACAGCGGCCCGCCGGCGATCACGCGTTTGCCAAACGCCGCGCATCGCGCCGCGATATTTCGCACCGATTCCTTGTGCACGATCATCGCGCTGATCATCACGTAATCCGCCCAGCGCAGGTCATCGTCCTTGAGCCGCGTCACGTTTTTGTCCACGACGCGGAGTTGCCAGTCGCGCGGGAGCATGGCGGCCACGGTGAGCAACCCCAGCGGCGGGAATGCGGCCTTCTTGGCAACAAACCTCAGCACGTGCTTGAAACTCCAGAACGTGTCGGGCGTTTGCGGACTGACCAAAAGTATTTTCACTCTAAAAGGGTTGTGAGTTGCCGCAAGATTTCTTTCAGTGATTCCTCTTGCTTCAACTCAATCCACTCCAACTCCAACTGCCGCTGAAACCACGCCATCTGCCGCTTGGCAAACTGGCGAGTGCGGATTTTCACCAGTTCGATCGTTTCTTCCAGCCTCGAAAGCTTTCTGGGTTCGCCGCGGAAATGTTCGACGACCTGCCGGTAGCCGAGCGATTGCATCGCGGTTTTGTTTTCGGCTAGGCCGCGTTTCAAAAGTTTTTCCGTCTCGGCAACGAGGCCGTCGCGGAACATTTTGTCAACGCTGGCATCGATTCTTTCATGCAACTCGGCGGCGGAGCAAGTAAATCCTTTGAGCGCTGATAGCCGATAGCCACCCGATGGTTGAAGGCAGCCCATCGGCGATTGGCTATTGCCGATCGTTTCCAATCCGAACGCTGTTCGGAAAATCGTTTGCCAGTCAGTCGAATCACTTCGATAGCACGGATGACGCGCGCGGATTTTGGCGCACTCATTTCGATGCGTGTTTCTCGATCAAATATTTCCTAAACGCCTCGTAATCCGCACCCATCCGGTCAAAGTCCTCCGGCATTTTATTCGTGGCCTCCATAGCAGGAGGGATGTCCGGTGACCAGCCCATCATCCTTTCAATCTCTTCCGGGAACTTCGCCGGGTTCGCGGTTTCGAGAATCACAGCGGGCAAATCTTTGGGCGATTCCGTTTCCAGCCAGTCTTGAAAGCCGCGCCACGCAACTGCGCCGTGCGGTTCAAGCAGCAATTGGTATTTGTCCCAGACTTCCCGGATCGTCGCGCGCGTGCGTTCGTCGGAAATCGAACTGGAAAACAAATCGCGGCGCATCGCGGCAAGGTCGGGCATCTGATGAATCCTGCCGGTCTCGTCCATCCGTCCGCCATAAACGGCCACGAGCCGCGCTAGATTGCTCGGATGGCCGACGTTCATCGCGTTCGAGACCGAGTTGCGCGAGGGCACGACTTTTTCATAAATGCCGTTCGCGAGAAAACGCGGGAATGCATCGTTGTCGTTGACCGATGCCACGATTTTCTTGATCGGCAAACCCATTTGCTTCGCGACGACTGCGCCCATCATGTCGCCGAAATTCCCGCTCGGCACAGAAAAGACAATCGGTTCGCCGGGTTTCGCAAGTCGCGATGCCGCGTAGAAATAATAAACACTCTGCGGCAGCAAGCGTCCGATGTTGATCGAGTTTGCCGACGAAAGAGGAATATGTTTCAGCGCTGGATCACTGAACCCGCGTTTCACGATCGCCTGGCAGTCGTCGAACTTGCCGTCAATCGCCACGGTGCGGACGTTGTCGCGCAGCGTCGTCATCAGCTTGCGCTGGCTCGCGCTGACTTCATCCATCGGAAACAGCACGATGACGCGGATGCCCGGCACGTTATGAAACGCGTGCGCCACCGCCGCGCCGGTGTCGCCGCTCGTGGCGGTGAGGATGGTGAGTTGCTTTCCGTCCTCGCGCAGAAATTTTCCCATGAGCCGCGCCATCATCTGCGCGGCGAAATCCTTGAACGACGCCGTCGGCCCCTGATCCAGCCGCATGACATGAACGCGTTCATAAATTTTTTCAAGCGGGATGGGAAAGTTGTAAATCTCCCGGCAAATCGCGGCAAGCGTGGTCGGTTCAATCACGCCTTCGGCGAATTTTGAAACAACGCGGAACGCGATTTCGTGATAGGGCAATTTCGCGAACGCAGCGATTTCTTCGGGCGAGAGCTGTGGAAACTTTTCTGGAAAATAAAGTCCGCGGTCCGGCGCTTGCCCGGTCAGCAGCGCCTCGCGCAAGCCAACGCTTGGCGATTGCTGATTGGTGCTGCGAAAAAGGAGCATTTCAAAGGTTGCGCGAAATCTTCATTCGAAAGTTTCCACACGAATCATCGTCGGCTTGCTTTTCACGGTCGGCAATTCGCCGATGGCTTTGAGCGCGCGAGTCATGGCGGAATTCGGCGCGGCGTGGGTCATCAAAATCAGCGGCACACTTTCGCCTTCGTGGCCTTCGGGTTGAATGACGGAGGCAATGCCGATGTTGCTGTCGCCGAGAATGGCGGAAACTTTTGCGAGCACGCCGGGCTTGTCCACAATGTTCAGCCGGACAAAATAGCGCGAGACAATTTCATCAATCGGCAGGACTGCGCCGTTGCGTTCGTGCGGAACGAATGGAGGAACGCGATGTTTGGTTCCGAATTTCAAATCAAGCGCGGCATCGGCAAAATCACTCAACACCGCGCTGGCCGTCGCGTCTTTGCCTGCGCCGCGACCGTAAAACAACGTGTCGCCGACGATGTCGCCGCGAGCGAAAACAGCGTTGAAGACTTGGTTGACGCTGGCGAGGACGTGCGAATTCGGAATAAGCGCAGGATAAACCGACACTTGCACTTCTGACTTCCTGCCCTCCGCAAGGCTTCTGGAGGCGGGCTGACCTCTGACTTCTGACTTCTTCACGATGCCGAGTAGCTTGATCGTGTAGCCGAGTTGATTCGCAGACTTGATGTCGGTCTGCGAAATCGCGCGGATGCCCTCGACGTAAATTTCGTTCGGATTCACCCAGAAGCCGTGCGCGAGCGAGGCGAGGATTCCGATTTTGTGCAGTGAATCGTGGCCGTCAATGTCGAGGTCGGGCGGCGTTTCAGCGTAGCCTTGCTTCTGCGCGTCCTTAAGCACGGCGTCGAACTCCGCGCCTTCAAGTTTCATCCGTGTCAAAATGTAATTACAAGTTCCGTTGACGATGCCGTAGAGGTGCGTGATGCGGTTGCCGACAAAACCTTCGCGTAAAGATTTGATGATCGGGATGCCGCCGCAAACGCTGGCTTCGTAATAGAGATTTGTTCCGTGCTTCTGCGCTGTTTCAAAAAGTTCCTCGCCGTGCGCGGACAACAAAGCTTTGTTCGCGGTCACGACGGGCTTGCCGAGCTTGAGGACGGTCAAAATCATTTCGCGCGCGAGGGTCACGCCGCCGGCAAGTTCGGCGACGATTTGCACTTCGGGATCGTTGACGACGCTTTTCCAGTCGGTGCTCATCAACGATTGCGGAATCTCATACGGGCGCGGTTCGTCGAACGCCTTGACGGCGATTTTGCGGACGGCGATTTTCACGCCGATGCGCGAAGCCATGAGGTCGCCGTTGAGCTGGAGCGCGTGGAAAACGCCGCTGCCCACCGTGCCGCCGCCGATCATTCCGAGGTTCACTTGCTGCATATCGGGCGCAAAGATTGCAGAGATTGTGCGCGGCGGACAATTTAATTTTAGCGCAGAGAACGCGAGGACGACTCTCCAAGTCGTCCGCCCGACTCCGAACCAGTCGCGCAATAAGATTCTCTGGGACGCCTGGGGCATTCCACATATTTACGCCAAAGAAGCGACGAGGCTCTTTCATGGCTTCGGTTGGGCGCAAGCGCAGAGCCACGGCAACCTGATACTCCGCCTCCACGGGCAGGCGCGCGGACGCGCCGCGAAATATTGGAGAGGGGATTATCTCGATTCTGATCGGTGGGTTCGCGCGATGGGAATCCCCCGTCGCGCCGAGGAATGGTATCAGGCGCAATCCCCGGAATTCGGCAACTACCTGGACGCTTTTGCTGAAGGCATCAATTATTACGGCACAAACTATCCCGGCCAAATCAGTGACGACGTCAAAATTTCGCGGTGCGGCTTTACCCTTTCCAGCCAACACTGTCAGACCTATACTGCGCACACGAAGACCGGCGGACATGATTTCGGCCTTCAACCATGAATGCTCCAACAATGCGGTTCTGGTGCGTTTCGGCGCTCATTTTCTTGATTCGGTTCGCCGGCTCGGGCGACACCGTCACAGCGCTCCCACCCGGGACTTTCCCGCACGGCACATTGAATGCGCGGGCTGGAGATTTGCGCATCCTGCTGCGCCAGGAAGACACGGGCATCAGCCTGTTGCGTCTTCAGGATGCCGCTTTAGGCGAGGATTTGTTGAGCACCAATCAGTCGCCGCTGTTCAGCCTCACGCTCCGGCAGATCGGTTCAAAGCAGGAAGTGCGATTGGGCGCCGACGAAGGTTGGCGGCTAACCACGCTGCGCAAGACGCGCGATGGTCTCGAAGCGCGCTGGGAAAAACCCGTGGACGCGAATCTGGCCGGCATCTCCGTGATCGCCACGGCGCGTGCCGACCAGCGTCATCACGCCTGGCACTGGAAGTTCCGCGTGGAAAACCGCAGCACCGACTGGAGCGTCTGGCGCGTTGTCTTTCCGCAACTGGCTCTGGCAGATTTCGGCGCGCAGGACAGCGTGTTCGTCCCGCGGGGGCCAGGTGAGGTGAAACACAACCTCGGGGACCGCACGTTCACTTACACCGGCAAATACACCGACGCCTGGTGCACGATGCAATTCATGGCCGCTTACCGCGAGGGCGCGCGTCCGACCGGCCTCTACGTTGCCCTGCACGACCCATGGGGCAGCACGAAGCAGATCGGGTTGCACCGCGATCCTGGCCTCGAGAGCGTGCGGATGCGTTTCGATCATCCAGCGCCGGACATGGGCCGGGCGGGGAATGAGTTCGTGCTGAGCGGCGAGGCCGTCTGGCAATTGCTGCGCGGAGACTGGTTCGATGCCGCGCAAATTTACAAAGCGTGGGCGCGCAAGGAAGCCAAGTGGTGGCCGCGCCTCACAGCCACAGGACGTGCCGACACGCCGCTGTGGATGCGTGAATTGAATGTGTGGGCGCAGACCGGCAGCGCGCCGGAGGAGTGCGTGACCAACGTGCAGAAGTTTCAGAAGTTCCTCGGCGTCCCGGTCGGATTCCATTGGTATAACTGGCACCAGATTCCGTTCGACAACGACTATCCGCATTATTTTCCGACCCGGACGAATTTTGCCGCAGGCGTCCATGAACTGCAAAAATCGCCTGTCTTCGTGATGCCCTACATAAACGGCCGACTCTGGGACACGCACGACCAAGGCACGAACGACTGGCAATTCACCCGCCTCGCGTTGCCGGCAGCGAGCAAGAAGGAGGATGGCCAGCCTTTCACCGAAACCTACGCCAGCAAGGAAACCGACGGCGAAAAGGTGCGCCTGGCCGTGATGTGTCCGGCGACTGCGCTCTGGCAGCAGACTGTCAGCAACCTCGTGTTGAGATTGCTGGGCGAGGTCGGCACGAGCGCGGTCTATATTGACCAAGTCGCCGCCGCGACGCCCATGCTGTGCATGGACGCGACGCACGGTCATCCGCTGGGCGGTGGACATTGGTGGAACGAAGGTTACTGGAAGATGCTCGACTCAATCCGCCGCGCCATGCCGCGCGGGACCATGCTCACGACCGAATGTAACGGCGAGCCGTTCCTCCGCTGGTTTGATGGCTACCTCACCTGGCATTGGCAGCGCGACGGACAAGTGCCCGCCTTCCCGGCCGTCTATGGCGGCACCGTGCAGATGTTCGGCCGGGCGTATGGCGGCGGCGAAACGAAGGATCTCGCCCTGCGGATGAAAGCGGCGCAACAACTCGTCTTTGGCGAACAGGTCGGCTGGCTAAACCCGGGCATCGTGAACGAAAAGGACAATGCGGATTTCTTCCGACGCATCGTGAGAACGCGCTCGCGGTTCCATCGCTACTTCTACGCGGGCGAAATGGCGCGCCCGCCGAAGCTCATCGGCAATGTCCCCACCGTGGCAGCCGATTGGCAATGGTCGGGCCGGTGGTGGGTCACGAACGACGCCGTTCTTACCGGAGCCTGGCAACTTCCGAAGCAGAAACAGTTGGTGATGATCTTCGCCAACGTGAGCGATGAACCTGTGACCGCCACGATCCGTTTCGACCCGGTCGCTTACGGCATCCGCGCCAAACGAATCCTCTGCGAAATAGGCTCCGACGCCGATGCAACGTCAGAGAAGCTGACGTTGCCGCTCTCGTCCGGCAAACCGGGAGTCTTCGAGCGGCAAGGGGTCTTTAAGCCGCGTCGCGTGCTAACCTGGGAACTGCGCTGGTGAAGTTGCAAATGGCTTCATGTAAGCGCAGGGTGGAGATCAACCTCTGCTTCTTTTCACCGGTTTGAGTCATTGACCCGCCGGCGACTTGATGTGAAGCTCAGGTGCTTTCATGGACAACCAACCCCGCATGACGAATGAAGCCGTCGGGGACGGTTTTACTTTGATTGAACTGTTGGTGGTCATCGCCATTATCGCAATCCTGGCGGCGATGTTGTTGCCCGCCCTGGCGAAAGCCAAAGCCAAAGCGCAGACCGCCAAATGTTCGTCGAACATGAGACAGTGGGGACTCGCCACGATCATGTATCTGGGCGACAACGAGGACAAACTCCCGCTGTTTGGCGACGTGTTTCCGCCAACCCCTACCATGACGTATTGGTATCAGAAGCTCGCGCCTTACGTTGCGAGGCAGGCCGACGCAAGTCCGGGCAGTTCGGTAGTTTATGATGCGGACTTCCGCAAATGCCCGGGTGGCAATGACGGGCCGCCTCCGTTCTCGCGTTTCACGACGGGTCAATTCAATATTTGGAATTGCTGGATCGGCGTCTATTATGGCGCTTTCGGAAACCCGCTCACCGGCCCGTTCTATTACGGCGGCCAGGTCAAGCCTTTGAGAGCCACGCGCGTCAAAAAACCCGCTGATGCCATGATGTATCTGGACAGCGTAACGCATTATGTTTACTCCCCGCTGGTCTGGGCCTTCGACAAGGACGTTAATCGCGATGGGATGATGGACAGCATGGATGCGGTTTACACGACAGAATTTTCGTTCAATAACGCCCGGCCCACGGTCCACAACAGCGGTGCGAACGTCGCACTGCTGGATGGACACGTCGAGCGGGTGCCATTCAAAAAGCTTTGGGAATGGCGCAACAACAAGATTATCCACTCGTTCTGGTATTTGGAGGATTGAACAGGCATGGCTGGCGGCTGTGCAAACTACAAAATCGCAACCTATGATCAGGACATGCTTCCTTCTCGTCCTCAGCACCGCCCTCCTGTTGTCCGCCCTGGACTCCCCAGTCTTCGCCGCCGAGGCAGCCGTTTCACTGAAACCGATCCGCGGGGAAGTCATCATCAACCGCACGAATTCGGCATGGGAATCACAGCAGGTGCAGGAACCATGCATCCTGCCCAACCCGAAGGACCCAAAGCGCCTTGTGATGTTTTACTCGGGCGTGCCCGCGACGAACCGGAACCTCTGTTTCATCGGCAAGGCGTGGGCGCTCAAGTCTGATCCGTTCACGTGGCATCAGGACGAACACAACCCGGTGTTCAGCCCCGGAAAACAGGGCTGGGATTCCGGGAGCATCCGGCTCGACGCCGTGCTCTACCTCGCGGAGGAGGATGCCTACTACATTTACTACTCCGGCACCACCGGCTCGATTCAGGATCGCATCGGGCTGGCCATCTGCCCGGCCGGGGCCGACGGATATTCCGGTATCACGCCCGCAGCCATCCGGCGCGCCGGCGCGCAACCGGTGCTCGCGCCGGAGCTGGCTGCGCCGTATTTCGAGCAGATGACTTCGCAGGCGGCGGTATTGCGCGAATGGGATGTGAAGGAGAAGCGGTGGAACTGGTTCATGTATTACTCCTATCGCGGCAAAGACGGCATTCTCCCCGGCCTCCGGCTGGCGACCTCGCGGGACGGGAAAACTTGGAATCGACATTTCAACGGGAAGGACCCACGCGGCATGGGTCAGATTTTTCCGTCCACGCCCGGCGCGTATTACGAGTGGCATCAAGTTTTCAAAATCGGCGGCACATACTTCCTCTCCATCGAAGTCGGCATCTCGGCGGGCAAACGCTGGCGGCCCGTCATCGCGGTGAGCAAAGACCCCGCGACCGGCTGGGCGCAGGCGAACGTGGATGCGGTGCTCCAGACGAAGTGGGAGGGCTTGTATCGCGACGATACGATTTACCACGTCGCCACGCCCGCGTTTTATCAGATTGGGGGCAAATGGTATCTCTATGCGCAAGCCTGCCCGCTGCCCGGCAACGGCAACTACATTGACGGCCACTGGGATCTCTGGTGTGTCGCGTGTGACCGCTTGATCCCGACGCTGCCCGGCTACGAAAGCATCTACATCCCCGGCCAGCCAGCGGCGGCGGGAGCGAGGCGCTGATGGCGGGAATTGCTGCCCGGGGAGAAATTGAAATTGCTGCAGGAGTGAATTGGGGTGGAATTTTGAAACGAACTTGAGGCGGCGTAATTACTCCGGACTGACCTTCGGCTGGACAAGGCGTGACGTGGTGGCCCCCGCCCACTGAGAAATCGTGCGCTGTTGCCGTCACACTTGGAATCTCGACCGACGATCTCAACCGCTTTTTCCGTTCCGTGAATCTTGTCACCCGTTTTGACCATCCGTGGATGGTCGAAGGAGAACGAAATGTTCCGATCTGTGTCGTCGAAACGCCATACCGTAGTATTGACGAGGCGTGGTCTCGTCCGAAGCGTTGAAAAGCCCTTGGGGCGGCAGGGCGCCACCCCTCAGCGTGAGCGGTCAAGAATGAAAACAGCTTTCCGGCAACCGGCTTCCTTTTTCTTAAAGGCTGCCTGGGTTTTTCTGGCCGTTGCGCGCGGCGTTTGCAGCGAGCGGGCTTTGCTGGAGAATGCGAACTACGCGGCGGAAGAATTGGAGACAAAAATCCGCCAATGTGCGGTTACTTGATTGGCGAATAATCAGTCGCTTTCAAGTAAACAGATTTGACGCCGTCTTTGACCGTGAGCGGACCACCGGCTTTTTCCTCAGAAGCGGTCTTGGCTTTTTTCCAATCAGGATCGTTGGCGAACGCCTTCCATGATTCAGCGGCGGCTTCCTTGCTCTTGTGTGCGACCAAGTAAATGAGTGTGTCGTCCGCGCCTTTGTCTTTGTCCATCGGCACACCGTAGCCGATGTTCCGAATGCCGTGCTTCTCAAAAAGTTTGCAGGTGTGATCGCGAAAGCGGGCATGCAGATCATTCAATTTTCCGGGAGTTGCCTTGTAGGTGCGGAGTTCAAAGACGCGCGGTTCGGTGCCGGCGGAGTTGTCATCTTCCGGAGAATAATCGGTGGCTTGCGTAAAGATGGATTCCATTTTGTCCACGAGCTTGCCGTTGGCTTCGGAAGCTTTGTAAGCAGCCCGCCAATCCGGGTCGGCCATGAATTCCTTCCATGATTTCTTGCTCGCTTCGCGGCTGGGATATGCCAGCAGGTAGATCAGTTTGTTGTCAGCATTGTCCAATGGCACCCAGTAGCCGAGATTCTGAATGCCATGTTTTTCGAACAGTTTGCAGGTGTGATCGCGAAAGCGCGCGTGCAACTCGTCGAGCTTGCCCGGCGCCGCATAGTAAGTCCGCAACTCATAACACGGGCCGTCCTGAGCGGCACTCGCGGACGGCGTCAACGACAGTGAACAAACGAGCGTTAAAATGAATAAGCAAAGATAAAAAGGCTTTGGCATAATGCGTGTGGTTTGATTGTTTCTGTTTCTTCGAGCATGTCACGGTGAATTCGCCGAACTGTCAAAGCTAAAAAGTTCTCAGTGCCAGCCGCCCGTTTCGCATATCGCCATCGGTATTGTAATAATTATTGAATGTTTTGCCTGCGCGGAGTATCCAACTGGAGGTCATTCCGATCGGTAATTGAGCGTCTGGCGCCTTGTCCGGGCCTCACGGAAAAAAATGTGCCATTATTTTGACGTGAAGCGAAGCAGTTTATGAAAAAATTATTGTGGATTGTCGGTGTCGTTCTCGTGTTGGCGGCCGTGTCTGTCGCGCTGTTGCAGCAATTCAAGCCGGAGATGCTGAAGAGATTGTCACAATTTGCGGGAGCCGCCGCCGTCCCGGAGTTGAAGGTGGAAGATTTTGAACTGCTGGACCACAAAGGCCGCTGGCATGCTCTGCATCGCCAGTCCGGCAGCAAGGCCGTGGTCTTGTTTTCCACCGCGAACGGCTGCTCAGCGGTGCAGGAGGCACTCCCGACGCTGAAGGCGTTGCGAGATAAATTCGAAGGCCAGGGCGTTGTTTTTTGGATGATTGATTCCAACCCGGAGGATGACCGCGCCAGCATCGCCAGCGAAACCGAGAAATTAGGCATTGACCTGCCAGTGCTGGAGGACCGCGCCCAACTGGTTGCCAACGCTCTCGGGATCGGGCGGACCTGCGACGTGATTTGTATCGGGACCACTAACTGGATGACTTTTTATCGGGGCGCGGTCGATCGCGCTGTGGCCGACCCAAAGGGCAAAGCGAGCGGGCCAAAGAATTACTTGGAGAATGCCCTCACAAAATTTCTCGCGGGCAAAACAGTTTCGCCGAATTATACGCTGGCCAAGGGCACTCCGCTCCATCTGGCCGTGGCCAAAGACGCGACGTCGAAAACTGTCTCCTACGCGGATGAAGTGGCCCCGCTCCTCCAAAAAAGCTGCGTTCCCTGCCACAGCCCGGGCAATATAGGGCCGTTTGCGATGAGCAGTTATGAGAAGGTGAAAAGTCGGAGTTCCATGATCGCAGAAGTGTTGCTGGCCCGACGGATGCCGCCGTGGCATGCCGATCCACATTATGGCAAGTTCGTCAACGAACGCGCCTTGACGCCCGTGCAAGCGCAAACGCTCGTGCGCTGGGTGGAGCAAGGGTCACCCCGAGGCCAGGGAGATGATCCCTTGGCCGCCAACGAACCATCGCAAGAGCAGGACTGGCCGATGGGTCAACCCGATTTCGTGGTCAAGTTTCCCAAGGTTGAGAAAATCGCTGCCAGCGGAGTTTTCGATTATCGCTACATCACCGTGCGCTCGCCGATTCAAAGCAACGCCTGGTTGCGCGCGGCCGTGGTCAGGCCCGGTAACAAAAAAGTCGTGCATCACATTTTGGTTTTGGTTGCGACGGCCGAGGAGTTGCAGAACCGGAGGATGCGCGAAGGCAACGGCGGCGGGATTGACGGCTATTTTTCGGCCTATGTTCCCGGTTATGAGCCGGTCGCTTTTCCTGACGGCACGGGAAAGCTTCTGTCCGCAGGCTCAATGCTGATCTTTCAAGTGCACTATACGGCGAGCGGGAAGGAAGAAACAGACTTGTCGGAGATGGGGCTGTATCTTTGCAAAGAAAAACCGGCGCTGGAGATGAAAACGCGGTCGGCGTTTAACGTGGGCTTCCGGATTCCGCCCGGCGCTCCGAACGAGGAGGCCAAGGCGGAGTTCAAGTTTGCGAAAGATTCGCTGCTTTACGACATGAGCCCGCACATGCACTTGCGCGGCTCGTGGTTCACCTATGAGGCGGTCTATCCCGACGGCAGCAAGGAAATGCTTTTGTCAGTGCCGCGCTATGATTTCAAATGGCAGCATCTATACCGGCTGGCGCAGCCCAAGCGCCTGCCCGCCGGGACGCGGCTGATTTGCCGCGGCGCGTTCGATAACTCGCCGCAGAATCCGGACAACCCCGATCCCAGCCGGGCAGTCAGATTCGGGATGCAGACCTTCGATGAAATGTTCATCGGCTACTTCAATTATACCGATGCTCCGCCATCAGGGAACGTTGCGAAGAACTGATGGCGGTTGAGCCAGGCCATCCCAGCAAAGATGAAGGATGAAGGATGAAGGATGATGAAACAGCTCGCCCACAGAGTTTGGATTTCAATTCATAATTCATCCTTCATCCTTCACACTTCGCTCAAGTGGTCAGGCAAGGCAGCGTTGCGGCTCATTCTGGCGCTCGCCTGCACACCCTCGGTTTCGCTGCTCGCGTTTGACAATTCCAAACCGCCGAATTCTCCTGCCCGGCGCGCAGTGGTCAAAGTGGAAAATTTTTCGTTGCGCGATCACGAAGAACAATCTCGTGAGCTGTATCGGCAGAGCGAAGCGCGGGCAATTGTGCTGATCTTCACGAGCACGGGTTGTCCGATCGTGCAGAAGAGCGTTCCCAAGGTAAAAGCACTGCGCGATGAGTTCGGATCCAAGGGCGTGGTTTTCTGGCTGGTTGATTCCAACGCGCAGGACGACTTGGAGGACATCAGGCAAGAAGCCGCAGATTTCAAAATTGATCTCCCGATCCTGCTTGATCAATCCCAGGTTGTGGCGAGGTTGCTGGGTGTGACGCGAACGGCCGAGGCGGTCTGCATCCAGCCGAAATCATGGACTGTGTTTTACCGCGGCGCGATTGACGACCAGTTTGGATACGGAACCGAGAAGCGACAGGCCAGCCATGCGTATCTGAAAAATGCGCTGACGAGTTTTCTGGCCGGAAAAAAGATCGCGCCCGCCCGCACCGATGTCAAGGGTTGCCGACTCCAGTTAGAACCGTCCGGCACAGCGGAAAAAAAGTGAATCATCCGGAACTTGCCGGCAACAGAAGACCGGATCAGGCGCATCGAAGTTAAGCGCCAGACATTCCTGCTTGTTCCAATCCTCCCGCAAAATATAAAATTCATGCTGTGAATCTCATCAGATTCATGTTCTCCTAAGCAAAATCACAGATGGGTCGCCGGGTGGCGTCAGTGCCCGCGCGTCAATCGCAAACAAATCGACAAAGTCGGGACTTTATTTCATTAGAGCACCATGACGCCTGCCGACGAAAACGAACAGCCATCGCCAGACAAGGGACAGTGGTTTGCCACCACGCATTGGAGCGTCGTCTTGACGGCCGGTCAGCAGACCTCGCCGCAAGCGGCGGAAGCGTTGGAAAAATTGTGCCGCACTTACTGGTATCCTCTCTACGCCTATGTTCGGCGGCAGGGCCATGACGCGCCCGACGCCCAGGATTTGACGCAGGCTTTCTTTGAGCGATTTCTGGAGGCCAATTTTCTCGAAAGTGTGGATCGTCAGAAGGGCAAATTCCGCTCGTTTCTTTTGGCCGCCCTCAAACATTTCCTGGCGAACGAAAACGACCGGGTCAAGGCGGAGAAGCGCGGTGGCAGGCAAACTTTTGTTTCACTGGACGATGAAACATTCGAGCAACGTTACCTGCTGGAGCCAATCTCCAATCAGTCGCCCGAGAAAATCTTTGAACAACGCTGGGCGGTGACTTTGCTGGAACAGGCGTTGGTTCGACTACGCGAAGAGTCTGCTGCCGTTCATGACGCCCGCGAGTTCGATCTCCTGAAAACATTCCTGTCAGCCGAAAGCAATGAAGGCGAGTATGCCGCCGTGGCCGCGCAATTGGGGACAACCGTTGGGAACGTTGCCGTGACGGTGCATCGGCTCCGGCAGCGTTACCGGGAAATGGTCCGTAACGAGATCGCGCAGACGGTGCTTAGTCCCGCAGACCTTGATGATGAAATGCACTATTTGTTTACCGTGCTTACTCAGTAAATTTTGCAGACGAAGGATTTTGCGTAATCGGCGGCCTGATTTCCTTCTGTAGATTATGGAAGCTATGTCTCAGACACGCACCTGTCCCAAATGCGGAGCGGAATTGCCCGGCGACGCTTTGGAAGGACTTTGCCCAAGGTGTGTGGCCAGGCTCGCGCTTGATATTGCCCGGCCGGGAAAACGCCTCCCGTATTTTGGCGACTACGAACTGTTGGAAGAAATCGCCCGCGGTGGAATGGGCGTGGTTTACAAGGCCCGGCAACTGAGTCTGAATCGTGTCGTCGCCGTCAAGATGATCCTGTTCGGCCAGTTTGCGAGCCGGGATTTTGTCCAGCGTTTCCGCACCGAGTCCGAAACCGCCGCCAATTTGCATCATCCAAACATCGTGGCCATCCACGAGGTGGGCGAGCACGAAGGGCAGCATTATTTCTCGATGGATTATGTCGAGGGAAAGAACCTTGCCGAACTGGTCCGTGAAAATCCCCTCCCCGCCGCGCGCGCCGCCAAATACGTTCAGGCCATCACCGAGGCGATCCAATACGCGCACCGGCAGGGTGTCCTGCACCGCGATCTCAAACCGTCCAACGTCCTCATCGACGCTGCCGACCGTCCGCAAATCACCGACTTCGGGCTGGCCAAACTGCTTTCGGCTGACTCGGACCTGACGGTGACAGGCCAACTGCTCGGTTCGCCCAACTATATGTCGCCGGAACAAGCGGCCATGAAGCGCGAGCAGATCGGCCCGCCCAGCGATGTCTATTCGCTCGGTGCCATCCTGTATCACCTGCTCACGGGACGGCCGCCCTTTGTGGGCGAGACACTCCATGACGTGGTGCGCCAGGTTTTGAACCATGAACCCGTCGCTTTGCGCGTGCTGAATCCCGGCGTGCCGCACGACCTGGACACCATTTGCCTCAAGTGTCTGGAAAAAGACCCGCACCGGCGTTACCAATCGGCGCAAGAGTTGGCCGATGAACTGGGACGTTTTCTGCGCGATGAACCGATCCGCGCCCGACCGGTTGGTTCGGTGGAAAAACTCTGGCGATGGTCGCGCCGCAACCCGAAGGTGTCCGGCCTCGCCGGGTCTTTGATCCTGGTTTTCGCCCTCGGTTTCATCGGCGTGCTCTGGCAATGGCACCGGGCGGAGCACAACGCGCGCGCGGAACAGCGGCAGCGCCAGCGAACCGAGGCGACGCTGGAGAAAATGGAGATTCAGCGGGCTGAAGATTTTTTCACGGCCGATAACTCGGCGTCGGGATTGGCGCAGCTCGCCCGCGTGTTGCGGCAGAATCCCGCGAATCACGTTGCGGCGGAGCGATTATTGTCCGCGTTGACTCATCGCAGTTTCGCTCTGTCCGTTACCGATCCGCTCAAACATGGTGCTGTGGTCAATTCCGCCAGGTTTAGTCCAGATGGGAAGCGAGTAGTGACGGCTTCGACCGACAAGACAGCGCGAGTTTGGGATGCGCGCACTGGCCAGCCGTTGACCGGACCGCTCGGACATGATGATGCTGTCCTTTCCGCCCGGTTCAGCCCGAATGGGCAGCAGGTGGTCACGGCTTCTGCTGACAAGACGGCGCGGGTCTGGGATGCGCAGTCCGGTCAGCCGTTGACCGACCCGCTCAAACATGAGGCTGGTGTCCGTTCCGTCGAGTTTAGTGCGGATGGCCAGCGCGTAATCACGGCTTCGGATGACAAGACGGCGCGGGTCTGGGATGCGCGCACAGGTCAGCTGCTGACCCAGACATTGAAACATGATGCTAGAGTTTACTCTGCGCAGTTCAGTCCCGATGGGCAGCGGGTAGTCACGGCTTCGGATGACAAGACGGCGCGGGTCTGGGATGCGCGCACAGGTCAGCTGCTGACCCAGACATTGAAACATGATGCTAGAGTTTACTCTGCGCAGTTCAGTCCCGATGGACAGTGGGTAGTCACGGCTTCCTATGACAAGACCGCGCGAGTCTGGGATGCCCGCACTGGCCAACCAGTGTCCGAGCCGTTTAAACATTACGAGGCGGTCAATACCGCCCGGTTTAGTCCGGATGGCCGGCGGATAGTGACTTCTTCGGACGACAATAGTGTCCGGGTATGGGATGCCCGCACTGGCCAGCCCGTGACTGAACCGCTCAAACATGAATTTGGAGTTATGTTCGCGGAGTTTAGCCCAGACGGGGAGCGTGTTCTCACAGCTTCCGGGCTCGGCAACACACGGATCTGGGATGTTCGCACCGGCCGGCCTCTGACTGAGCCGTTCAGACACCACCGTGTGGCTGACCACGCCGAATTCAGTCCGGATGGGCAACTAGTGGTCACTGCTTCTCGGGACCAGACCGCCCGGGTCTGGGATGTGCGCACTGGCCGATCCCTGCCTATGCCGCTCAAACATCGCAAGGATGTTTTGACACATAGCAAGGATGTTTTGACAGCCCAATTCAGTCCAGACGGGCAGCGAGTGGTCACGGCTTCAAAGGACACGACCGCTCAAGTCTGGGATGCCCGCACCGGCCAGCCGCTGACTGAGCCGCTCAAACATGATAGTCCTCTCAGTTCCGCCCAGTTTAGCGCGGATGGAGAGAGAGTGCTCACCGTTTCCTCCAACACGGCGCGAGTATGGGATGCCGGCAATGGCCGTCCCCTGATTGAACCGGTCAAACACAATGGCGAAATCATTGACGCGCGGTTCAGTCCAGACGGGCAACTGTTCGCCACGGCTTCGCGCGACATGACCGCGCGGGTATGGGATGCGCGCTCCGGTCAGCCACTCACGGTGCCGCTCAAACACGATGCAGTGGCTTTTTCCGCCCAGTTCAGTCCGGATGGGCAGCAAGTCGTCACGGCTTCGGCTGACGAGACCGCTCGAGTCTGGGATGCGCGTAGCGGCCAGCCGGTGACTGAGCCGCTCAAGCATGATGGTAGTGTCTGTTCCGCCCAGTTTAGTCCGGATGGACAGCGAGTGGTCACGGCTTCATCGGATTACACCGTGCAGATTTGGGACGCTCGCACAGGTCAGGCGCTGGCCCAGCCGCTCACAATTGATAGTCGTTTCCGTTCCGCGCAGTTCAGCCCGGATGGGCAGCGAGTGCTCACGGTATCCGACGACAAGATCGTCCGGGTCTGGGATGCCCGCACCGGTCAACTGCTGGGCGAGCCGATTAGACTTAACGGTCCTGTCAATTCAGCGCAGTTTAGCCGGGATGGTCGGCGGGTGGTCACGGCCGCGGGTGACAGCACCGTGCGGGTTTGGGATGCCTATACCGGCCAGCCATTGACCGAGCCGCTCAATCATTTTACCTGGGTCTATGGCGCTCAATTCAGTCCTGATGGGCAACGTGTGGTGACCGCCGCCGGGCGAAACGCGCGCATCTGGGATGTGCCGGGCGCGCCCGTGCCGGTGCCACCCTGGTTGCCGGTTCTGGCCGAGGCCGTCATCGGGCAACGGCTAAATCATCAAGGGACGGTTGAAGCTATTTCCGTGACGGAACTTTTGAAATTACGGCGGCAGCTTGCGGCGAGTTCCGCGCAAGACTTTTACACTCGTTGGGCAAGGTGGTTTTTTGCTGATCGCGCCACTCGCACAATTTCGCCTGCCTCGACCATTGCGCTGCCCGAATAGAGCCGGATTCAGGCGAACCTTCGAGATGGAAAGCTTTTTGCTGGCCTGACAAAGTTTTTGTGGGCGGCACTTCATCCTTTCCATGAACCGTCCAAAAGTCCGCGAGGTTTTGGACTGCGCCAGCCCCCTGGCGCTTTGGACTGCGCTGTGTTTGTTGGGAAAGCGCCAGAGGACTGGCGCAGTCCAAGGCGCTGTCGCGCTCGTCTGAGGTTCATGACCCCGATGCGCGTCCATTCTTGGAGGTCGAAGCTATCCTTGAACCGCACGGAGTGACGCGCCCTACCTTCGCCGTTTTTCAAAAAAGTAAAGATTCTCTGTAATAGTCCGGCCGATTTTCTTCTGTAAGGAGTAGAAGCCAAAAATAGCTGTCAATTGCCAACTCAATTGACCCAATGAACCATGAAAAATAAACTGTTCGCATACTTGACGCTGGCGTTGCTCTCAACTCTTAACTTTCAACTCTCAACCCTTCACGCCCAGGGCACAGCCTTCACTTATCAAGGCCGGCTCAATGACGGGACCAATCCCGCCAACGGCACCTACGATTTGCGCTTCGCGTTGTTCGATGCCGCCGGCGGCGGCGCGCAAATCGGCAGCGCCATCACCAACTCGGCGCTGGCCATCATCGGCGGCGTTTATACCGTCTCGTTGGATTATGGGGCGGGAGTTTTCACGGGCGCAGGCCGCTGGCTCGAGATGAGCGTGCGCACCAATGGGGGCGGCGCGTTCACGACGCTCATTCCCCGCAATGCGATCACGCCCACACCCTATGCTATCACGGCTGGCAATGTGACGGGCAGCGTCGCGGCCGGCCAACTCACCGGCGCGATTGCACTCGCGAACATCGGCGCGGGAACCATCACCAGCACAATGCTGGCGGCGGGCAGCGTGACGTCCACCCAGCTTGCCGACGGTAGCGTCACCACCGGAGATCTTGCCGACAGTTCGGTGACGGCACCCAAGGTGGCCACGGTTACCGAGATCGCGTTGCTGACCACTTTCACCAATCCCACCCCGGCGATCAACGACCAGTTCGGCCAGCCGGTGGCGGCGGTGGGGAGCGACCGGGTGCTCATTGGCGCGGTTGCGGACGACACGGGCGCGACGGAGGCCGGAGCGGCGTATCTGTTCAACGCCAACGGCACGTTGCTGACCACCTTCACCAATCCCACCCCGGCGGGTGGCGACCAGTTCGGTTTATCGGTGGCGGCGGTGGGGAGCGACCGGGTGCTCATTGGCACGCCTTACGACAATACGGGCGCGACGCTTGCCGGGGCGGCGTATTTGTTCAGCACAAACGGCACGTTACTGACCACCTTCACCAATCCCACCCCGGCGATTAACGACACTTTCGGCATCTCGGTGGCGACGGTGGGGAGCGACCGCGTTCTCATCGCCGCGTATGGAGACGACACGGGCGCGACGGACACCGGGGCGGCGTATCTGTTCAACACCAACGGCACGTTGCTGATCACCTTCACCAATCCCACCCCGGCGGCCAGCGACTCGCTTGGTCTTTCGGTGGCGGCAGTGGGGAGCGACCGGGTGCTCATTGGCGCGGCTTACGACAATACGGGCGCGACGGATGCCGGGGCGGCGTATCTGTTCAGCACCAACGGCACATTGCTGACCACCTTCACCAATCCCACCCCGGCAGCCAGCGAGTTTTTCGGCAGCGCGTTCGCGGCGGTGGGGAGCGACCGGGTGCTCATTAGCGCGCCGGGGGATGACACGGGCGCGACGGATGCCGGGGTGATGTATCTGTTCAGCACCAATGGGACGTTGCTGACCACCTTCACCAATCCCACCCCGGCGATCAACGACCATTTCGGCAACTCGGTGGCGGCGGTCGGGGGTGGCCGGGTGTTCATCGGCGCACGGGAGGACGATACGGGCGCGACGGATGCCGGGGCGGCGTATCTGTTCAGCGTGGACAACTTCACTCCGGGACTGGTGGCCGACACAGTTCGTGATGGCTCCATCACCACGGCCAGCCTGGCGGATGGCGCGGTCACGGCAGCGAAACTGGATTCCACCATCGGCGTCTGGACGCGTTCGGGCGACGACGTCTTCCGTCTGACGGGCAACGTGGGCATTGGCACAGACACTCCGACCAACAAGCTGCACGTGGTCGGCGGCGTCTCAGCCACGGTGTTCGTGACGACCAGCGACCGCAACGCGAAGGAAAATTTCTCCTCCGTGGATGTGAAAGCGATGCTGGAAAAAGTCGCCGCGCTGCCCATCACGCAGTGGAATTTCAAGCAAGACAAGGGCACGCCGCACGTCGGCCCGATGGCGCAGGATTTTTACTCCGCATTCAAGGTTGGCCCCGGCTCAAGCGGCATTGCCACCGTGGACGCCGACGGCGTGGCGCTCGCGGCGATTCAGGGATTGAACCAGAAGGTTGAGGAAAAAGACGCACGCATTAAAGAACTGGAGCAGCGGCTCGAAAAACTCGAACAACGGATGAACCACAAGAACGGAGGCGGGAAATGAAACTGCGAGAGTGGCAGATAGAGGATGGAGAATGGCGCGCCAGCGTTTTGGAGTGCGGCAGTCCTCTGCCGCTTGCTCACGGCTCGAAACCAACGCGCGGCAATCAAAGCGCCAGAGGGCAGGCGCAGTCCAAGACCTCGCGGAGTCTCTTCACTGTATTCAAATTCACACTCATCTTCACCTTCGCCCTTTCTGCCCACGCCCAAAACTTCACCAATGATTCGTTTAAGATTGGCGGCGGCGGCGGAACGATTACAGGCGGAGTTTATTCGGCAACCGGCACGATTGGCCAACCGGATGCGAGCACATTGTCCAGCAGCGGACAATACAGCGCGGACAACGGGTTTTGGGGAATTGCCGCCGTGGTGCAAATGCCCGGCTCGCCGCCGCTCAGTATCACCCACTCGGGCACGAACGCGGTCATTTCCTGGTCGGCATCATTCACCGGTTTTGTTCTGGAGCGAAACCCGGATTTGAACAATCCCAATGGCTGGGCGAATCCCGGGGACTCTGTCGTCGTTTCGAACGGGCAGAACACCGTCACCGTGCCGATAAGCGGTTTCAAATATTATCGGCTGAGGAAGTAGGAGGGCTGTTGGGTCAATTCGATTGCCTCGCTCAAGCCAACAGGTCGGGATGTTTGCGGGTGATGAATTGAAACAGCGGCTGAAAACTGGCCCACGCCACAAGGTCGGAGGCGATGAAGTCGCGGGTCTTGATCGCCACCTCATGGGGAATGTGTGACGGTTTGCCGGCCATCTCCGCCAGAAGTTGTGACTGGCAGCAGCGATCCATCGAAATAAAAAACCACGCGGCGATGTCCACGGATTTGCCCACGGTCAGCAGGCCGTGGTTTTTTAGAATCGCCGCCTTCTTGCCGCCGAGGGCGCGTGCGATTTGTTCGCCCTCGGAAGTTTCATTGACCACGCCGGTGTAGCAATCGAACACGGCATGGTCTTGATAAAACGCGCAGGCGTCCTGCGTGATGGGGTCGAGGAGCCGTCCGAAAGTTGACCAGGTTTTCCCGTGGATGGAGTGTGCGTGGGCGGCGGCAATCACGTCGGGCCGCGCCTTGTGAATTGCGGAATGAATGGCGAAGGCCGCTGCGTTGACCGGTTGATTGCCCTCAATGACTTTTCCATCGTGGCTGACGAGCACCAAATCCGCCGGGGTCATGTGCGCGAAATGAACCCCGAGCGGGTTGACCCAGAACCGGTCGGTGTGTTCGGGATCCCGGACAGTAATGTGTCCCGCCAGCCCCTCGTCATAACCGAAATGCGCAAACAACCGAAAGGCGGCGGCCAGCCGCTGCTTACGATGCTTCCGTTCCGCGTCCACGGTTTCAAACTGCGGAAGCGTCAAGACCGAGGAGGTCTTGGTGTTCCCGATCGGAGTGCCTTTAGCCATGTTGTCCATAGTGTTCGATTAGTTCTCGCCCGGGTGATAGCTCCTTTCAGCTTGAGCAAGCACGTCCTTCCAGGCGAACGGCGATTCTTTGAACCGGCTTTTTGAAACGAGCGCCGCCTGATCAAAAAAATGCGGGGAAGCCGGGTCGCTGCTCGTGCCGTATTGCAGCAGGGTCTTGGCGCGCACAAAACCCTTCCCGAACTCGAACACCGCCATGAAGCTATTGCCCACCACCGCGTAGTGTTTCTTGCGCGTGGCGCTGCCCGGAACCGCAGGCGTGTAATATTGGGTGAACGCCACTCCCACCGGGCCGGGCAAACCGGCGGTGGGCAGGCTCGGCAAAGTGTCATTGAACGGCACCAAGGCCAGGTCTGCTACATTGGCGTGTCGTTGCAGGCGGTGAACCTCACCCCAAGCAACTTTCCAATCGCCATACGTCTTCTTCAATTTCTCTGCCGCCGCGATCAGCGCCTTGAACTGCCCCTCGGGGTTGTTGATGAATTCCGGCTTCAAGCCCTCCCGCATCGCGCGACCCGCGCCGGCCAGTTCCTCATACCATTCGATGCACAAGCTCGCCTGCGTGGAGGTCTCACCGCCCCGGCAATCCCAATTCAGCAGATGGTTTAGAAACGGCTCCACCTGCGCGGCCAGCGCCGGGTCGGTCTTTTGCAATTTGGCGAATTCGGTTTTGAATTTCGGCAGCTCCGTCATCGCCCAGTAAATGGTTGTGTCCAAACAAACCTCCTGCCACTTCTCGAAAGTGACGTCTTTGAGGTTGCGCAAAAGATAGCGCGCCATCTTTGCCCGGCGCTTGTCGTCGCTTTTCTCGCGCTCCTGGATCATGTAAGCCGGATAATCGCCGGGGAAAACGTTGCCGTCATCCGTGGTGGTGTAGGGAGTCTGGTTGCAATTCTGGACGAAGCCGGAAATCGGGTTGAGCACTTGCGGCAATTCCGACAAGGCATGGTAACCCTGCCATTCCGTGCGCGGATTGGAGCCATCCACCGGATTCTGCCAGTCGAAAGACCGCTCCCGTTTGGGAACGAGGCCATTGTAAATGTAGAGAATGTTCCCATCACCATCGGCATAGACCACGTTGTAGAAATGTTGTTCCATCGTTTCCATGGCCGCCTTGAATTCAGGCAGGTTGCGCGCCTTGAGCATGCGGATGGATTGACGGCCCATGAAAGCATCGCGAAATTTGGCGATGTTCACTGCAACCTGCTTCGTGTCACTGAGCTTGTCGGCGATGGGGCCGTGATGCGTCTTGCGAAAAGTCACAGTGCGCTCCGTCATTTTCCCGCCGGTTTTAATTTTGATGGTGTCCTTCCACTCCGTGGCCGTGCGATGGCCCTCGCCATATTTGTAAGCGAGCGGGTTGGCAGGGTCGTCGAAAAGTTCCAGCCAGGAATCACAGGTGTCCGGCTTGTTCACGGTGAACGTCCAGCCGAGGTGTTCATTGTGGCCGATGGTTGGCAATGGACTGCCGAAGAAAGTGGCTCCGGAAAAATTCAGTCCCTCCCCGCTCCGCAAATGCGCTTCGTAGAACTGGCCAAACCCGTAATACGGCTGGTGCGGATTGGCGAAGAGCATCGTGGAGCCGTCCCGCGTCTTGCCGGGCGCGACGGCGTAGGCGTTGCTGCCGATAAGATCGCCGTCGTCGAGGCCACCGGTTTGCGCAAGAGCAGAGCCGGAGTCGCGCGGCGCCTGATAGAGCGCACCGAGGGTGATATTTCTCCCAAATGCAAGCACATGCCACGGCTCGAAACGTTCGAGCAGGCGCAACCGGACGCGGGGATTTTTTTCGACATAATAGTTCAGGCCGGTTGTGAAAGCGGCGCACATGGCGCGGCTCTTCGGGTCCAACTTTTCAAAATCCTCCCGCGCCGTGCGTGGGATTTCGAACAGCCGGTTGAGCCGGTCTGCGGGGTAGGCTGCCTCCCCGTGCAATTCGCTGGCCCGTCCGAGGCCGGCCACGTATGACTCCTCGATCTGCCACAGGTAATCCTCGGCCTGACAATAGGCGAAACCGAAGATGGCAGATTCATCCGTTGGCCCTTCAATGTGCGGCACTCCATGCCGGTCGCGGTGAATCGTCACGCTCCTGGCAAGCGCGACCGCGTCGAGGCCGGTGTTTGGAATTTTTTCGCTTTCGCCGACGGCCAAAAACGGAAGGATCAATCCGGCGACCAAAAGAAACCGCAACTGTTGAATAACGCTCGCCAAGGAGAAACGCCTCGATCTGGTGAGTAGAAAAAATCCATGAATGTTTCGGGCGATTCGTCTGTGCTCGTGGTGCATGGCGGATAGTTGATAGCGAAAATTCGCCGGTCGTCGAGCCTTTTGTGAAGCTCGAATGGATTCGCCGATAAGGGTTAGCGGTCAATAGCGAAAATAGATTTCCGGCAGCCGTCCTTTCTTTTCTTAAATGCTGTCTTGGTCATTTCTGGCGTTGCGAGCGCGGTGCTTCATGAATCCTCGCCCTTGAATTTTGGGACAATCGTAATACTCTAAACGACACCCATCATGAACATGACAACCAACCTTGGCGGCCGTTCGCCTGAAAGCTCGCTGGCTTTGCCGAATATTTTGATCGTCACTAATCGTAACACTGCGCATTCAGTCCGCCGCCAAATCCGCGTGGCTGCCGCCTTCACTCTCATCGAATTGCTCGTGGTCATCGCCATCATCGCGATTCTGGCGGCGATGTTGTTGCCAGCGCTGGCCAAGGCCAAGTCGAAGGCCGTGCAGGCGCATTGCGCGAGCAACCTCAAGCAATGGGGTGTCGCTTTGATGATGTATGCGGGCGACAACCGCGATTTCTTTCCAGACAACACCGGCGGCAGCGGTTTTGCATGGATGGGGCCGAATTTGAACACCAACTTTTATCCTGCGTATCTTTATCCCAATCGGCATGGAACCACCGCCAGTCAGCGGAACAAGCAGGATGTGCTGTATTGCCCGACTGACGAATGGCATCGCGCTTACGAAGCTGTCAACGGTGTGGTGACGCTCATCGGCTACCAGTTCCTGCCGGGCCGCACCGCTGTGCAATGGCCGGACTACAATTCAGAGGGCCTGGCCGAGTGGGTTTATCGCAAGAAAATGGGCGGTTCTTACCGGCGCGCGCCAGTGATGATTGACAAGATGCAGGCCTTGGGATCGGGTCCCGCTGCGATCTCGAGTTGGTCGGCCAAAACGGGCGGGATCACAGTTCCCACTGCCAACCACCGCGCTGCGTCGCTTGTGCCGGTCGGGGGCAACTTCCTTTACGAAGATGGAAGTGTCTCCTGGCGGAAGTTCAGCGTTGCGAATTACCGCGGCACAATTGACGTTGGCAGCAAGTCAAGTGGCTGGGGTGGTTTTCTACCGGCCGGCGGATCTGACCCGTGGACCGTGGTGAGGAAAAGGTAAAAGGTAAAAGGAAGACTGAAGTCGCACGACTTTTTACTTTTTACTTTTTCCACGCCGCTGAAATACTGGCGCAATGATAACCACTGAAGAAAAGTTTGCGTCCGGCAATGGTCCCGCCGAGGCGGGACCGGGACTTTTGTGTGTCATCTGGGTCGGGCTTTCGCTCTCGATCGGCTGGGGCATTCGCGGCAACTTCGGCCACGAATACGGCGCGATGATCCCCGGCATGTTGGCCACGCTGGCGGCTGTGCTTCTTTCCGGACGCAGCGACTGGCATCGGCGGGGCGCGTTCTTCGCTTTCTTCGGCGCGCTCGGCTGGTCGTTCGGCGGCAGCATCTCCTACATGCAAGTCATAGCTTACACACACTCGGGTCATTCCGGGTCGCAGCTTTACGGATTTGCCTGTCTCTTCGTGATCGGTTTTCTCTGGGCGGCGATGGGCGGGGCGGGAGCGGCGTTGCCGGCGTTTCTGACTCGCGAACGGCTCACGGAATTCTTCGCGCCACTGACGGTGGTGTTCGCCGCGTGGACGCTCCAGGATTTCGCCGTTGGAAAATGGTTTCCAGAGAACCCGGCGTTTCGCCATGAAAACATTCTTTACTGGTATGACACGGATTGGCTCGCGGCACTGGTGGCCATCGTGGCCGTGCTCGTGCTGGCGCTGGTCCGCCGGCGACTCGACTCCGCGTCGTCGCTCATCCTGCACATGGCGATTGGCTGGTGGGTGGCTTTCCTGGTGCTCGTGAATCTACTCGGCCTGCGCATGACGCCGCCGCGGGGAGACAGTTGGTCCGGCTGCGTTGGGATGGTCATCGGCATGTGGGTCTATTTCCAGCGGCGTGGTTTGACGGGATTGACGTTTGCCTCCGTCCTTTGTGGCTTGATCGGCGGGTTTGGTTTCGCCACGGGACAGTTGTTCAAACTCCTCGAAGTCTCCACCGGCCTGCAAACCAACTGGCACAGCGTCCTCGAACAATCTTACGGATTCATCAACGGCGTGGGGCTCGCCGTCGCGTTGTTCTGGGTCGCGCGGCACGCGCCGAAGACCACGGACGAACCGCCCGTGCGACGATGGACCGAATCCTACGCCGCGTTTTTCGTCCTGCTCGTGCTGACCTACATCAACCTGACCAAGAATCCGGAAGACTGGGTGAAAGCGAAGGCGATGCCCGAGACGCTCTATGGGCTTTCGGCGAATATGTGGTTCAATCTGGCCTACGCTGTCCTCGCGTCCGCCTTTCTGGCGCTGCTGATGATTCATCGGAAAAGGCCGCTGCCGATTTTGTCCGCAAGCTGGCTGGCGCGCGGCCAGGGGCTGTATCTGGTTTTTCTTTGGGTCATGGTCATCGGCAATTTCGAGCGCGCGCTCGTATCGTTCGCGCCGCAACGGTTGGTCACCGAGGGCGTCATTTTCCTGAACGCGGCGCTTTGCACGGTGGGAATTTTTCTTAGCGCGCCTGGCACGGGTCGCCAACTGCCCGGCGAAGGATTCGGCTGGTCTGGGTTGCTTCGCAAAACGGTGGCGGTGGGGCTCGTGGCGGGAGCGTTGTCCGTGTTGGCCGACTGGGCGGTGGTGCGCGGAGTTTTCGGCGACAGCTTCGTCGCTCATGCGGGCAAACACATTCGCTTCGGTCCTGACGCCACCGCGACGAAGGAGAAACCAAAACCGGGCGTGACTCACCCTTGAGGTGGTTTCATTGCGGATTGCCCGTCCTTCGAGCAGCCCACTGGAGGGTGGAGGATTTGTTAAATCCCCAGCCGTTCGACGAGAAGTTCTGCCACGTCCATGACGCGCGCGGAATCGCTTTGAGCCGCGACGCCGTCCGTCATCATCGTGAGGCAGAAGGGGCAGCCGACGGCCACGGTTTTTGCGCCGGTGTCCAGAGCTTCCTTGGCGCGCACGGTGGAGACGCGCTTCTTCGGGTCTTCCTCCATCCACATGCGACCGCCGCCCGCGCCGCAGCAAAATGTTTTTTCCCGGTTGCGCAGCATCTCGCGCAAGTCGGTCGCTGCGCCCGTTGCGCCCAACGCCGAGGCCAGCACTTCGCGCGGCGCGGCGTGAATGCCATTGACTCGCGCCAGATAACACGGGTCGTGATATGTCACCGCGCCGGAGCTGGTTTGATCATTGCCGCCTGGAACTTTCAACCGGCCATCCTTGATGAGCTGGGAAATGAATTGCGTGTGATGAATCACTTCGTATTGGCCGCCGAACTGCGAGTAATCCTTGAGCAGACTGTTCAGGCAATGCGGGCAGTGCGCGAGGATTTTGCGGACGTTGTATTTGGCGAGCGTTGCAATGTTCGCCTGGGCCAGTTCTTGGAATAAAAATTCGTCGCCTAGCCGCCGCGCGGATTCGCCGGTGCATTTTTCTTCACGTCCGAGGATGGCGAAATTCACGCCCGCCTGCTTCAACAATTTCACCACGGAACGCGCCACGCGTTGCGCCCGGCGGTCATACGAACCGGCGCAGCCGATCCAGTAGAGCACTTCAAAACTTGGGTTCTCTTTGACGGTTGGCGCGCCCAAACCTTCCGACCAGTTCGGGCGATCCACCGCGGGCAAGCCCCACGGATTGGAACTGGATTGCATCCGGCGCAACGCCATCGCCGCCGTGCCGCTCAACGTGCCTTCGCCCACGCGATTGCGGCGCAGATCGGTGATCATCGTGAGCGGATCAATCCGCACCGGGCAGACGCCGACACACGCGCTGCACGCCGTGCAAGACCAGAGAGTTTCCGCGTGGATCGTGTCGTCGTGGAGCGCGAGCCTGGGTGAATTTGAATTTGTCGCCCGCGCAGTCAGCGACAAAGTCATCAACCGCTTCAAATCTTGAACGACGCGTTTTGGCGACAACGGTTTGTCCGTGGCATGAGCCGGACACGCGTCCTCGCAACGCCCGCACTCCATGCAGGCGTCCATGCTGAGAAGTTGTTGTTGATTGAAATGCGTGATGGCGCTGACACCGACGCGTTCCGTCTTTTCCACTTCCTCCATCGTCACCGGCACAAGCTTCCCAAGCACCGGTTGCGCGAAGAACAGATTGAGCGGCCCGGCGATTATGTGAAGGAGCCGCGTGTAGGGAATTGAAGCGATGAAACCAAACACCTGCACGGCATGAAGCCACCAGACGGCCAGATGGGCGGAACGCGCGCCCGCTTCCGTCAATCCGGAAAACCACTTCGAGACCAACAGGCCGACCGGTGAACACTGGGCTGCGATGCCGGTTGGCTGCTGCCAGACCATGCGCAGCCCTTCGACCAGATAGCCCGTGACGCCCATGCCCATCAACGAAATGATCACATACCAGTCCGTCGCTCGATGACCGACACTGGCCGGCCGCCGTGTCCGCCGCCAGAAAAACCAGATGCAACCCGCCAGAAACAGCAGCCCGAACACATCCAGCGTGAACTCGTAAATGACATAGTAACTTCCTTTGTGGAACTTCAGCGCATCCGAAATGCCCGAAGCCAGATGATCAATCTCCAACAGCGTCGTGCCGAGAAACAGCATCATAAATCCGGCAAACAAGGAGATGTGCGCCCAGCTTGCCAGCCCCCGGCCCCGCACGCGCTTTTGTCCCAATCCTTCCACCAACAACCGCCGCGCGCCGGGTTTCAGTTTGGCCCAAATCTGCCGGAGGTTGCCGGCGACCAATTGCTTGACGCTGATCGGCGTCCCTTGCCGCCACAACTTGAACCGCCGCCAAATCCCGTAGGCGAACACCGCCATCGTCAGCACCGTCAGGCAATAGAAAATGATCTGCGACGAGTGCGGGATGTTGCCGAAAGTTTCGCGGGTGGGTTGCATTTGTTTGAAACCAGCCGGATGAAATTATTTTTTTAACCTTGCCATCAACTCCGGCACGACCTGATAAACGTCGCCGACCAGACCGTAATCCGCCACTTCAAAGATCGGCGCTTCGGCGTCCTTGTTGATCGCGACGATGACTTTGGTGTCTTTCATGCCGGCCATGTGTTGAATGGCGCCGGAGATGCCGACGGCAATGTAAAGCTCCGGGGCAACTATTTTTCCAGTCTGCCCGACCTGCAAAGAGTTCGGTGTGATGCCCGAATCCACCAGCGCGCGGGACGAGCCGACCGCGCCGCCCAGCACATCCGCCAGGCCGCCGACCAACCGTTCAAAGTCCTCGGCGTTCTTGAGCGCACGTCCGCCGGAGACGACGACCCGCGCCTCGGTTGAGTCAGGCCGACCGGCGACTTTCGCTTCGCGCCCCACGTATTCGATTTGCGACGGCAGTTTGGTCGCGTCAATGGCGACGGGAATGACGGGTGAAGTTTCCGCAGTTTTGGGTGGCGGCGCAAACGCCGCCGAACGCACGGTAAGAAACTTCAATGCGCCGTCCAGTTTCACGGTGGCAATGACATTGCCCGCGAACATGACTCGTTTGAAAATGAAATCGCTGCTGTCAGGACGCACATCAACCACGTCGCTGACCATGCCGGCGTCGAGCAACGCGGCGGCGCGCGGCAGAACGTCCTTGCTGAAAGTTGAAGCCGCTCCCACGACCATCGTGGCGTTTTGCGCGCGCGCCACTTCGTGAATGACGTGCGCATACTTATCGGCAAGGGGTTTTTTGAGAGCGGCGTGGTCCGCAACCAGCACTGAGGCCGCTCCGTAACCGCGCAGCAATTCCACGGCGGCGGAGATGCTTTCGCCCAAAATCAAAACTTCATACGAGCCGCCCGTTTCCGCGCAGACTTTGTGCGCAAAGCCCATGGCCGCAAGCGTGGCGAGTTTAAGCTGGCCGTCGTCGTGTTCGGCTATGACAAGAATTTTGGGCATTGCAGTCAGATAACTTTTGCTTCGTTTTTCAATTTGTCCACGAGTTCATCCACGGTCTTGACCCGCACGCCGGCTTTGCGTTTCGGCGGCGATTCGAGGGCGAGAACCTGGGTGCGCGAAGCGATGTTGATTCCCAAACCGGCCACGGCGATTTCTTCCAGCGGCTTTTTCTTCGCCTTCATGATGCCGGGCAGCGAAACGTAGCGCGGTTCGTTGAGACGCAGGTCGGTGGTGATGATGGCGGGCAGCTTGACCGTGACGGTTTCAATGCCCGCATCCGTTTCGCGGCCGCAGCGCGCGCGCGTGTTGTCATCCAACAATTCCAGTTTGGAAACGAACGTCGCCTGGCCGACTCCTAGCAACGCGGCCAGCATCTGGCCGGCCTGGTTCGAGTCATCGTCAATAGCCTGCTTGCCCATGAGGACGAAATCCGGCTTCTCGCGCTGATAAACTGCGGCAAGAATTTTGGCGATGGCAAGCGAGTCCGGGTTTTCGGAAGTCCTGACCAGCAACGCGCGATCCGCACCCATCGCCAACCCCACGCGCAACTGCTCCACGCATTCGTCGCCGCCAACGCTGATGACGACGATGTCAATTTCGCCGAGCTTTTCCTCGATGCGCAACGCCTCCTCCAGCGCAATGGCATCGAAGGGGTTCACGGCGAACTTCACCCCATCAAGCTCGATGCCAGAGCCGTCGGGTTTGAGGCGGATTTTTGTGTCGGGATCGGGCACCCGTTTGAGCGGCACTAGAATTTTCAATTCGTCCTCGCTTGATTCACCGGCACATTTCAAAAATTCCCGCGCCGCCCATTCCGCCGCCGATGCACATGGTCACCAGACCATAACGGCCATTGCGGCGCTTGAGTTCGTGGATGATGCTCACGGTCAGTTTCGCTCCGGTGGCTCCGAGCGCATGGCCGAGGGCGATGGCCCCGCCGTTGACGTTCACCCGGTCGGGCGGAATCTCGCACTGGCGGATGACGGACAAAGCCTGGCTCGCGAAGGCCTCGTTGAGTTCAATCAAATCCATGTCGGCAATTTTCAGCCCGGCGAGCTTGAGCGCCTTGGGAATCGCTGCCACGGGACCAATGCCCATGATGCCGGGCGGCACGCCTCCCACCGCATAGGTCACAAACCGCGCCAATGGTTTCAAACCAAGCTCCTTCACTTTTTCACCTGACATCAGGATGACGGCGGCTGCGCCGTCGCTGCGCTGCGAAGCGTTCCCTGCGGTGACAGAGCCTTTGGGATTGAACGCGGGTCGCAATGCGGCGAGTTTTTCCGGCGTGGTGTCGCGACGCGGGCCTTCGTCGGTTTCGAGAACAAACTCCGTCACTTTGCGTTTGCTGTTTTTATCGAGCGTCACTTCGCGCCCGCTGACGGGAACGGATTCTTCCTTGAACCGTCCGGCGTCAATAGCAGCAATGGCTTTTTGATGGCTCGCATAAGCGAAGGCATCCTGGTCGGCGCGCGAGACTTGAAATTTCGCGGCCACATTTTCAGCGGTCAAACCCATCGCGAGGTAGGCATCCGGCTGTTCCTCCACGAGGCAGGGATTGGGCGACATCTTGAATCCCATCATCGGCACCTGGCTCATGCTCTCCGTGCCGCCGGCGATGATGATTTCCGCCATGCCGCTGAGGATTCGCTGCGCGCCCATGGCAATCGCCTCGACTCCCGAGGCGCAAAAACGGTTGATGGTCACAGCCGGCACGGTGTCCGGCAAGCCAGCGCGCAGGCTCGAGAGTCGCGCCATGTTCATTCCCTGCGGGCCTTCAGGCATCGCGCAGCCCATGATGACGTCGTCAACTTGCCCGGGGGAAATTTGCGGGGCGCGCTTAAGCGCCTCCTTCAGGACGAGCGCGCCGAGGTCCGCGGGATGAACGGTTTTGAGCCGTCCGTTCGGAGCCTTGCCCACTGGAGTGCGCGCGGTGGAAACGATAAAAACTTCTTTCATAATTTTAGTTCCTCAAAGGTTTGCCGGTTTTGAGCGTGTGCTTGATGCGTTCCATCGTTTTGGGTTCGCCGCACAAGCTCAGGAAAACTTCGCGTTCCAAGTCCATGATGTATTGCTCGGAGACAAAGTGCAGCGAAGTCAGATCGCCGCCGCACAAAATGTAGGCCAGCTTCGCGCCGATCTTCTGGTCATGCTCGCTGATCTGTCCTGCCGCCCGCATCTGCTGCAGCATCACCTTGAACAGGGACAGCCCGGCTTCGCCAATGGCGGGGATGTCTGTGCGTTGCGGACGCGGGCGATAACCTTGCGCCACCATCTGCAACACCTGCGCCTTGGCCTCGCCGATGAGCCAGTCGCGGTTCAGCACGAAAGTTGTTTCGCCGCTCCGCAGAAAACGCCGCTGGGCCGCCTCGTGCGCGCTGGTGGAAACCTTGGCCATGCCGATCGTTTCCCACGCGTGCCGGATGCCGGGGAAATAATCCGCTTCATCATTGCGAATGACCTGCTCGGTGCAACGAATCAACATTTCCTTGGTGCCGTGCGCTCCGGGGATGAGTCCCACGCCGACTTCGGGCAGGCCCATGTAAGTTTCCGCGGCGATGACGATGTGATCGCTGCCCAGCGCAATCTCACAGCCGCCGCCGAGCGTGTAGCCGTGGCACGCGGCCACCACCGGCTTCTCGAACTGGCGCAGCGTGCTCGTTGCTTTTTGGAACGTGCGGATGTTCAGGTCAATCTCATCCCATTCTTGATTCTGGATTTGCGTCGTCAGCAGCATCAGATTCGCGCCGGCGGAAAAATGCGGGCCTTGATTGCCGATGACGAGTCCGGCGAAATTCTTGCGAACTTCCTCCAGCGATTCTTTCAACATCCCCAACTGATCGCCGCCGATCACGTTCATCTTGACGTGGAATTCCAGGCACGCGACGCCGTCGCCCAGGTCAATCAGGCTCGCGCCCGGATTGCTGCGGACGACTTTGCCGGCTTTGTGCAGGCGCGGGAGATTGATGGCTTTCGGCGATTCGGCTTCGGCAACGTGACTGCGCTTGGCGAGATCGAAGAAGGAACGCCGGCCATCGCGTTCCTCATAGAAAGAAGTTTTGCCGGAGGCGAGGAGGTCGCGGACGATTGCTGGCACATCGCGGCCTTCCTGTTTGAGCCGGTCGGCGGTTTCGGGCACGCCGAGCGCGTCCCACGTTTCAAACGGGCCGAGTTCCCAGTTGTAGCCCCACTTCATCGCGTTATCCACCGTGACCACGTCGTCGGCGATTTCAGTGAGCCGGTCGGCGGCGTAGCAAAGCACGGAACTGAGATGTTTCCAGGCGAAGACTCCCGCCTTGTCGGTGGCGGCGCAGAGTGTGCGGATGCGTTCCGCGCGGTTGGAGATTTTGCTCGCGGCTTCCAACGAAGCAAACTGCGGCTTTTGCTGCGGACGATATTCCATCGTCTTGTAGTCGAGCGTCAGAATCTGCTGGCCCTTGTCGGACTTCACGCGCTGGTAAAAGCCCTGGCTTTTCTTCTCGCCCCACCAGCCGCGCTTCACCATGTCTTCGATGAACTCAACCGGGCGGAAATTTCCAATCTGCGGATCGTGCTTTAACAACCCTCGAAGGTTGCTGCCCATTTGCGCCATGAGGTCCACGCCAACAATGTCGCCCAAGCGAAACGTCGCGCTCTTCGGTCGGCCAATGGCCGGGCCGGTGATCGCGTCCACCTCGTCAATGCTCAAGCCTTCCTCAATCATGAGCAGGGCGACTCGCTGCATGTCGAAACAGCCGATGCGATTAGCTACGAATCCGGGCGTATCTTTCGCGAGAACGATTCCCTTGCCGAGAACTGCTTCGCTAAACTCGCCGAACGATTTGAGCAGCGCGGGATCGGTGTCGGGCGTTGGGATGAGTTCGAGCAGCCGCATGTAGCGCGGTGGATTGAAAAAGTGCGTGCCGAAAAACCGGCGGCGATATTCGACGGGCAGTCCTTTGGTCATGCCGGCAATCGAAAGGCCGGAGGTGTTGGTCGTGACGAGAGCATCAGGCCGGGCGTTCGCGGCGATCTTTGCGTGAATCGCCAGCTTCAAATCCATTCGCTCCAGAATCGCCTCAATGACCCAGTCCGCGTCTTTGATCTCGGCGAGGTTGTCCTCGACGTTGCCGATGCGGATGAGATTCGCGGCCTCCGGTGTGAAGAACGGCGAGGGCTTCAGCTTCCTGGCCTTCTCAAAAAGTGTTTTGGTGACGCGATTGCGCACCTCGGGCGATTGCAGCGTCAGCCCGCGCTTTTGTTCTTCGGGCAGCAGTTCGGTCGGAACGATGTCCATCAGGAGCGATGGGATTCCGACGTTGGCCAGATGCGCGGCGATTTGCGCGCCCATGTTGCCCGCGCCGATGACGGCGGCTTTTCGTATTGTAAGCATATTAATTAAATGACCGGTTATCATCCCGCCTCGACGGGACTCTGTATTCGGCGTCGCCCCGCCGGACACTTTCATTTCATTCCGGAGGAATTCAGAAAGGCCGCAACTTCCAGCGCGATATTTTTATCCGACTCGGACAAAAAACAAAACCAAAAACGTGTTAACAAATTCAAAACTGAACAAGCAACGGCAAATTTGCAACCTCATTCCTGTCGCGAGCCAAAATTGTGCATGAATTTTTATTTTGACACGACCGTGAAGACCCGTTGCTGCGGAATCGCATTCTATATTTCCTGGTTCTTGGTTTCGGAAAATCGGCTGGAAGCCCCGAAAGCTTTCGGGGCGACGAAGCGAGTTGGTGGAGCAAGGCGAGGAAGTTTTGCGCACCCCGAAAGCGTTCGTGGCGGAGGTTGGATCGCATCACCACTTCTGGGTTGAATCAATTCTTGATAAAAGTTCGCGGGCGACAATGGATCGCATTATTTCACTGGTGCCGGCCCCAATTTCCATCAGCTTGGCGTCGCGCATGTAGCGTTCCACGGGATATTCCCTGGTATAACCATATCCTCCCAGGATCTGAATGGCGTTCATTCCGACCCGGGTGGCGACTTCAGCCGCGCAGACCTTGCACGCGGCAGCTCTGCTGTTGGAGTCCTCACCCTTTGAGTGCATGACTGCGGCTTCGTATGTCATGGCGCGCGCGGCGCTGTATTCGATATGATCATCCGCAATCATTTTTTGCACCATTTGAAATGATCCAATCGGCTTGCCAAATTGTTTCCGTTCGGTCGCGTAGCGAAGGGAATATTCATGGGCCGCCCGCGCCAACCCCAAACTGATGCCCGCAATGGTGATCCGCTCAATGTTCAGGTTTTTCATCATGTGCGATGTGCTGGCCCCTTCGCTTCCAACAAGGTTTTCCACAGGAACTTCACAGTCTTCAAAAATCAGCTCCGCGGTTGGGCTTCCCCGCATCCCCAGTTTCGAGAGTTTTTTGCCAACGCGAAATCCGGTAAAACTTTTTTCAATGATGAAGGTGCTCATGTCCTTTCGGTTTGGGCCGGTCTTCGCATAAACCAGGAACAGATTTCCGATGCTGCCATTCGTGATAAATGTTTTGGTCCCATTCAAGATATAACGATCGCCCTTGCGCTCGGCCTTGGTTTTCATGCCGACTGCATCCGACCCTGCCCCCGGCTCCGTCATTCCCATCCCGCCGATCCATTCGCCGGAGCAAAGCCGCGGCAGATATTTTTTCTTTTGCTTTTCACTGCCGTTGGTCGCGAGGTTATGAACGGCCAACATCGAATGGGCCAGGTAGGACAATGCCGTGCTGGCGCAAACCGCGCCGAATTCCTCCATGACAATCGTGGCCGCGACCGTGTCCATTCCAGCGCCGCCGTATTTCTCATCAATGGTCACGCCCAGAACTCCCAAGCCGCCCATTTTTTTGAAGATGGCCGGGTCAAAGCTTTCATTTTCATCGCGTTCTGCGGCGCCCGGCGCCAATTCGCGCTCCGCAAACCGTTTTACTGATTGGCGGAGCAGTTCGTGTTCTTTGGTAAAATACATGTCTATCTCCTAGTCGGAATCTTGTTGTTTCATTTCCCTAGTCGCCGGATGTGGAACTCAGTAATCCCTGCCCAGTGCTCAACGTTGGCCGGTCCTTGATAACATTGAATGCTCACCTTCGGCGTGCCGCGCACCGGTAAATCACACTCGCCCGCCCCTTGCCAGCTTTCCGCATCGGGTGTGCGGAACTGGCCGTGGATGCGGTTGCTCGTCACTGAAAGGCGCAGTTGGACGGAGAAGGATTTCAACGGGATGATCCCAATGGTCCGCGTCTTGTCATTCTCTTCGCGACCCATGACGATGCTGAGTTTGCCGTCCACGAGTTCCTGTCCGAGCTTCACCATGTAACCGTCGTTGTAATACCAGACCAGATCAACCTGTTCGTATTGCTCGGTCGGTTGGTTTGTCACGGTCACGGAAATCTCCAGAGCGCCTTTCGCCGGATCGGGTGCAGTTCGCACGAGCACATTTTTGGCGTTGTTGGCCGGCCCCCACATGTTGCCCGGTTGGACGCGCACTTTGAGGCCGCATTTCGTGACCCGCCACCCTTTCGGGTCTTCGCGCAACCATGACCAACCACCGTCGAGCTTGTTCTTGAAGTCGTCCTGGAACAGGACTTCGTCCGCGCGACAAGCGGCGACGGCGAACACCGCCAGTGAGAGCGATATTCGAAAAAGAAATTCCATAGCAGTTGGCTGTCGAAAGAATTCACCCGTGTGTTGCAGATGACAAGCCGGTTCTTCTGAACGCTTGTGCGCATGACCGGCAGGGCATAAATTTCCCGGGACCTCCTTTGGGCGGGGTGAGGGAGGTAGTGAATCTGATTTTGCCTGAGATCGTTGACTGCGTTAAGCTCTCGCAGATTGAAATCGGAAGCAGACAAAACCGCCCGCCCGAATAGCGACAAATGGACTGACAAGTTCCTCAAACACCTGGCGACGGATCGTGGCGCGTCGGTTTACACGCAGCGGAATTATTCCCAGGCGCTAACGGAATTCCACCGATGGCATCTCGAAGAGCGCAAGCAGGCACCGCAATGGGACTCGCTACAGCGGGATGATTTCAGGAATTACGTCCGTTTTCTTGGACGACACAATCTCAGCAGGGCTGCGATCCAACTTCGGTTCTCCGCGCTCCGCTCGTTTTACAAGTTTCTGATCCGCCATGGACACGTCAATGGCTCGCCAATAAAAAACATCGCACTGCCGAAAGTCGGGAAGCGCCTGCCGAAATTTCTGACGGCGAAACAAGTGACCGACCTGCTGGGCGCGCCGCTGAAATTTCTGCCGCGCGCCGAAAAGAAAAAGCCAGGACGTCCAACGGAACCGAGCGTTCCGGCCCGCGACGTGGCGATTCTGGAAACGATTTATTCCTGTGGCCTGCGCATCAGCGAATTGTGCGGGCTGACGGCGGGCGACATTGATTTCGGCGAGCAACTGGCTCGAGTTCGCGGCAAAGGAAAAAAAGAGCGGCTCGTTCCCATCGGCCAGCCGGCGTTGAAGGCCATTGAAAATTACTGGCGGCTTTTGCCGCAGCCGCCGTCGGGCAACGCGCCGGTTTTTCTGGCGAGCGAGAAAAAATTCCAGCCCATTGCGCCGCGGATTCTTCAGTTGCGATTGAAAAAATATCTCGCCATCTCCGGACTCGACCCCACGCTGACGCCGCACAAGCTTCGTCACACTTACGCCACGCTGATGCTCGACGCCGGTGCGGACTTGCGCAGCGTGCAGGAACTTCTCGGCCACGCACACCTCGTCACGACGCAGGTTTACACGCACCTGACGACCGAGCGGTTGAAGAAGGCTTACGACAAGGCGCATCCAAGGGCGTGACGATTTGCTCTTTGAATTCCGCCGCGTTCCCATCCTCCATCCGCATCGAAGATTTTGCGAACCGCGAGGACGAAGGAATCCTGCTCATGCCAGACGCGGGCGCATCTTAATTCTCTTGACTGAGTTTGCCGCTTATGTCCTTATCACACTGATACATGGCTATCGCACGGCAAATTCCAGTTCTCCGACGATTCCAGTTCTCCGACGATTCCAGTTCTCCAGCTTTGATAAAACCGCCGGGTTGCGCAGCAGCCTTCTTCCATTTTCCAGTCAGTTTCCGAAAGACGGAATAGGTGTCCATTCCAACACCAACCCGCCGCACAAACCCATCCTGATTGGAAATCAGAAACAAAACACAAAATGAAAACAACAACACTCATGAAATCCATTCGCGGCCTGCTCACCACCGGTCTGGCGGCAGCCACGCTTTTCGTCACGACCAACACTCACGCAGCGGTCGTTTATTCCGGTCCGAACCAAAATGTAACCTACAGTCAATTTAGCTTTAACGGCGCATTTAGTCTGTTCGGTGCGGCCGGTAACTGGGATAACATAAACCTTTCTTTATTTGTATTTGAGGATCCTATGTTTCAGAACATGTATAGTTTCGGAAACCTCCTCAATGTGCATGGCAACTATGTGGAGTTTGCGGTCGGCAGCTACTTTTTTGACATGAAGCGATTTGCCGCTGGTGAAGTGATTGACGCCTCGAGAACGTTCAGTGGAAACAGCTACAAGGATATTTCCAATGTTCAGCAACAATTCACGCCGTTCGCTTTTACAAACATCAATGGAGAGTTTACCAATGCCGCAGGCTCCCTTGGCTACATCGGACTGCGCCTGACGGATGGAGCGAATGTTTACTATGGCTGGATTCAGGTTTCCGTATCCAACTACGACAACGCCAACATGACCGGAACACTGATTGACTGGGCTTACGAGACTACGCCCGGCAGGCAGATTCTGGCAGGCGATACTACTGGTCGCACCGCGCTTTTCACCAAGGACGATGCGGTGCCCGGCATTTCAAATGCGGTGTTTAAGAGTGTCGGCGTTCCGGCCATCAATGGTAGCAATGTGGTTGCTTTCATCGGCAAGTGGGGAACCAATATCGGAGTCTTTGCCAACGGCGCACTCGTTACGAAGAAGGGCGACACGATCCCGTCTCCGTCCGGCACGGTGACTCTCAAGACGCTGAAAGACCCGGTGATTGACAACGCGAATCATGTGGCGTTTCTGGCCACGTTTACGGACGGAAGCAGCGGAGTGGTTTCCACCGCTCCCAGCAACACGCTCGCTGCGGTAGCGCAGTCCGGTCAGCAGGCGGCGGATGCGCCTGCGGGTGCGCTCTGGAAGAACTTCCAGTCGGCGGCGCTTCCCGGTGGCGGCAAGGGCGCACTCATTCTCGGCAACATGGAGCAAGGCCCGGGCGGCATCACCGCGGCGAATGACAACGGGCTGTGGGGCACGGGCAGCGGAGGAACAATGAACTTCGTTTTGCAGGAAGGCACGACGATCATCGGCACGAACAAGGTTAAGAGCTTCAAGGCGATTGGCCCAGTGGCAGGGGTGCCGGGACAGACCCGTTCCTTCAATGCCGTTGGGACGCTGGCAGCGCAAGTGACGTTCACCAACGGCGCAACGGCTGTGGTGTCCGTGTCGCTGCCCTGAACCGATTGAGATGGCTTACGGCGGATGGTGTCCGGTGTGCGTCAAAGCATCGGCCCATCCGCCGATTTCATCTTCGTGGTTTCTCCACTTGAGCCAGCGATTGGCTGAAACGTTAAAGCCGCTGGCGTGACTGGTTTTGAATTCCGCTTGCCATTCGCCACGAACCAAAGTTTATTATTCCGCTTCTGGCGGCAGGATAGCTCAGTTGGTAGAGCAGAGGACTGAAAATCCTTGTGTCGGCGGTTCAATTCCGCCTCCTGCCACCACTTCACTTTGCCATTTCCGCTTTCGAGCCGTCCCTTTAAGCTTCGCAAAACGTGAAAACACTTCATCGCTATTTGCTGCGGCAGATTCTGGCGTCGTTGCTGATGACGGTGCTGGTGTTCACGTTCGTGCTGTTGCTTGGCAACGCGCTCAAGGGGATTCTCGCGCTCCTCATCAGCCGGCAGGTCACGCTGGGCATCGTGACACAGGCGCTTGGTTTGCTGATTCCGTTCGTGCTGGTCTTCGCGCTGCCCATGGGGATGTTGGCGGCCACGCTGCTGGTCTTTGGCCGGTTCAGCGCCGACCAGGAACTTACCGCCGCGCGAGCGAGCGGCGTGAGTCTGCTGTCGCTCGCCGGGCCGGTGCTGCTGTTGAGCCTCGTCCTTTGCGGCGTCTGCGCGGCGATCAATCTGGAGATCGCCCCGCAATGCCGCGTGGCGTATCTCGCGCTGTTGGACCGGCTGAAAATAAAAATCGCCGCGGCGTATCTTCCGGAAGGCCGCTTTGTGGAATTTCCCGGCGCGATTTTTTTTGTCGAGCGAAACGATGGGCGCAATCTCAAAAACGTGATGCTTTACCGTTTGCAGGAGGGAACAAACTTGGTGGTGGCGAAGATTCGCGCGCCGAAAGGCCATTTCCAGGCCGACGCGACCGGAAAAAAAATTGAGATACACCTGTTCAACGCACAGAGCGTCGCCTTGACCGACGAGGGTTGGTCGGTGCAAACGATCGGGGAGTTGACGGATGAATTGGTTTTAAGTTCGGGCGGTTCTTCATCGAAAAGAATCGATCTCAGCGACATGACTTTCGGCCAATTGCGGCAGGAGCTTGAATATCTCGACCACCGCGTCAACTTCGCCCCCGCGCCAAACAAGCCCCGCGACCAGCTCCGCTCATCAATGAAGGAGCTTCGCAAGCAAAAGGAAGACATCGCGTCTCCGGTGCGCGTGCAGATCCACAAGCAACTCGCGCTGTCGTTCGCCTGTTTTGGTTTCACGCTCATCGGCATTCCGCTCGGAATCCGCGTCCATCGCCGTGAGACGAACGTCAACTTCGCCGTCGCCCTTGTTCTCGTCTTCGTTTATTACGGCTTCGTGCTCTTCGCAGAAGGTCTGGCGATGCGGCCACAGTTCGCGCCGCATCTGATGATCTGGCTGCCAAATTTTCTGTTTCAAGCCGTCGGCGCGGTGCTGCTGTGGCGCGCGAACCGCGGCGTGTGATTGCGCGGGTTGATTCCTTCGCAAAATCGCGGCACAGTAAAGGCAATTGCATCACCATGAGCTGCCGAGTGAATCAAAAAGGAAAAATTTTCCGCATTGCGAAATTTTGCAGCTTCTTTGTTTTTGGTTTCTTCATCACGTTTGCTGTTTCGGCGCAATTGCAGCGCGTCCCGACCACCACGCTGCAAATGCCGCAGCAACTTCCCGTGTTTGGCTACGCCACTACCAACGCCTTTGGCGCTCTGACTTTCAGCGGCCCAATGACGGTCGCCGCGCCGCCGGGCGAAACGAACCGGCTGTTCGTCGTCGAGCGGAGCGGCCGCGTGGCAGTCATCACGAATCTCGCTGCGCCAACGCGGACGGTCTTCATGTCTCTTCCCGTCAGTCTAGGCTGCGAAGAAGGCCTGCTGGGGATTGCCTTTCATCCGGGATATGCGACGAACCGCTATTTCTATTTGTTTTTCTCCACCAACCTCAACACCGCGATGGGCAACGGCCTGCACCAGCGCATCGCCCGTTTCGAAACTTCACCTACAAATCCGAATCAGGGCATGGCGTCCACGCAATTGCCGTTGATCACGCAATTCGACGGAGCGTGCAATCACAATGGCGGCGATTTGCATTTTGGCGCGGACGGCTATCTCTACATTTCACTCGGCGACGAAGGCAACCAGAACGATTCACTCAACAACAGCCAGCGCATTGACAAGGATTTTTTCTCCGGGATTTTGCGCATTGATGTGGACAAGCGCGCCACAAATCTTCCGCCGACGACGCACGCCGCGCTGCTCGGCGCAACAAATTATTTCATTCCGGCGGACAATCCATTCGTCGGAGCGACGCAACTGAACGGCGCGAACATCAACACTGCGGCGCTTCGAGCGGAGTTCTGGGCGATTGGCCTGCGCAATCCGTGGCGTTTCTCTTTTGATGAACAGACCGGCGCGCTTTACTGCGGCGACGTGGGCGGTTCGCTGCGCGAAGAGGTGGACGTGGTTCTGAAAGGAGGAAATTATGGCTGGGCCATTCGGGAAGGGAACACCGCCGGGCCGAAGAGCGGTTCCATTTCCAATCCGCTTCCGCCAATCCTCGATTACGCGCACGGCAGCACGACCAATCAGGGCGATTGCATCACCGGCGGCGTTGTGTATCGCGGCAACCGCATTTCTCAGCTCACCGGGAAATATGTTTTCGCCGATTACGTTGACGGCCATATCTGGGCGCTCACGCCCAACGGCACGAACACCGTCACCAAGGAATATCTCATGAACGACCTCGGCATCGTCGCGTTCGGGATTGACCCGCGCAACGGCGACGTGCTGACCTGCGACACGACCGAAAACCAGATCAAGCGACTCGTTTACACCACCAATTTTTCCGGGCCGACGTTGCCGCAAACCCTAGCTGCGACCGGCGCATTCACGAATTTGACCACACTCGCGCCCGCCGCGGGAATTGTTCCCTACGACATCAACGTCCCGTTCTGGTCTGACAACGCCATCAAAACCCGTTGGTTCTCCGTCACGAACATCGCCCACACAATCACTTTCAATCGCGAATCAAGCTGGCTGTTTCCGACCAGCGCCGTCTGGATCAAACATTTCGAACTCGAACTCACGAACGGCGTGCCGGCATCGCGCAAACGTCTCGAGACGCGGTTCATCGTGAAAAATTCCGGCGGCGTTTACGGCGTCACCTATCGCTGGGGAAATTCCACGACCAATGCCACCCTTGTTGCGCCCGAGGGCATGGACGAAAACTTCACCATCAACGACGGCGGAAATTTGCGCACGCAAACGTGGCATTATCCGAGTCAAGGCGAGTGTTTGATCTGTCATACGCCACAGGCCGGTTTCGCGCTCGGTTTCAACACGGCGCAGTTGAATCACGACGCGAATTTCGGCGCTGGCGCGACGAATCTTATCGCTGCGTTGAGCAGCGCGGGTTATTTCAACACGAACGTCACCGGCATTCACACGTTACGCACGCTCGCGCACGCGACAAACGCCGCCGTCAGCCGCGAATATCGCGTCCGCTCGTATTTGGAGGCGAACTGTGTCCAATGCCATCAGCCCGGCGGCTCGGCGGTCGCGAATTGGGACGCGCGCATCGCGACGCCAACGTCGCTTGCGGGCTTGATCAACGGCGCGCTCGTCAGCGACGGCGGCAACACGAACAATCGCGTCATCGTCCCCGGCTCGCTCACGAACTCGACGCTGCTCACGCGCATCTCGACGCGCGGCCCGACTCAAATGCCGCCGCTCGCCAGCGCCGTCGTTGACACGCAGGCCGTCGCGCTCATCAGCGCGTGGATCACGAACGATTTGCCGAACTACCGCACGTTCGCGCAATGGCAGACGGTTTATTTTGGTTCAACAAATTCTCCGGGCGCCGACGCCGACGCTGATCCTGACAACGACCGCGCGAATAATTATTTGGAATACCTGACCGGCACGAACCCGACAAACTCGCTCGACGCGTGGACAATTTATGTTTCGTTGAGCAACAACTTCGCGGAGGTTTCGTTCAATCAGATTTCAAATCGCGCTTTTGAAGCGCAATGCAGCGGCACTTTGACAGGTTCGTGGGAACCTCTTGGCGTTCCGGCCAACGCGCCATTCTTTTCCATCACAAACAAGCCTGCGCTCATTCCCGACAATCTCATTTCCATGAGCAATCGTTTCTATCGTGTCCGCGTTTACGAGCCGTGAGATAAGACGAGCCGCGGTCATCATCATCATCCTGCGTTCACGTCATGGCTCGCGGGCGGCGGCGTCAAAGGTGGCATCGTCCACGGCAAGACCGACGACTACGCCCGCAGCGTCGTTGAAAATCCCGTCCATGTTCACGACTTCCACGCGACGATTCCGCACCTGCTCGGATTCGATCACGAGAAACTGACGTTCTGGCGCGCGGGAAGAGATTTTCGGCTGACGGATGTTTCGGGGAAAGTGGTGAGGGAGATTTTGGTGTGAGCGGAAATCAGCCGAACCCACCCCCGCCTATTCCACGGGCTGGTTCAACAACTGTGACGCCAATGACTTCCTCGGCTATAAAAAACTCGACCTCCCCACTAGCTGTGCCATCGAACACATATTGTTCGCCTTCGCGTCGGTAACTCTCGGCTTCAACGCATCTGTCTCTGCCGTCTCTTAATGTAATGTGAAACATTTTCATATGCGGTATGTTTTAATTCTTTTGGGTAAAGGATGAGTTGGTTTGCGTGTTCATTTTTCTTTCCAGTCGCGTTTGAGTTTGGCGGCATTCATTTCGCCACGGAGTTGAGCTAGGGGCATTTCTTTGAATTCGTCGGCGCGACCGGGATAGAGAGCGGCCAACGTTTGGCGCAACTCAACGGTTTCCTGATATTCGTCGCGCGTCCGGTCGGCTTCGAATTGTTTGCGGGAGTCGTAGGCACGCAGCGCTGGCCCGGGATTGCTGCCCATGCCGATGGCCATGCGGCGCGCGTCGAAGTTGCTGCAAGAAGTTAACCCTAAAAGACACAAACACACCAAGCAAAGTGGAGCGACGGCTTTCATAAAGCGGTTTTACTCCTGACGTTCGGAGAGGTCAAGTTCTCCTTCCGCCTTCCCCTTTGTCGGTCGAGAAGCCATTGAGGAATTTTTCACCACCAAGTCAACTCATGGGAGCAGTAATTGTTTTCGCGCGGTTGGCGTCTGAAATTTAGACTGAAAATTGAAAAATGATTTTGGAAGGGCTGTAAGCCGAATTTTGTCTGCGCCCTTGCGGGCGGAGAGAATCATTTGTCTCAGCAGCCTTACCCGAAACCTGTCCGCTTTCACGGACGCGGAGCGGGCCGCTCCTCGGTTTCCTATTTGGCCTTGCACCCGATGGGGTTTTCCGTGCCCCGACGATTACTCGCCGGGCGGTGCGCTCTTACCGCACCTTTTCACCCTTACCGGCATTTCTTTCGAAACGCTGGCGGTTTATTTTCTGTGGCACTATCCGTCGAGACGCCTCGCAGCGTCGTCGCCCGCGTGTATCTCAAAGAACGACCGGCTTTCACCGGCAAAATGAGTTACGCGGCATCGCGCCCTTTGGTGTTCGGACTTTCCTCCTCTGATTCCGCCGAAGCGGGACCGGAAGCGATCCTCTGCCCTTCCAAAATCGGTGAGATATTAAAGCAGTTTTAGGGAGTTTGCAAGAAGCTCCGCTTTGCTTCTTAATCTTAATCTTTCTCTTACTCTTAATCTGTTTTGGGAAAGATAGGATTACGATTAAGAGAAAGATTAAGATTAAGAAAAGAAATTAGTCCGCCACAGCCAGATCCATGTCCCGCGTGTAGTAAAGAATCCGTCCGCAATTCGTGCAGGTCGTCAACTCGCTTCCTGTTCGGCATTGAACGATCACCTGCGCCGGCAACTTCATGTGGCAGCCGCCGCAAACGCCGTGCTGCACGCCGACAATCACATTATCGCCCTTGTTTTTCAGCAGCCGGTCGTAGCGACCTCGAAACCCATCATCAACTCCACCGGCCAATTCCATTCGTCGCGCTTCGAGTTCAGCCAGTTCCTTTTTCAAATTCTCCTCGCGCGCGTCCAGGTCGGTAATCTCCTTCTCAACCATTTTTTTTGCGGCGGCGGCTTCCTGGTTCGCGGCGACTACTTGTTTTGCTGCCGTCTCGCTCTGCTCCATCAATTCCAACTCGCGATCTTCAATCTTGGAAATCTCCGCCTTGCAACCGTCAATCTCATGCTGCAACGCCTTATACTCCTCGTTCTTGCGCGTCTCCAATTGCTGGTTGGCGTATCTGGCGATCTGTTGTTTCTTGCTCTCGACATCCACCTCCAGTTTTTTCCGCTCGGCCTCCAGTTGCCTGCCGCGGAGCTTGGCGCTTTCAAGATTCGCCGCCGTGCCGTCGGCTTTCGCCTGAAGCGCTTTGCGGTCGGGGCCGACGCGCGCGAGTTCGCTTTTGACGCGCATCAACCTCCGGTCGCAGTCCTGAAGGATGAGAAGTTTTTCAATCGTATCCTGCATGTGACAAATTATTGCCTCATCCTATGAAGCACGGGGATTCAAGTCAATGAATGGAATGGCTCCGCGGTTTTGCCGCCGGTTTCCCTTTTTAATTTCCCATTTTTAATTTTTACTTGGCAGGATGATTGCCCGCGTCACACTCGAACTCGCCCTCCGCAAAGAGTTCGATTACTTCATCCCGCCGGAATTGGTGGATGTGATTGATGTGGGCAGCCGTGTGCAAGTGCCTTTTGGCGCGCGAAAAGTCTTGGGCTGCGTCACCGGCCTCGCCGAAGAATCTCAGCACAAGAAACTGAAACCCATCATCAAAGTCATCGGTGCGCAGACTTTGGTGACGCCGAAAGTTTTGAAGCTCGCTCGGTGGATCGGCGAATATTATTGCTGCGCGCCCGAAACCGCGTTGAAAAGCGTTTTGCCCGAAGCTGTCCGCAAGGAAGCATCGGGCTGGCGCGAAAAATTATTCGTCCGGGCGTTACCGTTCACCGGCGAACTTCCCAGGCTTTCGAAGCGGCAGCAGGAAATTCTGAACATCATTGAAGAGCGCAGAGAATTGCCTTTGACAGAATTGCTCGAACTCGCCGCGACAACCGCGTCCACGCTTCGCCGTCTCGAAGACAAGGGACTTGTCAGCATCTCCGCGCAAATCTCCGAGCGCGATCCTTACGCGCGCGAACACATCCTGCCGACGCAGCCGCTGGCGATGAACGCGGCACAGATGAAAGCATTGGAAGCGATCAAACGCGGGATGTCAGAAGTCGGAAATCGGAAGTCAGAAGCCGGAAGTCCGACCTCTGACCTCCGACCTCTGACTTCTACCTTCCTTCTCCACGGCGTCACTGGCAGCGGCAAAACCGAAGTCTATCTCCAAGCCATCGCCCACGCGCTCGCGAAGGGCAAAGGCGCGATTGTTCTTGTGCCGGAAATTTCCCTCACGCCACAGACCGTCGAGCGGTTCAAGGCGCGATTCAGCTCCGGCACTTTGCAAACGCTCGTCGCGGTTTTGCATTCGCATCTTTCCGCGGGCGAACGTCACGACGAGTGGCACAAGATTCGGCAGGGCCGCGCGCGAATCGTCATCGGCGCGCGCTCGGCGATTTTTGCGCCGGTCGAGCCGCTTGGACTCGTCATCGTGGACGAGGAACACGAACATAGTTACAAGCAGGAAGAAGCGCCGCGCTATCACGCGCGCGACGTCGCGGTCGTTCGCGGGCAGATGGAAAACGCCGTCGTCGTGCTCGGCTCGGCCACGCCGTCACTGGAAAGTTTTTACAACTGCAAACGCGGCAAATACGCGCTGCTCGAATTGCCCGAGCGCGCCGACAACAAAAAAATGCCCTACGTCCGCGTCATTGACATGCGAGAGACTGTTCGCGCCGGACGTGCGATTGCAGTTTTGTCGCCGCAACTCAAGGAAGCCATCACGCAACGGCTCGAACGCAAGGAGCAGACGATTCTGTTTTTGAACCGGCGCGGCCACTCGACCGCGCTGCAATGTCCCCTTTGCGGCTACGTCGCCGAATGTCCGAATTGCAGTCTCTCGCTCACGTTCCATCGCACGGAGCAAAAACTTTGTTGTCACGTTTGCGGGCACACCGACCGTGTGCCGCTGGTTTGCCCGAACGAAAAATGCCGCAACCCGCGCATCCGCTATTCCGGCATTGGCACGCAAAAGGTCGAGGAAACGCTCGCGCGCATTTTTCCGCAGGCGAACATCCGGCGCATGGATTCCGACGTGATGAAGCGCAAGGACGATTACCGGAAAATCCTCGGCGATTTTCGCACCGGCAAAATAGACATCCTCGTCGGCACGCAAATGATCGCGAAAGGTCTGCATTTTCCGAATGTCACGCTCGTCGGAATCATCTACGCCGACCTCGCGCTGCACATGCCTGACTTTCGCGCGGGCGAGCGCACCTTTCAGCTCCTCACGCAAGTCGCCGGTCGCGCCGGTCGTGGCGACGTCGAGGGCGAGGTCTTCGTGCAGGCGTTCACGCCGTTTCATCCCGCGATCCAATTCGCGCGCCGCCACGACTTCGAGGGTTTTTACGAACAGGAAATCGAATTCCGCGAGCAATTGAAATATCCGCCCGCCAGCCGTATCGCGTTGCTGACGCTCAAGGGACGCAACGAAGAAAAAGTAAAATTCTCAGCCGAACATCTGAAACGCGAGATGGAAAAAAATCTAGGGAGCGCGCCCGCCTCGGGCGCAGTCGTCAGCGCCCTCGCTGACGACGCCGAACTGTTTGGCGAGGGCGCCAAACAGCACACGCGGGGCGCGTGTGCTCCCCAGGAAAATCTGTTTCGCGACTTGCTCATCAGCGGCCCCGCTCCCGCCCCATTGTTGCGCGCCGAAACTTTCTACCGCTACCAGATCATGTTGAAGACGCGGCAAATGTCCGCGTTGAGTTCGCGCCTCGCAAAAATCATCGAAACATTTTCGCCGCCGGAAGATGTTTCGTTGACGGTGGATATTGACCCGGTGGATTTGGCGTAAGAAATTTGTGGGTGGCACAGGCGTCTCGCCTGTCGTTTTCGGCGTCCCGCCGGAAACCGTTGTGCGATTTAGAAATTTTCCACGAACGAACGATAGACGGCAAACGGACATTACACGACGAATTTCGGCGGGACGCCGAAATTAACAGGCCAGAGGCCTGTGCCACCGCAGACCATGCTGCGCATACGGTAAATGTCCGCGCTCAGTTCGCGCCTCGCAAAAATCACCGAAACGTTTTCACCGCCGGAAGATGTTTCGTTGACGGTGGATATTGACCCGGTGGATCTGGTGTGAATCGCGTGGCAAAGGGCTTGATATTCCAACGAAACTCATCACGATTATGATATGAGAAATGGTCGGACACATGTGGTGGCAGCATTCCTGTTCGCGGCCTTTGCTTTTTCAGGCCAGTCGGCTCAAGACCCATATCTCATTTTGAGCGCGCCGAAATGGACGAATGGCCAATTTCAATTCAAGCTGACAGGGGAATCGAACATTAACTACACGATTGAAGGTTCATCGAACCGCGTCACATGGTCTCCGCTTGTTACGAATAGTTCCACGAACAGCGAGCGCATAATAAGCGTGGCTCCGATTGGTGAGAACGGTTTTTATCGCGCGTCACGAGCGCCGATCTGCCAGGTTGTTAACGCGTTTACATATGCTCTCGGCGTGAAAGGAGAAATTAACCTTTATGGCAACTCAATCTTGATCGACAGTTTTAATTCCGGCGATACGAACTACAGCAACGCAAATGGCCATTACGATCCAGCAAAGCGGAAAGACGGCGGCAATGTGGTCGCGACCGTTGGAATTCCCGACACGGTTTACGTTGGGAATGCCTCTATTTACGGAAGAGTCTCTGTCGCTCCGGGTGGCTCAATCACCGTTGGGCCGCAAGGCTCAGTAGGAAGTCTGGCGTGGCACAATGCGGGACAAACCGGAATTGAGGCAGGTTGGTTTACTCAGGACGCTGACGCTGCATTCCCAGATGTTTTCGATGCGCCGGCTTCTGGCGCTGCCCCAAGCGGTGGCGTCGTGAATGGCACCGCTTACCAGTTCATTCTTAATACCGGCGTTTACGACGTCTCTAGTCTGACGGGAGGAGCATATGTGGCAGGAAACTCTATTCTCATCGTAAGGGCGATTTTGACCGCAAGTTCGTCAGCGCAAATCGTTTTAGCGCCTGGCGCTTCACTGAAGATTTATTCTTACGCGACAAGCGCGCAATTTAGCGGCAACGCAGTTGTAAACAGCGGCACAGCCAAAGATTTCCAATACTGGGGTATGCCCGGAAACGACACTTTGTCGCTTACAGGGAGCATGGATTTAATTGGTTTTATCTACGCACCGGACGGCAGCGTGACAATCCATGGCATCGGCGGCATAGGCGTCAATGTTCAAGGCTTCATCGTAGCAAAAGCCTTCACTGCATCAGGCGGCGTGAGCATTCACGGCGACGAAGTTTTTTGGAAGTCTTACAAAGTTTGCAGATGACATCTCTCCGCTGCGACAAAGGTTCATTTCACTGCCGCCTTCAAGATTTCCTCCACCAACTCATCGCTCGTCCATTTGTTTTCGGGCAGGACTTTTTGCACGCGGCCCTTGGTGTCAATGACCGCCGTGCGAAGGTTGTGGCTCAACGGTTCGTTCAGATTCAGCCGCCAAAACTGCAAACCGAATTGCTCGGCAAGCGCGGTGATGTCGAGCAAATCGCCCGTCACAAAATTCCAGCGCTTCGGGTCGTAGCTGTATCGCTCGGCGTAGGATTTCAGAACCGCCGGCGTGTCGAACTCAGGATCGAATGAGACGGAGAGCAGATGCCAGTTTGTCGGCGTCCCGCTTTGCGAGATCATCGCGAGAAGCTTTTTTTGCGCTTCAAGGAAGTTGCTGGACATCTTCGGGCAATACGTCGGAAACGGGCAGCGCGTGAAGATGAAGGTGATGGCAAGCGCCTGTCCTTTGAACTGGCTGGTGCTCATCGCCTGCCCAAGCTCGTTCGTGAAATTGTAATTCGGCAGCGGCTCGCCCACGTTCAGCGGGTCAACGTCGCGCACGATGCGAACGGTCGGTCGCGACGGCAATTCCTGCGGCGCGACGTTCAGTTTTTTCACCTGATCAATCCACGCGTCGTTCGTCGTCACGGTGAGCCGGAAGGTGATCGCGTCGTTCGTCTTCAACCCGCGCAGTTCGTTCGTGTTGATCGCGTCGAAGGACATTTCCATCGCCTTCATGTAGCCCGGAATGTCTTCGTGCCGGATCCGGACGGTTTTTTCGTCCGGCTCTGAGCGCACGACGCCGCGCACGAAAAAAATTTGATTCGAGGGAACAAGGATGCTGGTTTTAGGAGGAAGTGGATTGACGGCGATTGAAGGAATCTGATTGGTTGCGACGGAAGAAACCGGTTTCTCTTCGCGCCGCCCGCACAAAAGCACAATGCTCACGGCAAGGAGTAAAATTAAAACGTAAATCCTGCGAAACATACGCGGGCAAGTTTGTTCAAAAAGCGACAGGTGACAAGTGATGAGTTTTCCTTGTCACTCGCCACGTATCACTTATCACTTGTCTCATGCCGACGCGAAGCACGCCGAGCCAAAGCGCAGAAGATTATCTGGAGCGCATCCACGAGTTGATCGAGGAGAAGGGCTACGCGCGCGTGGTGGACATTGCGTCATCACTCAAAGTCCGGCAGGCGTCGGTGACTGCGATGGTTCAAAAGCTCGGTGAACTCGGTTACCTCAAATACGAAAAATATCGCGGCTTGATTCTCACCGACAAAGGCCGCGACGTGGCGCAGACCATTCGGAACCGGCATGAAACTCTTTCCCGATTTTTTTCATTGTTCGGCATCGAAGTTGAAACCCAGCGGCGCGACATCGAGGGCATCGAGCACCATTTGAGTCCCGAGACGGTGGAAATCCTGGCTGCTCTCGCGCGATTTTTTGAAGAGAATCCGGAGACGCTGCGGTTGTTCAAACAATCCCGGCGAGGGAAACATAAGTAAAGGCGCTTCCACCCGGCAGGAATGACTGGTTGAAGCAGGCAAGGCCCGGTTCCCGATCATTGCCCGGGCCACCAGCGATTCAACATCCGCTCGAGTCGCCGCACCTGTCTGGTTTCGATTGTTGCAAGATTCGTTTCCTCCGTTGGATCGTGAGCCAGATCGTAGAGTTCAATGCTCCTGCCCGGCTCGTTCCGGGCGGCGGGAACAATCAGTTTCCAATCCCCGGCGATGATCCAGCGCCAGCGCAGATTGGCTGCCGGTCGCTCCAGATCCACTGCGGCGTGCGTGAAACATTCGCCGTAGATCGTCTTGCGGGCACGAAGCGCTTTGGCGTCCAGCAGGTTCAGTCCCTGCAATCCGCGCGGCGGTTTCTGCCCCACGGCGGCAAGCAACGTGGGCAGGAGGTCAATGGACATCGCCGGCGATTCAGATTTCCTCGGCTGCACACGCCCCGGCCAACGGAGCATGATGGGCGTCCGTAAGCCGCCATCGTAGGGCGACTGCTTGGACTTGGGCGCGTAACGCTCCGCGCTAGCGTCTTGAATCCAACCGTTGTCTGAGACGAAAACCACGATGGTATTTTCCGCAAGCCCGTTCTGGTTGAGATGACCGAGTAGTTCACCCACTGTCTCATCGAACCATTCAACCGAAGCCCAATACTTCGCCACGGGCAGCGAAGGCGTCAGGCTCTTATACTTTTCCAGCAGACGCGCGGGCGGATTGTGCGGTTGATGCGGGAGCATCGGCGCATACCAGACAAAGAACGGTTTGTTCTCGCGACGCGCTGTGGAAATAAAATCATAGATCGGCTGCATCGTTTTGCGCCCGATGTCCAGCCCATCATCGCCGTGCCGTGCGCCCTTGGTCATGCCGTGGGTGAAACCGCCTCGGGTGAAATCGCCCTGCCACCACTTCCCGGTCTGCAAACTCACATAGCCTTGCCGCGCCAGCAAACGCGGCAACGTGGACACGGCTTCGAGGTGGCGATTCATGATTTCCCGCCCGGCGCGGAAGGCCTCCGAATCCTGAAACTGCGCGCCGGCCATGCCCACCGGCATGGGCGGATCATTGCTCGTGATCTTGTGCTGGTGCGGATACAAACCGGTGACAATGGACGCGAGGCTCGGACAGCAGAGGCTGGAGGGCACATAACCGCGCGGGAACGTGAGGCTCTGCGACGCCAGGCGATCCAGGTTCGGCGTGCGAATCTGCGGGTGACCCATGAAGGAATAATCGCCCCACGCCTGGTCGTCCGAGATGATCACCACAATGTTGGGCGGAGTTTTCGGAGCCGCATTCGCGGAGTCGCTGCTGCAACCGACGGCCAGCGCCGCCATCAGAAGTGCGAGGAGCAAGCGTTTCATCCCGCCCGTTTACAGAGTGCGCGGCGCAACGTCGAGGCGGAAAACGCTTGGATAACCGCCCGTTTCCGTGTTCCATCTTCCGCCGCATGTCCATGGACGACACGAATTCATTGATCGAACAGCGCAAGGCCAAGCTCGCCGCGTTGCGTGCCATCTTGCTGGCCTTCGCTTGTGCATTCATCACCGGCTGTTTCGACACAAAGCAGGAAATCACATTGAACCCTGATGGCAGCGGCAAAGCGGTGATGGAATCCTCCTTCACTTCGATGGATGTGTTTGCTGACACCGCCCGGAAATCCACGAAGCCAACCGCGAAAGATTTTGTCCGGAGAATTATCGAGCAGGCGCAGGGCGTGGATGCGTGGCGGGATGTTTCTTATCGCCAGCTTGACGACGGCAGGATTTGGTTTCGGGGCACGGCCTACTTCGCTGAACTCGGCAAACTCAAGATCGGCTCAATCGGCTATCTTCGTTTTGGCACCACGAAGGATGCGAACGGGAACCTGACAATCGCGCCTGTCGCCGAACAGCCTGCGCTTCCGTATCCGACCCAAAGCGCGAACGAGCCGATCACCATGGAAACGATCCAGCGCGAGCGGATGCAATTCCGAAGCGCGAAACCATGGATGGCCGCGTTGCTCGGCACGATGAAACAGGACACGACCTTCCACACTCCCGGCGTGTCGCGGCGAGCATCCAATTTTGAAACCAACGTTCCGAACACGCTCCGGATCCGCTTCGACGGCGCGCGGTTGATGCAGGCTGTGGAGGAAAAACTGTTCGATGCGGATTTCGCCCGCGAACGCATCGCGGCGAAGTTGCCGGCGAGTTTTTCCGGCGACGACGATTCGCTGAATGAAAAACTTTACGGCCAGAGAGGTCCCGTTCTCGCCGTGATCAAACCGGGCGACACACCGCTGTTTGATTACGCGGCGGAAGTGGCGCAGGCGAAGTCGGCGTTTGTCGCCATCGCAAAGGAACTCGGCCTCAGCGAAACCTTTTCGTTCGACGTGAAACCCGCTGTGGCTGGCGACCCGGCCAAAGTCAAAGTTACTGGAATCCAGTGGACATTCGAAGGAAGCCGGCAAGACGCGTGGCTGTTTCCGCAACCGGGAAAAAATTACGTCCTGTCATTGCGGGCAGATTTACCGGGAAGAGTTTTCGCCGTCCACAAGGTTGCTGTGAATCGCGCCGTGACCGTCGAAGGCCGGAGCCTGCTTCCGCGCGACCTTTCTGTTCGTGACCAATCTTACCCGCAAATTTCGGAAGGCGGGACGAAGGTGGTTTTTCAAGTCCACTTGGAATCTCCCCCGCTGGATTCCAAAGGCATCGCCGAGTTTTCCGGCGTTCTGGAATGCGCCAGTCCTGAAAATCAGCGCAGCGTCGAACTTATTTCCGGCAAGCTCCGTGGTGGAGTGAAAGGCACCGAGTATGGCGTCCAAATAGATGACCTTAGCCAGCGTTCCATTGGCGGAGACAAACTCGTGTTGCGCATCAATCTCCCGGTTGAGCGGCTTCTTTCGCTCAAAGTGATCGGCGACGCGGGTCAGGCCGTGACTCTCGAAAGGCAAGGGATTATGAAGATTGGTGAAGAAAACATCTTCACTTACATCAGCCGCAACGCCGTGCCACGCTCCGGGAAGTTGGTCGCGGAGGTGCTGGTCGGTTCCCAGACGCTGCGCATTCCATTCTCAGCAACCAACCTCACGTTGCTGGGCCAGCCACTAGCCACTCGATAACCAAGCTTTGCTTTCTAACACAATCATGGACGACACGAATTCATTGATCGAACAGCGCAAGGCCAAGCTCGCCGCGTTGCGCGCGAAAGGCATTGACCCGTTCAAAAATAAATTTTCGCCCGCCGAAACCTGCCGACAGGCGCACGACAAATATGCCGACGCCCGCGAAACGTCCGTCGCGGGCCGCGTCACCGCGCATCGCGACATGGGCAAGAGCATGTTCATTGACGTGCGCGACCAAAGCGGACGCATCCAGGTTTACGCGCAGAAAAATGTCCTCGGCGACGAGCAGTTCGAGATTTTTCGCCATCTCGACCTCGGCGATTTCATCGGCGCGCACGGAAAAATGTTCACCACCAAGACCGGCGAAATCTCCATCAAGCTCGATTCGTTCGTGATTCTCGCCAAGGCGCTGCGACCACCGCCCGCGAAATATTACGGACTTGAGGACACGGAAATCCGTTATCGCCAACGTTACCTCGACTTGATTGCGAACCCGGACGTGAAAGACGTTTTCCTCAAGCGCAGCGAAATCATCCGCGAACTCCGCAATTTTCTTCACGGCCACGGCTATGTCGAAGTCGAGACCGCGATGATGCAGGCGATTCCCGGCGGCGCGGCGGCGCAACCGTTCAAGACCTTCCACAACGCGCTCGGCTCGGATTTTTATCTGCGCATCGCGCTGGAACTGCCGCTCAAGCGACTGCTCGTCGGCGGCGTGGACAAGGTTTTTGAGATTGGCCGCGTCTTTCGCAACGAAGGTCTCTCGCGCAAACACAATCCCGAATTCACGATGCTCGAGGCGTATCAGGCTTACGGCGATTACGAGAGCATGATGGATCTGGTGCAGGGAATGATTTGTCACGTCGCGGAGAACGTGCTCGATACTTTGGTGATTGAACATCGCTCATTCGATGTTCGGCGTTCGATGTTGGATGTTCGATGTTCCGAATCTGAAAAAACATCGAACGCCGAACGCCCAACTTCGAACATCGAATCGGCTGAAAAAGTTATCCGCACAATTGACCTCACGCCGCCATGGAAACGCGTGAAATACAAAGACCTCGTCCGCGAAAGAGCCGGTGCGGATTGGTTTGAAATTTCTCCCGAGCAACGTCGCCAGCGCGCGCACGATCTCGGAGCGGAAATCGGCAAAGACTACGCAGACTTTGAAGTCACCGGAGCCGTGTTTGAAAAGTTGATCGAGCCGACGCTGATTCAGCCGACGTTCGTCACGCATTTGCCGAAAGAGCTCGTGCCGCTCGCCAAACTTTCGCCCGAAGACCCGACAACCGTCGAAGTCTTTGAATGCTGCATCAACGGACAAGAGATTGCACCAGCTTACACAGAACAGAACGATCCGATTGAACAGCGCGAACGACTTGAGCACCAAGCCGGCGGTGAACAGCAGAAATTGGATGAAGACTTTCTGATTGCGTTAGAGCACGGGATGCCGCCCGCTGGCGGTATGGGAATGGGAATTGATCGTCTCTGCATGATGCTCCTCGGCCAGGAAAGCATCCGCGACGTGATTTTGTTTCCGCAGTTGAAGCCGAAATAACCGTGGGTGGCACAGGCGTCTCGCCTGTTGTTTCCGGCGTCCCGCCGGAAACCGTCGTGTGAGCCAGATTTTTTCAGCGAATCAAATCCGTCAGCAATTAAACTCTCTCAACGAAATTCGGCGGGACGCCGAATTTAACGGGCGAGACGCCCGTGCCACCCAACGAATAGCGGCTTCATTGGTCGAATTGAGCCACCAGCTTGACTTTGTGAACAACGTGCACAATATTCGGCGGCATGAGCACAGCCTTTGTCTCTGGTCGCGTCTCGTCGCGCTACGAGCGGTTGATCAAGAAGCAGGCGCACGCCGCGAAAACTTCCAAGAGCGATCTTGTGGCGCGCTATGTCATTGAGAAATCTCTTGAGACTGAATTTCCAGGAATTTCCTTCCGCGATTCCGTTTCCGGCCGGGAGGCTTATTTGACGGGTCATCGCGTGGCGGTTTGGGAAGTGTTGGACGTGTATGCCGAACTGAAGTCTGTCGAGAAGACTGCTGCTCACTTCCATTGGCCATCCATCCTTGTCAAACGCTCGCTCGCTTACGCAAAAGCTTTCCCCGAAGAAACCCGCCGGTCGCAAGAAGGAGAAAGACATGGCGTTTCGGTTGTTGAGTGACGAAAACACGTCGCACCGGCTCGTGGCCGCGTGCCGGCGGCTGGTTTCTGGATTTCCGATCGCCCATATCGCAAACTCGCAGGACGGAATGTGGTTGGGTTTGGATGATGCGGCACTGTTGGTTTCCTGCGCGGAGGCCGGGCTTGTCCTTGTTGCGTTCGACCGCGCCACGCTCGCGTGGCACGCAGGCCAGTTGCTGCGCGCCGGTCACGACCACGGCGGAGTAATTCTGTTTCGCGGGACGGTGCGAAGCGTGGACTATGGTCATCAAGCGCGGTTGCTGACAAATTTCTGGCAGAACGAAGGTCGCGGTTGGGACTGGCAGAATCGGATTGTTTATTTGCCGAAGTCGCCGTAACTGAAAACAACTCATGCAACAACTTATCGAAGGCGTTCACAAGTTCCGCAAGGACGAGTTCGGAAATTACCGGAAACTTTTCCGAAAATTGTCCCAGGAAGGCCAGAACCCGCACACACTGTTCATCACCTGCTCGGATTCGCGCGTGCTCGCCGAGCTCATCACGCAGAGCAAACCGGGCGATCTGTTCGTCGTCAAAAACGTCGGCAACATCGTTCCACCCGCTAGCGCAAAGGGTGACACCAATTCGACCGCCGCCGCGATCGAGTTCGCCGTGGGAGCCTTGCGCGTGAGCGACATTGTCATCTGCGGCCATTCGCAGTGCGGTGCCATTTCTGCTTTGCTCGGCGAAAGTCCCGTCGGCGATTCCACGCCGCATCTGCGCGACTGGCTGAACCTCGCCGCGCCCGTGCTGGAAACGATGCGTTCGCAATACACCCATCTGACGGAAGCCGCCACTCGCTCGGTCGCCGCCGCCGAGGAGAATGTTTTGTTCGGTCTCGACAATCTGCACAGCTATCCGTGTGTGCAGGACGGTCTCGCGAAGGGGACGCTGCGATTGCACGGCTGGTTTTTCAAGATCGCCACGGCGGAATTGTTTGCATACGATCCCGAGACGCGTCAGTTTTCACTGCTCGCACCGAACAATTCTTAAGCTCGCGGCATTGGACAATAGCCTGTTCCTTTGTTAGCCTCGCCGCCATTTATGCGCCAGGGAATGGGTCGATCGAGTGACGACTCATACGTTTTTCCAGCGCGTTTGCAATCATGGTTGAACTGAAGAAAGAAATCCGATTCCTCACGACGCGTCTCGGTGCAATTATCCGCGAACAAGCGGGTGAGCGCGTTTTTGATCACATCGAAAACATCCGCAAGCTCTCAAAGGCTTTGCGGCTTTCCCACAGCTCCGCCGACGCGCGGACATTGAACCGTATGATTCGCGCATTGAAAGTTTCCGAGGCAAACCAGATTGCGCACGCATTCAGCCTCTTTTTTCACATCGTGAATCTTTGCGAGGAACGTGCGCGCGTCCGCCATTTGCAAGCGCTGGATGCGCCGAAACAATCATTGCGCTGGCTGTTCGCGAAACTTAAACAGGCCGGCGTGACGACAGAAAAGTTGCAGGTTTGCCTCAATGCGCTGGAAATCGAGCCGGTGCTGACCGCTCATCCGACTGAAGCAAAACGCCGGAGTGTGCTTCACCAGATTTTGCGGCTCGTGCAACAAATTGAAGATCCCGACGAAGTTTTGGAAGCGCTCTGGCAAACTGAAGAAGTCCGCGAACATCGCGTCGGCCCGTTGAATGAAGTCGAAAACACACTGTTTCTTTTCGAACAGACGATCTTCGAGACCGTGCCGGATTTTTATCAAGTGTTCGAGGAGGAATTGCACGCACATTATCCCGAAGCAAAAGTTTCACGGCCATTTCTCACGTTCGCAAGCTGGGTGGGTGGCGATCGCGACGGCAATCCTTTCGTGACGTGCGAAGTCAGCGAGGCGACGCTCGATTTGCAAACGAAAACAATCCGCGACTTTTACGACCACCGTTGTGATCTGCTTGTTCAGGAATTGACCCACTCCACAAACCGGTCGTTCCGCCGCCGCTCCAAAGCCGGAGTGGAAATGCGAGGATTATTCCAGCCCTACGAGGTTTTCCGCAAGCAACTGGTCACGATTCGCCGCAAACTTCGCGGCGGCTATCGTTCAGCAAAAGAATTCATCCGCGATTTGGAACAAATCCAAGGAGGCTTGCGAAAACAAAACGCCCATCGCGCCGCGACCGGCCACATCCAACGACTAATCACTCAGGCGCGCGTATTTGGTTTTCATCTGGCGGAACTGGATTTTCGAGACCACGCGCAGAAACTGCGGGAGGCACCCGATGAAATCGTGGCGGAATTTCAAATGATCCGCCACTTGCAGAACGCCCACGGTGTCGCTGCGGCGCATCGTTTTATTCTCAGCATGACGACGAGCGTGGAGGATATTTGCTCAGTCCTCCGGCTCGCACGGCGCGCGCGGTTGAACTATTTGGACATCATCCCGCTATTCGAAAGCATTGGCGACCTGGACAACGCAACACGGATCATGCGCGAAGTGTGGAACGATCCCGATTATCGCGAGCACTTGAGACGGCGCGCCGATGTTCAGGAAATCATGCTCGGCTATTCCGATTCAAACAAAGACGGCGGCTATCTTGCAGCGAACTGGTTTCTGTATCGCGCGCAGAAAGATCTGTCGCAACTCGCGGATGAATGCGGCGTCAAGCTTCGCTTCTTTCACGGCAAAGGAGGCTCGATTGATCGCGGCGGCGGGTCAAGTCATCGAGCTTTGCGCGCGCAACCTCACGCCTCACGCGGCGGACGCATTCGCATCACGGAACAGGGCGAAGTCATTTCGCTGAAATATTCGAATCCTCTCGTCGCCCGGCGCAATCTGGAACAACTGACCTCCGCCGTCATTGCGGCGAATTGTCTCTCGCCGGATAAGAGATACAAAGGGCAATTGCCGCTGTGGGAACACACGATGGAACGTTTGGCACGAGTCTCGTTCGATTTTTATCAGGAACTGGTTTTTCGAATGCCGGAATTTTCCGAATATTTCTGGCAGGCAACTCCGGTGGATTTAATCGAGCAAGCTCGAATCGGGTCGCGTCCAAGCCGTCGCGCGCAAACCACGGACATTCACCAAATCCGCGCCATCCCGTGGGTTTTCGCGTGGACACAATCCCGTCACTTGCTATCTGCGTGGTATGGCTTGGGTCACGCACTCGAAGAATTCGCCGCCGAGGCGGGCGGGCTGGAGCAACTGCGCGAGATGTATCAGCACTGGCCGTTCTTCGCACAACTCGTGGACAACGCCGAAGTTTCGCTGGCCAAAGTGGATCTGTCTATCGCTCGCCGCTACGCGCAGCTCGTCACATCAGCGCAGGTTCGCAATAAAATTTTCGGTATGATTGAGAAAGGCTACGAGGCATCCGTCACAATCGTTTTGCAGATCGCGCAGCGTGGCAAGTTGCTCGAAAACCAGCCCGTGCTCGCGGAATCCATTCGCCTGCGCAATCCATACGTTGACCCGCTGAATTATCTTCAGCTTCGATTCTTACCACGCTGGCGCAAGCTGCCGGAAACGAAGCGGACGGAGAAACTGCGCCGGCTGCTTGCGTTGACGGTCAAGGGTGTCGCCTTTGGAATGAAGAGCACCGGATAGTCGCTGCTTCGTTGGACAATCCCGCTTTCGTTTGCTAGCTTCCGCGCCGACAAATGAGCAATCCGAGCACAGAAAAACTCGCCGTTCCTGCTGCACCTTCTGATTTCATCCGCGACATCGTCGCCGCGCACGTCGCCGAAAAAAAATATCCGCAGATCCACACGCGCTTTCCGCCGGAGCCGAATGGCTATCTCCACATCGGCCACGCGAAATCCATCTGCCTGAACTTCGGCATCGCGCGCGAGTTCGGTGGCGTCTGCAATCTGCGGATGGACGACACGAACCCGACGAAGGAAGACATCGAATACGTCGAGTCTATCGAAGAAGATGTGGAATGGCTGATCAGCGGTTGGGCGACTGACAAATATGGATTGAAACCGAAAGGCAAAACGCCGGAAACCCGTTCGGTGAACGGCAAGACGGATTTCTTTTTGCCTGCTGTCGTCGGCAAAACGCACGAGGATTCATCGCTCGAACCGTTCTACGCCTCCGATTACTTCGGCCAGATTTACGAATATGCCGTCGCGCTCATCAAACGCGGCAAGGCCTACGTTTGCGATCTTTCGCCTGCGGACACGGAGACTTATCGCGGCGCGCCGGACAAGCCGGGGAAAGATTCGCCGTTCCGAAACCGTTCCGTCGAAGAAAATCTCGACCTGTTCACGCGGATGAAGAACGGTGAGTTTCCCGACGGCGCGCGGACATTGCGCTCGAAGATTGACATGGCGTCGCCGAACATCTGGTTGCGCGACCCATTGCTCTACCGCATCCGCCACGCGGCGCATCATCACACCGGCGACAAATGGTGCATCTACCCGATGTATGACTTCGCGCATTGCCTGAGCGATTACATCGAGGGCATCACGCACAGCATCTGCACGCTGGAATTCGAAGTGCATCGCCCGCTTTACGATTGGATTCTCGAAAGCCTCGACCTGCCGCGCCCGCTGCCGCATCAATACGAGTTCGCGCGCCTCAGCCTCGGCTACACCGTGATGAGCAAGCGCAAGCTCATGCAACTCGTGGAT
>CAYMCQ010000013.1:0-66759 GCA_964389025.1 uncultured Verrucomicrobiota bacterium
TCATGCCTCTGACCTTATCAGACTATGTGCCAATGTCAATATGAATTGCTATATCAAAGGTTTTGAAAAATGCAATCAGCTAAAATTGGCGAACGCTAATCGCGGATTGGCAGCAGCCGTTTCAAAGCCGAGAACGTCACGCAAACAATTCCATAATCGGTTTCCCCAATCCATCCCGCGTCACGTAGAACGGACGCTTCTCCGTTTCGTAAGCCAGTCTCGGCGAGATGCCGAAGTCGTTAGAGGCTTGATAGCATATTAAGCAATGCTATTTTGCCCGGCGTGTCCAAAAGCAACAATCCGCTTCGCGCCGTGATGGACACGAATGTCCTTGTCGCAGCGTTGCGCTCACGGCGGGGCGCGTCGTTCGAATTGTTGCAACTTCTTCGCGCCGGGAAATGGAAACTGGTTTTAGGCAACACAGTGCTGGCCGAGTATGAAGAAATTTTGAAACGAGAAGCTCCAGCACTCGGCTTGACTCTCGAAGAAGCGGATAAATTTCTCGATGCCCTGTGCCTTTTGGTGGAAGAACAGCAGCTTTCTGGAAATTGGACACCAAGGTTGGGTGATCCTGATGACGAAGTTTTCTTGCAGCTCGCTTCCGAGTCGAAGTCAGACTATCTTCTGACTCATAATCGGCGGCATTTCGCGCCTGCCGCCGAACTTGGAATCAAGGTCATTGCGCCAAAAGACTTTTTGAGCATACTTAGAACAGTCAAATGACAACCATCGAAGCCAAAGTGCCGGATTATCTGGCGAAACTCGCCGGGGAAGCGGCGAAGAAAGAGAATACCACGATTGATCAAATCGTGGCACTGGCGTTGTCCGCACAGGTGGGCGCGTGGCAGGTGCGCGAAAGCATCTCATCGCGGGCAAAACGGGCGAAGCTGGAAAATTTTGACGCAGTCTTGGCAAAAGTTCCCGATGCGCCGCCTGTTCCGGGAGACGAACGCTGAATTAGCCAAACAATTCCATAATCGGTTTCCCCTCGCCATCCCGCGTCACGTAGAACGGACGCTTCTCCGTTTCGTAAGCCAGCCTCGGCGAGATGCCCATCGCGCGGTAAATCGTCGCGTGCAGGTCTTCGATGATGACGCGGTCTTTGATGGTTTTGCACGGGCGCTCGTCGGCGGTGACGCCGTGGAGATTTCCCTTTTTGATTCCGCCGCCGAACATCAGCACGGAACCGGCGTCGGTGAAGTGACGGTGCATGCCATAAAATTTTTCGTCGTCAATGATGTCAGGCTGCGTGACCTGGCCTTTGACCGGTTTGTCCGGCTTGCCTTCGACGAGCGCGTCGCGGCTGAATTCGCTCGCGAGCACGATGAGCGTGCGGTCGAGCAGGCCGCGTTTTTCCAGATCGAGAACGAGTTGCGCGATGGGCGCGTCAATCATCTTCTTCAAATCCGCCATGCGCGTGTGGCCGTTTTCGTGCGTGTCCCAGTATTGAAACGGAATGTATTCGGTGGTGACTTCGATGAAGCGCGCACCCGCTTCGGTGAGCCGCCGCGCAAGCAGACAGCCGAGACCGAACCGGCCGGTGTTGTATTTCGCGTAACTCTCCTTTGGCTCTAGCGACAGGTCGAAAGCCTTTGCCGCATCAGAACTCAAGAGCCGGTGCGCGTTGTCAAGCGAGCGCAGCAAAGATTCCTTTTGATAATCGCTGCCGAGCTGGCCGGTCGGAGTTTTCTCCAAAAGTTTTTTGTAAAACTTGTCGCGGTTCTCAAAGCGCGAGGGACTCATGCCTTCGGGCGGGCGCACGGCTTTGACGGCTTCCTCGGGATTCGCGACGACGAACGGCCCGTGTTCACTGCCAAGAAATCCGGCGGTGTGAAAAGCCTTCAACTCCTCGCCTTCACCAAGATCGAACCGCTGGCCGATGTCAATGAACGCGGGCACCGCCGGATTTTTCGGGCCAAGCGTCTTCGCGATGACTGCGCCGATGTGCGGCGCGGCGACGGTCTGCGGCGGCGCGTAGCCGGTGTGCCATTGGTATTGATGGCGCGAGTGCAAAATGAAACCGAGGTCGCCCGCCGTGTAGCTGCGGATCAACGAGCCGCGATCCATGACGCTTGCGATTTTTTCCAGGCCAGCGGTGAATTTGATGTGGTCAACAGCGGTGTCAATCTGAGGAAACGTGGAGAGAACTTTTTGGACGGACATCCCCTTTTCGTAGGGCGCGTAAGCCTTCGGATCGAATGTTTCCGTGGACGCCATGCCGCCGCCCATCCAGAGAATGATGACGGTGTCGGCGGTCGGCGTGATTTTTTCCCCGGCGGTTTCGGCGGCAAAAATTTTTGTTGGATAACCGGCGGCCAGCGCGCCGAGCGTCGCCGCGCTTGCGGTTTTCAAAAACTCGCGGCGATTAAATTGGGAAATGGCACTTGTCATGTTCTGTTGCGCGTTCGGGCGAAACGTCATTCGTGCAGGTTTGGGACATACTCCTTGATAATTAGCAGAGTTCCGGCCTTGTGTCCATAGCGACGCGAATGGCGCATTTGTCACTCTGAGCCGCGCGATTTAGGAAGGCAGGAAGGCAGGAAAAGAAAAAACCTGAGTTCCTGATTTCCAAATTGAACGTTTATCGTCTTCGGAATGGCGCATTTGAATTTGGATTTGGAAACTGTCTTTGAAATGAGCCTGCCTCGCCTTTCGGCTCCAGCAACTCATCCACGCGCACGAATTGATAGCCTTTGGCCGTGAGATAATCGAGGAGTTCGCGGAAACGATTGTGAAATTTGTCCGCGCGGTTCGGGCCGACGCCGATATGCAGCAGCAAAATAAATCCGTTCAACCCGTTCGGGTCTTCCTGCTCGTGCTTGACGATGCTGTCGAAAATCGCCTGGGACGAGACGAAATTCTTGTCCGCCTCGCCCGTGTAATCCGCGTTCGAGCGCGTGCCGGGAGTGTAGTTGATGAGCGTGCGGCCCGACGTCCGAGACCAATCGGCAATTTCGCGATTGTAATGCTCAAAGGCTGGAAGAAAAAACTCTCTTCGTGGAAAATAATTTGTCCTGAAGTTTTCAATTTTTCGAACATTGTTTCCCAAATCCGCGATAAATTCACGACGGGTTGGCAAAGTTGGATTTGGCTTTTCCCAAGAGCAGTAGAGCAGATGCTTGTCCGAATGAGGGCCAAGATAATGCCCGTCTTTCACGATTTGCTTCACAACTTTTTCCCAATTTGTGTTTTCCAAAAATGTTCCGGTCAAAAAGAAGGAGGCGTGTCCGTCGTGATTGCTCAACTCGCGCAAAATCGTTTCTCCGCCTTCTGCGAATTCGTGCCCGGTAAAAACCAGCGCAATTTTCTTTTCGCCTTTTGGCCCGCGAATGATTCCGCCATCGCGGATCTCACATTGGATTCTAATTATCACCCGGGGAAGTGACATCCGTCCACGCGGATTTGAATCTGTATCTTCATCAAGCTGCTGAATCGTCGGCAACGCTGCAATCGCCCCGGTTCCGAATGAAGCCAGCGCCGCAGCCGCGCTATTCCGGACTCGCTGCTCAGGGTCGTTCAACGTGTTCGTCAAAGCGGGCACGACAATATCCGGTTCAAGGGCGATTTGTCCGAGAGATCTTGCGGCAGCCGCGCGAACTGAAAGAGCGCTGTCATTCAGCCCGCGCAAAAGTGCAGGCACAGATTTTGCCCCTTTGCCGGCCTGAGATCCCAGCAAGTAAGCCGCACTGCTCCGAACAGTGGAACTTTGATTGGTCAAAGCTTGTGTTATCACGGCCATCGCCGATTCACTGCCTATGCGGCCAAGAATCAACAATGCCTCCGCTGAATGGCTCTCATTGGTGTTCGCGAGCCATGTCGCAAGCGTCGGCACGACAGGCTCGGCCAACGAACCAAGAATGGAAAAACCTGCTGAAGCCATGTTGTGGCGATCAGCAACACTCGTCGTGTTTAATTTCCAACCGAAAGCCTCAGAAATCCACCCGTCAAATCTCAGTTTCCATTCCGAATCTTGCGCTTGAACCATCTCCAATAAAAATGGAATCGCGTTTGTGCCGATACTTTCAACTGCTTTGACCTGCTCGGTAACATCACCGTCAATCCCGGGATTTTGGAGCTCCCTCAACCAAGTCGTTAGATTCTTTCCCTGATAACGCGGCTCACGCGTGTGTGCGAACCAAAACGCAAGCGCGGCAACAACGATTGCCACCAAAACAAAAATCCAGATGCGTTGGCGCGTGGTCACAGTGAATTTATTTTCGCGCAATTGTGCGGCGAGGCGAGGAGAAAAGCTCCAAATCCCAACATCCAAGCTCCAGAGAACCTTCGATTTTCAAATTCCAAAGCCGTGCCGAACATGCCCGTCTATTGAGGTTTGGGGCTTGGTGTTTCTCTGGAGCTTGGGTGTTGGAGCTTGGAATTTATTTCCGCGCTTGACCTTTTGCAGAAGCCCATTACCTTCATCGCCAATGAATTTAGCAGCGCTGCAAGTTGTTGTCGTCGTCGCCGTAGCAGGCGATGCCGCTGGGACTTGTCGCGCTTAACGAAAATTTCGACAAGAACCCACGGCCAAAAACCGTGGGTTTTTTCATTTTAACATGGGGCGCGAGCCGATAGGCTAGAGGCGATAGGAAATTCGCCCATTGCCCATAGCCAATCGCCCATAGCCTGAAATATTTATGAGCAAAACAACGGAATCGCCCAAAACGAAAACGTCCGCGCCCAAGCAACGCGCCGAACTCGGCCCGGCCATGATGGGCAGCGACATCCTCGTCGCCGCGCTGGAACGCGAAGGAGTGGACACGATATTCGCCTATCCCGGCGGCGCGAGCATGGAAATTCATCAGGCGCTCACGAAGTCGTCTAAGATCCGCACGGTGCTTCCGCGACACGAGCAGGGCGGCGCGTTCGCGGCGGAAGGTTACGCGCGCGCGACGGGCAAAGCCGGCGTCTGCATGGCCACGAGCGGGCCGGGCGCGACGAATCTTTTGACGGGCATCGCAGATGCGTTTATGGACTCCGTGCCGCTGGTCGCAATCACCGGCCAGGTGCCGCAGGCGATGATTGGCCGGGGCGCGTTTCAGGAGACGGACATTTTTGGCATGACACTGCCGGTCGTGAAGCACAGTTGGCTTATCACGGACATCAACGACATTCCGCGCATCGTGAAGGAAGCGTTTCACGTCGCGCAATCTGGCCGCCCGGGTCCGGTGCTCATTGACTTGCCGAAAAATATTCAGCAGCAACGCGCGCAGCCGGTTTTCCCGAAAGAGATTCAACTGCGCGGTTATGACCCGGACAAACGCGCGAGTGATCTGGAGTTGAACGAAATCATCGGGCTGATCGAAAAGTCCGAGCGCCCGGTGCTCTACTGCGGCGGCGGCATCATCACGAGCAACGCGAGCGATGCGCTTCGCGAATTTGTCGGGCACACGCAGATTCCCGTGACCACGACCATCATGGGCGTCGGCGCGTTTCCTGAAACGCACGAGCGTTCGTTGCGCTGGCTTGGGATGCACGGCACGCCTTACGCGAACTGGGCGGTGAGCGGCGAATTCAAAAAGGAAAAACACGCCGATGGTTCTGAGACCGTGACGCAAATCGCGCCGGGCGCAGATTTGCTGCTTGCGTTCGGCGTGCGTTTCGACGACCGCGTGACGGGCAAGGTGACGGAGTTCTGCAAGCGCGGGACGATTGTCCACATTGACATTGACCCGTCTGAGATCAACAAAAACAAACCGGCAAACCTGCCGATCATCAGCGACATCAAGTTCGCGCTCGAACGCTTGAACGACATGATCCGCAAGCGCCCGATCAAAAAGAAATTTTCCGCGTGGCACAAACAGATCGCCGACTGGAAAAACAAAGCGCCCCTCAAATACCGCATCACCGAGGAAGTCCGCCGCTCGCACTACATGCACGACTTCCTCAAGGACGAAGCGAGCCAGGTGATTTTGCCGCAGCACGTCATCGAGCTGCTTTATGAGCTCACTGGCGGCGACGCGATCATCACGACCGGCGTCGGCCAGCACCAGATGTGGGCCGGGCAATGGTATCGCTACAAAAATCCACGCCAGCTTCTGACGAGTGCGGGACTTGGCGCGATGGGCTTCGGCTATCCCGCCGCGCTCGGCGCGAAAGTGGCGCGGCCCGAGAAGCAGGTCGTTGACATTGACGGCGACGGCTCGTTCCTGATGAACATCCAGGAGCTTGCGACCGCGCACATCGAGAAGATCGCGGCGAAGGCACTCGTGTTGAACAATCAGCATCTTGGCATGGTCGTGCAATGGGAGGATAATTTTTACGCCGGCAATCGCGGCCACACGTTCCTCGGCGACCCGGAAAATTTGAAGCAGATTTATCCCGATTACGTCGCGATGGCGAAAAGTTTCAACGTGAAAGCCGAGCGCGTGCTCTACAAAAAGGATTTGCGCGCGGCGATGCAACGGATGCTGGACGCGGACGAGGCGTTCGTGCTCGATGTCATCGTGCCATACACGGAACACGTGCTGCCTTTCATCAAGGCGGCGGGAACTGTGGCGGACATGATTTGGGAGAAGTAAGTGGTGGGGACGACCTGCTGGTCGTCCGAGGCCGCGCAGCAGCGCGGCACCACCGGAAAAAACCGGACGCAAACGCTTGTCGTCCGGTTTTTCTTTGCTAGGCTCGCCGCACACATGCGAACTATTTTGTTGTTGTTGTGCGGTGTTGCGATGATCGTGCGGGGTTTTTCGGCGGAAAAAAATTTCAACCTCGGCGAATCCCTCGACAAAATTCCGGCGGGCTTTCGCTCCGCTGTCACGGGTCAGGGCAAGACCGGCGATTGGAAAGTCATTCTCGACGACGCGCCATCGGCATTTCAAGCGCTCACGCCGCAAGCGACGGCCAGCGTTGCCAAAAAGCCCGTGCTCGCGCAACTTTCCGAAGACATGACGGATGAGCATTTCCCGGTTCTGATCTATGACGGCGAAGTTTTCGGCGATTTCACGTTCACGACGAAGTTCAAGACGGTCAAGGGCGCTATGGAGCAGATGGCCGGCGTGGCGTTCCGCATCCAGGACGAGACGAATTACTACGTCGTTCGCGCGAGTTCACTTGGCAACACGTTCCGATTTTACAAAGTCGTCAACGGCGAACGTGGGATAATCGTCGGACCGGAAATTAAGATCGAAAAGAACGTCTGGCACGAGATCACGGTTGAGTGCAAGGGAAACCAAATTCACTGCCTGCTCAACGGCAAGGAAGTGATTCCAGCGATCACTGACAACACATTCACCAGCGGCAAAATCGGGTTTTGGACAAAATCCGATTCCGTCAGTTATTTTGCCGATCCCAAAATCACTTACACGCCGCGCGAACCTTTTTTGCAAAAACTCCTGGACGACGCGAAGAAAAAGAATTCGAAGTTGCTTGGCCTGAAAGTTTTCGCGCCGGGAGAAAAATCATGCGCTGTCATCGCGAGCATTCATCCCGAAGAGCGCGGACAGTTGGGCGGCAAAACGGAAGAAGCTGTTCTGACGAAGGGCGAAGTCGGGTTTAATCGAACGAAAGGCGGGGTGATCGTGACGTGGCCATTGCGCGACCGGAACGGCGACCCGATTGCGGCGCTTCAGGTCGTCATGAAAAGTTTTCCCGGCGAGACGGAACAAACCGCCATCCTTCGCGGGCTGCCGATAAAAAAACAAATTGAAGCGGCACTTCAGGACGCCAAAGACCTGACGCGCTGAAGGCAGGCGCCATCCTCAACGCGCCGCGCACGCGGGTAACGGCCAAAATATTTCGCCAGCCACTTTGCTTTTCTTGCCCCGCCGCACTGAGGACAACGTGGCCTGCCAACATTTTTAAAAATTATTTGTGCCGTCTCGTTAAAACGTCACGCCGATGGACGAGCGCACCTGAAGCTCGTTTTTGCTGACGCTGGACGCGGGTCGGGTGTCGTAGAGATCAATCACCGAAAAGCTAAAGGTGACATTTTTCAGCAGCGGAAACGAAAGTTTGCTCTCGAAGCGGGCGCGAAATTCGCTGGGATCCTCGGCGCGCGGAAAAAACTCGAGCTTTTCCGTCAATGTCACATTGGGCAGCGTCTTCAATTGGAAGGGCAGTTTCCACGTGAAGTCTTCGGCAAAACGAAAATAAAAATTCTTCACGTCCCTGGCCGGAGCCGTCCGGTCCTGCGCCTGGTAATTGGCGCCGACTTCGACGTTCATCACAAAATTTGTCAGCGCGAGCAAATGATAGCCGACGCCCGGGCCGAGGTCGTAACGAAAATCAATTTTCCGGATTTCGTCGTAACCTGCGGCGCCCAGGTTGTAGATAAATAATTTTTTGCCCACGTCGAAATCAATTTTGTCGCTGCCTTCCATCCGATTTCCAGAAAGCACTCCGTCCGTCTCGGCATACTCAAACAGGTAATCAAGTGTGTTCCGAAAAAATTTGCCGGGGTTCCGCGCATACGGCCTTGCATAGGTATGCTTGAGCCGCGCATTGTAAATCTGCCGATCTTTCGCGCCGTAAAGCGAATCCACGCCGAGATCCACCTGGGCGTGCCAAAGTTTCGGCTTTGGCGTTGTTGGTGGCGAGGACACAACGTTTGTTTTTGAAACAGCGGTGGCGGCGGCGGCGATGGCTTTCGCCGATGGTTTCGCGGCACCTTTCGTTGTTCTTGCGGCAACGTTTGTGGAAACGGCTGATTTTTTTGTGGATGAAGCCACAACATTCGTTTTCCGCTTGGCAATCTGCGCCAGTGGAATTGAAAGGTCGCCCGCCCAAAGATTGGAAACGACGACGCGGTTTGTGTTCTGCGAAACAATCGCCCCCACGATGCGCTCGCCGGTGCGCAAATGGAAAGTGACCGTCTCCGCCGAAAATACTTTGGCCTGGAAAAAAAGACCGAGCGCAAGCGCTGCGGCGGCAAATTTCCCAAGGTGTTCAAGATTTCGGCGGTTGACTCTCATTCAACGAAGCGGGTTTTTCAGGCGGGATGTCATCGCGCGTCACGCGGCGCGCGCCGCCGGAGATGGAAAATTTTCCATCTGCGTCAACTTGCAGGCGTGGACGCGAATTGTTGGCCATGTCATACAGCCGTCGGACGAGCAATTCGCCGTCGGGATTGACAACGACGTAGGTGTAAACCCTTGCTCCCGTCTGCCAGAGCAGGTGCAGGTTGCTGGACTTGTCCAATTGCGGCTCGGGGCGGCTCACCGAAACCATCGGGCCGGCATTGACGACGCGAAAAGTTTTTGAATCGCTCGCGTCAGTCAGCCGCACGTAAAGCCGCAACTGCTTGAGGTAATTCGCCTGTTGCAGCACGTATCTTCGCACCTCGGGGGCCGCGTTCACCGCGCCTGGAGCCGGTGGCACGCCGAATTCCCGCTCCCATAGTTTGGTTCCGGTGATGACTTCAAAAAATTTCGGCTTGCTGGAAAACGCCTGATCCCACCCATTGATTCGCACGGTCGCCGTCACTTTATAGCGACCAACTTTTGTCAGGCTGAAATAGGGTGCGAGGTCAACTCGCTTTGTGGCAACTTTCGACGACTCCAGGAAAAATTTTCCGGCGACGGGCACCTCGCCCGTCTTTTGCACGACAAAGTTATCGCGCGACTCGACGGAAAAACCCAGCCACTCGTCATCGTTGCCGAGGTCAAGAGTGCGACCGGATTGGTTCGAAACGCGGACGGCGGCTTCGAGCGATTCATTGGGGAGAAACTGCTCCTGGTCGAGCACAACCTCGACGCTGACCTGGCCAAGCGCGCACGCCAGGAAAATCCATGAGAAACCGAGCGATAAACCGGCAATTTTCATTTCGTCACTCTAATTTTTTTCTCCGCAAAGTGGCAAGGCGCAAAATCGCGCGGGTCATCATCTAAAAAAATCGCGCGAAGAAATCCGAAGCTCACCCTTCGGTGGACGGTGCCCGGGAAAAATTTATTCACTTCGTAGAGCCCAAGACGTCCTTGACCAGCGCTGTGTCCGCAAAGGTTGAAATCAAATCGTCCGTCACGTAAACTGCCCTCATGCCACACCGGTTTCGACCTCGCCCCGACGCGATTCAAAGATTCGCGAAAATATTCTCGCGAATCTTTTTGTTCTTCGCGATCGTTTCGACTTGCAGCGCGGCGAACCTCGTCGTGACGATGATCAATTTTACGTTCAGCCCGCGTGACATTGTCATCAACGTTGGCGACAGCATCACCTGGAGCAACCGCGACTTTGTGCTGCACGACACGGTCAGCGGCACCAACGGTGTGCCAAACGGGATTTGGAACAGCGGACTTTTTGGCCGCGGCAGGACATTCACGTTCACCTTCAATACACCGGGCGGCTACGGCTATTACTGCACGCCGCACTGGCTGAGCCGTGGCCAGATCGGCACGGTCACCGTATTGCCGCCGCCGAACATCCCGCCTTCGGTCACGATCACCAATCCCGTCAGCGGGCGGAATTTTCCGGCTGGCGCAAATGTTCTGGTCGAAGCAACAGCTTCGGACAATGACGGAAGCGTTGTGCGGGTGGAATTTTTTCAAAACGGAGTTTCTGCCGGCGTTGTCACAAATCCGCCGTTCAGCGCCGTCTTGAGCAACGTTCCGCCTGGCTCCTATACTTTGACCGCGACGGCAACAGATAATGCCGGAGCCACAGGGACTTCGCCGCCGGTGAACATCTCCGTCGCAGGAGTTCCGGGCATAGCGCTGACAGCTCCAGCGAACGGCGCAAGATTTCCGCTCGGAACGAACATACAACTCATTGCTGAAGCCATGGCACCCGGCGGCCTGGCGAATGTCGAATTTTTCGCGAACGGAAACAGCGTCGCTCAATTTTCTGCCGCGCCGTTTCAATTCAATTTCGCGCCCGGCGCGGCCGGAGATTACACGCTCGCGGCCCTCGTCACCGATGTTCTCGGCCAAACAAATATTTCCACTGAAGTCAAAATCCGCGTTTTCATCCCGGAAACAAACCGCCCGATTCTTACCATCACCAATTCACCGAAAAATTTCGCGCGGCTTTACTCGGAGTCCCTCACGCTCGCCGGCAGGGCGACGGATGATGTCGGTCTGGATTATGTGGAGTTTCAAATCAACGACGGCATGTTTCAGCGCGCTGGCGGCACGACCAGTTGGCAGGCGGAAATCATTTTGCCGCCGGGCAATGATGTTGTCCGCCTGCGCTGTGTGGACTTGGCCGGAAACACTTCCGCCATCGTGACGCGGTTTTTCACCTTCGTTTTGAAAATGCCGCTGACCGTGATGCTGAACGGGCAGGGGAGCGTCACGCCGGATTTGGATGGGCGCGAATTGGAAGCCGGCCAGCTCTACTCGCTGACTGCGAAGCCTGCCGGCAATTTTATTTTCTCCAACTGGCTCGCGAACGGAGCAGTGATTTCAGGCAATCCCGTGCTCGGTTTTCGCATGGAATCGAACCTCGTGCTCACCGCGAATTTCGTGACGAACCCATTCGTCGCCGGAAACTACGCCGGGCTTTTCACGAACATCTCTCCCTCACCGGAAAGCTCCGGACTGCTCACGTTGCGGCTTGGGGCGAACGGCAAATTCACCGGCAAGCTGGCGATGAACCACGAGCGGTTCGCGTTCAACGGCAGGTTCGATGCGGGTGGTCACGCGGGCAGCGCGACCTTGCGCCGGGGCCGCAGTCCGATTGCCGTGGATTTGATTCTTGATTTGTCCGACGGCGCGAAACAACTCACCGGCAATGTGACGAGCGGCGAGTGGAGCGCAGCATTGCTTGCCCGGCGCAATGCCGATCCGAGCGCGCTGGCCGGAAATTACACCTTCGACCTCGTGAACCTGACGAACGGCACACGCGAAGCCGCCGTCACAGGAAAAGTTCGCGCGGGCGGCGCGGCGACTTTCAGCGCCGCGTTCGATGGAAAAAAATTCAAACTGAACTCCAGCGTTTCCGCGAACGGAGATTGCCCGTTTTATTTTCCGCGGACAGACGACGAGGAGATTGTTTTCGGCTGGCTGCGCTTCGTTGACCCCTCAATCCTGCCCGACGGAACTTTGTTGCGGATTCATTCTGATACGAACAGTTTGCCGGCGCAACTCGGCGTGGCCGCGCCATGATCACGTTCATCATCGCCACGAGAAACCGGCACAAGGCAGATGAAATCCGCGCGATTCTCGGCGGCGACTTCCGCTTTCTCACGCTGAATGATTTTCCAAACGCGCCAAAAGTTGTGGAGGACGCACCGACCTTCGCCGGCAACGCCACAAAGAAGGCCGTCGAACTTGCACGATGGCTTGCCGAAATTCGGAGTCCAAAGTTCGAGGCTCAAGGCTCAAGGTTCTACGTTTTAGCCGACGACTCCGGTTTGGAGGTTGATGCGTTGAGCGGCGCGCCGGGCGTGCACTCCGCGCGGTTCGCCGCAAGCGAAAAAAATTCCGGCAACTCTTCCGACGCCGCGAATTGCGAGAAACTTCTGCGCCTGCTCAAGGATGTTCCGGCGGAGAAACGCGCCGCGCGGTTCCGCTGCGTCATCGCGCTTGTTGAAATCTCCGGGATCAAAACCGGATTATTCGACGGTGCTTGTGAAGGGGAAATTATTTTCGCGCCGCGCGGCGGGCGCGGGTTTGGCTATGACCCTGTTTTCGTGCCGGAAGGATTTGAGCAGACATTTGCAGAACTCGGTGACGAAGTGAAAAATCAGATCAGCCATAGGGCAAAGGCCCTGGCAAAACTTCGGCGGCGTTTCGAGTCCAGAAAAGGTTAGGAGCGCCGGCCAGTTTACTCCGATTCCTTGCGTCGCTGCGCGCGCCGCTTCGCTTCCAGCAAACGGTCTGTCGTGCTGATGGGCTTCGGTGGCTCGACGGCGGGTTTTTCGTCCGCCGCTTGAATTCCCACTTTCGCCGCTGGCGCCACAGTCTCCGCAAACTCCGGTTGCTCGCGAATGACAACCGGCGTGGAAGGCTGGAACAATTCCGCCCGCGTTTCCAGCGCCGGCCCGGTGTGCTTCGCCCGCACCTGCTCGCGCCGCGCCAGCAATGCATCCAGCGATTCGTCGGCTTCCGGCCTGCGCTCGATGCCGCGCCAGAAGAATAATTTTCGCGCCAGCCAGTTCAGCGCGCGCCGCACTTCGTCGCGCTCCAATTGGATCCGCCGCACACCCACGTCGAGCGGGAACAGCAGAATCGCAAACTTCAGCAGCCATTCCCACAAATCACGCGGCTGAAAAGTTTTCACGCGGTCATGATTGAACGCATTCTCGTTCGGCCTTGTTGGGTCCAGTATTTTCCCACCGCCGGCCTCGGCAATTCGCCGGAGCAAATTCAGATTCGGCTCGGGCGCGTTGAACTCCGGTGAATAATTGATGCTCGCGCCGACGACTTGCGAGCCGGCCAACTGCCCATTCTTGATGTCCATCAGGTTCAGCAGATACGCGCCGACTTCCTTCGTCGGAAATTTCGCTTCATAATGTCCCGGCCCGGTCTGCTCCAGCCGCACGGTCTGTCTTTCGCCTTTTGGGCTGACGACGACAGTCTGCAGGTTGAGGAAATTTTTGTAATTCCCTTTTTCATCCAGCGCTTCAACCGTGATGACACCCTCGCCGCCTTCCACGGAAACTTCCGTCTGAAAATCCGCCGAGTCGAGCCGCCGCAAACTCCATTGCCCGATCTGCGACCAGAACTGCCGATACTTGTCCCACGTCAACCAGATTTTAGACCAGCGCGCCTTCGCATCCGACGTGAACGCGACAGCGCGGCCCAGCCCGTATTGCCAGTGCGCAAGCAGCGGGTCGCCCTTGTCCGTCCAAAGCGGCGTCTCGGCGCGCGGCTTCGGCGTCGTCGCCACGTAACCGAGCAGCATCGGATATTCCTGCGCACCGATGCCGCGGGTGAGTTCGCTCGACGCGCGCTGCTGCGGTTTGAACGGCTCTTCGTAGATCGCCGATTTCAAGATGACCGCTGTTTCCTTGATAAAAATTTGCGGCAGATCGCCTGGCGAAGTGACGTTGTAAAATCGTCCTTTGCCGAGGTCGGCCATGAAGATCATCGTGTCTGGCGGCGAATGGCCGGAAATCAAAACCGTGCTGACCGTGATGCGGTCGTTCGCAATGGACAACATCGTCTGCTGTGTGGGCGGGCTGGGGTCGCCGTCGCTGAAAACGATGATGTGCTTGAGGTTTGCGGTGGATTTTTTCAGCGCCTCGTGCGCTTCATCGAGCACGCCTTGAAACGAAATCATGTCACCTTGATTCATGCCGGCGATGGCGGCGCCTGCAGCCTTTTTGTTGCCGACTTTTTGAAGCGGCACGACCCATTTTTCCGTGCCGTCCCACATCTCGACGCCCAATTCATCCTGCGGCCCGAGCGCGTCGAGCACGCCCAGCGCGCAATCCCGCGCGATTTGATTGCCGTTGTTGAATTCCATCCCGTGCATCACGAGAACAACCGCGCCGCTCGGCAAAACTTTTTTACTGTCCAGTTCCATGTTGACCGGCAGCGTGGATTCCAATGGCGTGCCGCGATAACCGCCCGCCGCGTAAGTCTGGTCGCCGCCAACGCACACCAACCCGACGCCGAAATCACGCACCGCGCTTTCCAAAAGTTTTTGCAAATCCGTCCCTAGATCACCCGCGGAAACGTTGCTAAGAAAAATGGAATCGTAACTTTGCATCTCGGCGAGCGTGTTCGGAACTCCGTTTATGCCTGTGATTTTCACGTCAAGCCGCGCGGACTTGAGCGCTGCGGCCAGTTCCTTGTCCTGCTCAGGGTCAGCCGAAATCAGCAGCACACGCGGGTCGCCTTGCACGCTCGCAAAACTCGTTGCGCGATTGTTTTGTGGAACGACATCACCCTGCGCCTCCACACGAACGTCGTAGCTGTAAAATCCCTGGTCATCGAGAAGTTGCGGGAACGTGAAAAGATTTTTCCCCGCCGCCAGATCAACCTTTTGGTCGCCGAGATATTGCTCGTTGCGATACAGCCGCACGGTCGCGGATTGCGGCGCGTCCGAGTTGATGAAAATCTTCGTCTCGAACGCCTGACCTTTTTTCAACTTCGACGGCACGTTGAGTTTCTGGACTGAAACGTCGTTGCCGCGTGAAACACCAAGCGGCACCACGTCCACCGTCACGCCCAGACTTTTCGCTGCGGTGACCGCGCCGATGGCGTCGCCGATGTTCTCATTTCCGTCAGACATCACGACGAGCCGCTTCTGGCCGGATTCCGCGAACGCAGCCGTGCCCAGCCGGATCGCCGCGCCGATGTCCGTGCGCTCCGTCGGCACGATGGTATAAATCTTTTCCGAATTCACCGCCACGTTCGGCATGAATTCCACGCTCGCATCCGTGCCGAAGATGATGACGCCGGCGTTGTCCACTTTCTTTTTGAGCGCGGACGTTTTGTTGACGTAACCCCGCGCGGCCTCCTGTTGCGCCGACGGAATGCTGTCCGACCGGTCGAGCAGATAAAAAACATTCATCCCTTCCTGCGGGCGTTTCCACTGGATCCCCGCCAGCGCGAAAACCAAGGCGAGCAAAACGAGCAACCGGATCGCCATCGAAGTCCAGCGCCGCCACGGACTGACTTGCACGTCGGATTTAGCCGCGAGCCAGACCACCCACGGCACCGCTACGAGCAGCGCTAACAGCCAGATGGGATGTGTGAATTGGAATCTCATGGGTAGCACAGGCGTCTCGCCTGTCGTTTCCGGCGTCCCGCCGGAAACCGTTGTGGGACGTGATTTGTAAATGAAAACAGCAAACAACAGGGAATGAACAAAGCAAAAATTCCAACTACCTTGTAACTATCTGAATCCCCCGACGGTTTTTGGCGAGACGCCAAAAACAACGGGCTAGAGGCCCGCGCCACCGTTTGCCTCCGCAAAAATTTCTGCACGCGATGATTCAACGCATCGGCAACGTAAAGATTCCCTCGCGAGTCCAACGCGATCGCCCACGGCTCATTGAATTGTCCCGGCGCAAAGCCCGGCGCGCCGAGAATCTCAATAGGCTTGCAGTCCGCGTCGAAAATCTGAATGCGACTCCCGCCGTATTCGCAAACGTAAATCCGTCCCGCCTCGTCCACGCGAACGTCATGCGGATAACTGAACTCACCGCGACCGCTTCCAGCCTTGCCAAAACTCTTGAGCCATTTTCCACCCGACGAAAAAATCTGCACGCGCTGATTGCACGAATCCGCGACGTAAAGCCTATCCTGCGTGTCCACCGCCAAGCCTTCGGGCCGATTGAACTCGCCTTCCGCAGTCCCCGGCTTGCCGAAACTGGCGACAAATTCGGCAGCGCTCGAACGCGCGCCAGCGTCTTGGACTGCGGCAGTCCTCTGCCGCTTTTCGAGCGCGTTCGACGAACCAAAAGCGCCAGAGGACTGGCGCACTCCAAGACCTTGCGGACTGATTACAAACTTCTGCACGCGCTCGACCGTCGTATATTCACAAACAAAAATCTCCTTCTTCGAATTCACCACCACCGCTCGCGGCAAAGTGAACTGGCCCACGTTCGTTCCTTTCATTCCCCACTGAGCCACAAGTTTTCCATCCGTCGAAAAATGATTCACCCGCTGATAATGCGGCTCGATGACGATGATGTTTCCGTCCGCGTCGAGTCCCATTCCCTTCGGCCTGCCAAGATCGGTCTGCGGCATCTGCCACTGCAAAAGATACTTTCCGTCCGGCGAAAATTTCTGCACTCGCCCTGTGATATCCGCCACGTAAAGATTGTCCTGCAAATCCACCGTCAACGCTCGCGGTTTGTTGAATTGTCCCGGCGCGACGCCGCGTGTGCCCAGGATTTCGACCCGAGCGAAGATTTTGCTTTCAACGCGCGACTCATTTGACGCGGATTGAAGCGAACAACCGACGAAAGAAAAGCACCAAGCACCAAGCACCAAGCACCAGAGAAACTTCAAGCACCAAATTCCAAAAAGATTTACGCGTGCGGTCGTTTGAGCCTTGGAGCTTGATGCTTCTCTGGATGTTGGATGTTGGATGTTGGAGCTTTTGTTCTGCACAAACTTTGCAGCCTGCCAAATCACAAACGGCACAATCGCCAAACCAAGCAGCGTCAAACTCAGCGCATTCACCTGCGCATTGTGACCGTAGTGCAGAAAATTAAAAATTCGCAGTGCCAGCGTCTCGCAGCCCGGCGGCTGGATAAGGACAATGGATTCCACATCCCACAGACATAGCAGGTAAATCACATACCAAGTCCCGGCGATTTGGGGTGCGATTTGCGGCCAGTGAACGTGACGGAACAACTGCCAGCGCGACGCGCCTTCAACCCGCGCGGCGTCGGTCAGATCTCGATCAACAGATTGCAGCGCGTGCGCGACCCCATTCCAGGCGAACGCCAGATAGCGGACAACAAACGCGAAAACAACAATCGCAGTGCTTTGATAAAACGCTGCGAACAATGGCCGGTTGAAAATCTGAATCCACGCAATGCCGAGCAGCACGCCGGGAATGAGGAACAAAAGCCAGAGCGCCGCGCCGATTGCCGGAGCGCGGAGCATTGCTCCGCGCGAACCTTGCGGAGCGATGCTCCGCGCTCCAATCATCAGGCTAACACCGACTGCAACCGTCGCCGCGACCGCCGCGAGGAAAAATGAATTCCACGCCGCAAACTTTCCCGCTGCGATTGACGGCAGCAATTCCGTCCACGTCCGCTTTGCCAAGGTCAATTCAGCCAGCGGCACAGCGACTGAAAACGCAGCAATCAAAATTGCAATCGCTCCGCAAAACCAAAACCAGCCCGCGCCCAGTTGCCTGCGAAAAACCCCCGGCTCGACCGCGCCTTGTGTCCGAGGCCACCAAACGTCTCGCCGCCACAAAAGGGCGAGCAAAATCAGCGGGGCGAGAATCATTGGCCAGCTCAACAACAGAGCGCCGCGCGCATCAAAATTCGTCGTGAACCGAATCCAGACTTCCGCCGGATAAATTTTTTGCTGCGACGACGCGAGCAGAAGCGAGGGAACAGCAAAGTTGTTGAGCGCCAGAACGAACGTCAGCACCGCGGCGAGTCCGAGCGTCGGCCTCGCGAGCGGCATGAGCAAATGACGCAGCAGCGCACGGCCTCGCATCGCCGGCTCGCTTTCAAGTTGCGCTCGCTCCAACCGCGTCCACGCGCTCCACGCCGCGAGCGTGGGGATCGGCCAAAACATCAGCGACAGAACCAAAACCGTTCCACCGAGCGAAAAAATATTGAACGGCAGCCAGCGACGCAGCGCCCCGGTTTCACCAAGCAAATCCAGCCAGGAATTCGTCACAAGGAACGGTGGCAGCGCGAGTGCGATGATTGCGACTGCAAGAAAACAATTTCTCCATTTCTTTTCGAGTGATGTCATCCACAGCGCCGCAAAAAATCCAAAACTCACCGCGAGCAGCGTTGTCAATCCGCTCACGAGCAAACTGTTTATGAGCAACGGCCAGTTCATTTTGGTGGTGGCACAGGCGTCTCGCCTGTTAATTTTGGCGTCCCGCCGAAATTCGTCGTGACTTTAAGATTGCTCAAGATGCTCGGAAGATTTGCAAGCTGGTGAATACGGGCCGCAGGGATTCGGCGGGACACCGAATCCGACAGGCCGGAGGCCTGTGCCACCCACAAATAAGCGCTGGCGGTCATCGCAGGAAAATTTCCTTCAGTGTTGTGGTTGACGAATCCAAATCTCGCAGCAACGCGCTCCAATCCGGCTCGAACAACTCTGCCTCCTTGACGCGCGCCGTTATTTCCTCCACTGCGCCTGCTGTTTTCAACTGTTCATAAACTTTTTCCGATTGCAAAAACTCAAACAACATCTCCGCATTGTCCGGATGCGGCGCGTCGCGAACGATGGCAACGGTGTTGTTGATCAACAAACCATCCTCGCGGAGAACAACGCTTTCGATCGGCAGCCCCTCCCGCTGTCCGGCCAGAACGTCATCCGAATCGGTCAAGCCAATCCACGCTTCACCACGCGCGACGAGTTTCACGACGACGGAGTTCCCATCCACGAGAAACGGTTTGTTCGCCACGAGCGCGCGACACCAGCCCTGCCACGCGGGATCGCCCCAGCGTTGTCGCAGTGCGAGAAAATGCGTGGCCGTCGAGCCAAAAAGCGGATAAGCCAGCACGGCTTTTCCGCGCCAGTTTGCATTGGTGAGTTCCAACAAGGTGGTAGGGACGCGCTGCCGCGCGTCCGCTTGGCCGACCCACAGGTCGGCCCTACCGACGAAGTTCGTGTTGAAGACGATTCGTCGCGTCCGGAAAGCTGTCGCAGCCCAGCCGTTTGTTTCCCGAAAAACATTTTGCGCGGCGATCTGCCGCGTGCGCAGTTCCTCACTGTTCCAGAAAACGTCACATTGCGGATGACTGCGCTCGGTGAGCAGACGGTTCGCCAGCCCGACGGTTTTCACAGCTTCACTGTCATAAACCGCGCGGACTTTGATGCCGGTTTCCTTCTCAAACTCGCGGAAGATGGGTTCGGCATAAACCTGATCCTGTGAGGTGTAAATGACGACTTCGTCTGGTGATGACGGATCCAGGGTAAAAGCGAAGAAGCCCATGACCGCGAGAACTGCGACGAGGATCAATCCCTCGACGATGCGTCCGGATTTTTTTTCGGGTTGTTCTGTGCGGGTTTGGTTCACGCCGTCCTCCGATGGTAATACCACCACTCGAACAGCAGCACGAGCAGGGCGATCGCCGCAATGCTCCGCCACAATTCCATGTTCGCGCGCTGCACGGTCGTCGCGGTCACCTTCGCGTATTTGCCGAGCTGCAATTCCTCGCGCGGCTTGATGTTGCTCTCGGCGGCGTCGAGAAGATTCACACAAAACACCGCGTCGTTCGTTCCGGCGTGAAGGCGATAGGTGCCTTGCCGGAGTGTTTCGCCGAAAACGATTTCATTCGCGTCCGCGTCCAAGGCCAGAGTTTTCCTCGCGCCGTCGGGCAGGGAAATTTCCGCGCTCGACACTGGTTGCGGCAAGGAAAGACGAAACGCTTCGCCAGCCTTCACCAGAAGTTGAGAATTTTTTGCGTTCGCGGGATTCAGCCAGTCCACGGCGTTCGCGATGAAGATGGGAAACGAAATCCGGAGCGGCCAATGGCTTTCCAGCACGTCGAAACCGACCCAGACGATGCGTTGCTTCTTGAGTTCGCCCGCGAGGATGAGCGGTGTTTGCGGCGCGTCCACGAGCGACACTGCCCACGACGGCGTCTTCACCGCGAGGCTGGACACGACTTGCACGTTGTCGAAGCTCGCGTAGCGCAACAGCGGATGCGTGGACTTCCAATCCACGATTGCCGGCCCTTCGACCTCCGACCAACTGTCGAACCAGTTCGTGTTCGCGACGTGAATGGCCAGAACATTTTTCTTCGGCCAGACGACGGGCACAACGTCATCGAGCACCACAAAATCAAAACCCGCGGCGTCATCGGTCAAATTGCTGGCGCTTGCCAGTTCAACTTTCGGCGAGGCGCGCAACGCTTTTTCGAGAAGCCGATTGCCTTTGCTTACGAGCAAAATGTTCACCGGCTTCGGCAAAAGGCTGACGATGGAAGCCTGATTATCCACGGCCAGATCGTCTTTTGCGCTGATGCGAACGGTGAAAACTCCGTCGCGCGGCTGCCCGGCGAGAAAAATTTGCGGCGAGTTTTCGCCCGGCTTCAGCGAGATCGAGCGCGCGTCCACGAGACGGTTCTCAAAGAGCAATTCCAGTTCGGTCGAAACGTTGTTGCTCGAAAAATTCACGACGCTTGTGTAGATGGCGCGCTGCGTGGCATCTTCGGGATTCGCGCGCGCGTCCAGCGTGGTGATGCCGACGTTGTTGTTGCCCTTGCCGACGCGATGATAAATCAGCGGCAGCGCCTTGTTCTCGAAGTCGGCAAGCTCCGGCACAGCACCGTCGCTGAAGAGGTGGATCTCCGGATTGCTCTCCTTGCTCGTCTCGTAATTGCGCACTAGCGAGTCGGCGATCTTCAACGCGGAGCCAAGGCGCGCCGGAGCATCGGAGCTTTGACACGACTGGATCGCGCGGCGCAGCGCGGACTTGTCGGCAGTCTCCGGCTGTTTGACTTCCGTATTTGCGCCCGCGAGCAGCACGACCATCTTGTCGTTGTCGCGCAAGCTGTCCACCCACTTGAGCGCGTCCGCGCGCGCCTTCTCGAAGCGTGATGGCGATTCATCCGTCGCCTGCATCGAAGCCGACGCATCAAGAATGATCACACGCAGCGAACTGCTCTTGGCTTTGGTCGCAAAATAAGGCCGCGACAACGCGAACACCGCCAGCACGAGCAGAATGATTTGCAAAATGAGCAGCCAATTCTTGCGAAGCTTTTGGAATGGCGCGCTGGCCTGCGTCTCCGCCAGAAATTTTTGCCACAGCACCGTGCTGGAAACGAGGCGCACGACACGCTTGCGCTTGAGCAAGTAGAACACGATGACGACTGGAATCGTGGCGGCGAAGGCGAGGGCGAGTGGCGCGAGGAATTTCATCCCCACACCTCCGCTTTTCTGAGTTGCCTCAAGAGCAAGTCCTGCAAATCGGTGTTTGATGCGGCCATGAAGAAGTTGATGCCGCGCACGGAACAATATTCTTTCAGCCGCTGAATGTAGCTTTGCACCGCGTGTTGATAGTTCGACATGCGGAATTTGCCGAATGTGACTTCCTGCATCGCGCCGGTTTCGGCGTCAACGAGGCGAAGGTCGCCGAAATTCGTGGGCGCGAGTTCTTCCGGTGCGAGGATTTGGACGGCGTTGACTTGAAAGCCGCGACCGACAAGCGCGGTCAGGCCGGATTCGTAACCTGCCGGGTCAAGAAAATCGCTCAACACGACGGCGACTCCGGCTTGACGGGCTTCGAGTGCGCCACGACGAAGCGCGCCGTTCAAATCCGCTGTGCCGCTGGCTGTGAGTTGATTCATGTTTTGGAAAAATTGCATGGCGGATTTTCTGCCGCGCACTCTTTGCAACGCGCCGCGCGCAGCCAACTCGGATTGCAAATCGCCGATAGCCGATAGCCGATTGTTTCCGCCATTTGGCAATTCCGCACTCCGCACTCCGAATTCCGCACTTGGAAACACGTTCACCGTCACGCGATCAAATCCGCAGAGCGCGACGTAGCCAACGGCGGCGGCGACCTGGCGGGCGAAATCGAATTTGCGCGGCTCGCCGAAAGTCATGGACTCGCTGGCGTCGAGAAAAATGCGGACGGGCAATTCGCGTTCTTCCTCGTAAAGTTTCAGAAAAAGCTTTTCGAGGCGGCCGTAAAGATTCCAATCGAGATAGCGGAAATCGTCGCCGGGAACGTAGTTGCGATGGTCCGCGAACTCGACGGATTGGCCGCGCGCCTTGCTGCGTCGCTCGCCGCGCGCGGAACTTTTCGCTCGCCGCGCGGCAAGCAACTGGAATTGCTCGAGGCGGCGCAGAAGTTCGGGGGTGAGGAGTGACATGGGATTAAACGCAAAGACCCAAAGGCGCAAAAACGCGGAGATTTTGCGCACGTAAAAGTTCGCCGAAGGCGAACAACGCGAATAGCCGTGGGTGAAACCCACGGAACAGAACATAAATAGTCTCCAGCCCTGAAAGGGCTGAACAATTCCGCCAATTAAACCAAATATTTTTCATCGAATTCAACGCCGTGTTTGACCAGCAATTCCCGCAGTTCATCACGAAATGAAATCTTCCGGTGATGTTCCTCTTGATTCTTGACGTATTCAATCACGGCATCTTTGTCGCCGTCCGAAACTGTAAATGCGCCGTAGCCATCCTGCCAATGCGTGAACGTCGGAAAAACTTTTTCCTCTTTTATCCATTTGCTCGTGCTGGTTTTGATGTCTTTAACCAAATCAGCAAGCGCGACGGTCGGATGCAGGCTGGTTAGGATGTGGACGTGGTCTTCCACGCCGCCAATGCGGTAGAGGTGACAGTCTTTGTTTTTCAAAATTCCCCAAGTGTAGCGAAATAGATTTTCCCGTTTATCAGCGGACAATGCGGGCACGCGTTCCTTGGTTGAGAAAACAATGTGGAAATAAATTTGGGTGAACGTTGAGGGCATGGTCAAACAGTGACCGCGTATTCGTCCAAATCCAGACAATTCCCGCGCCGCCTGAATGTTCGCCGAAGGCAAACAACGTGAATAGCCGTGGGTGAAACCCACGGAAAGGTGTTGGAAAAATGATTCCGCCCTGAAGGGGCGGAACGACGGTTGTTCGACCCCTTCAGGGTCGAATTTGTTTTTGAACGTTGTTCCGTGGGTTGACACCCACGGCTATTCACGTTCATCCGCTTCGCGGATGCCGAATCACGCGCGAGTCGCGCGGCGAGCAATTGGAATTGCTTGAGGCGGCGGAGAAGTTCGGGGGTGAGCAGTGAGGACATGGTCAACTGCTCAAAGCCACGCTAGGTTTCGGAGCATCAGCAATTGGTATTCGTGAAGACTGCCAGAGCCAGATACCCGCGAGGACTGAAGCCACAAACCACAGAGGTTGAAATGTCCACCAGAACGGAAGTTCAGAAACCTGTTCGCCATCAATCTTTCCTTCAAAGAAGGCAATTACCACGAAGGGAAAAAGCAACACTCCAATCCAGCCCGACGGGAAGATCACCAATTGCAGCCAACAAAAAGCCACAGCCAGTTTAGGTTTGATTCGTCTGAAATTCAGAACGAGCACCAAAATTGCAAGCAAGTGTGTAAGCAGGAAAAGCCCACCATACCAACCGAAGACACGCGCAATCGCCGCTAGGTTTGCGTTCTTCAATAGAGTTCCGCAAAGCTCCCAAGTAATTGGCTTGATGAAGCCCAGCGTGTTGCCTTGGCTATCGTGTGTATCCTCGGGTGAATTTTCATAACCGGCTTGGATCGCTGAGGCGAAAACGCAAAGCAAGGCGCTGAGGCTGATTATTACCAGCAGGATTGTTTTCTTTTTCCCAGACATTGTTATTTAGCTTTGGTTACACATTCACCGCCGCCGCATCCTTCGGCGCGTCTTGAAGAATCTGGCTGATGATCTGGTCGGTCGTGATGCCTTCGGCTTCGGCTTCGAAATTCAAGATCAAACGGTGGCGCAACGCCGGTTGCGCGACGGCTTCGATGTCGTCGAAGCTGACGTTGAAGCGGCCGTCGGCGAGCGCGCGGACTTTGCCGGCGAGCAGGAGCGTTTGCGCGCCGCGCGGGCTGCTGCCGAAACGGAGAAATTGATTCGCAATCGGCGCGGCAGTCCCGGTCTTCGGATGCGTCGCGAGGACGAGGCGCACGGCGTAATCTTTCACATGCGACGCGACGGGAACTTCGCGGACGAGCTTTTGCAATTCGATCAAAGTTTCGCGGGCGAGAACTTTGTTGATCTCGGCGCGCAAGTTTTCGGTCGTGCGCGTGAGGACTTCGGTCAATTCGTCCGCGCTCGGATAACCGACAATGAGCTTGAAGAAAAAGCGGTCAAGCTGCGCCTCGGGCAGCGGATAGGTGCCTTCCTGATCAATCGGGTTTTGCGTGGCCATCACAAAAAACAAATCGCCGAGCTTGCGGACTTCACCGGCGGCGGTGACTTGATGTTCCTGCATCGCTTCGAGCAGCGCGGACTGGGTCTTGGGCGTGGCGCGATTGATTTCGTCGGCGAGAATCAGGTTCGCGAAGATCGGGCCTTTCTGAAATTGGAACTCTCGTCGTCCGCCGGCGGTTTCCATGACGATATTCGTGCCGAGAATGTCCGCGGGCATGAGGTCGGGCGTGAATTGGATGCGGTTGAACGGAAGGTCGAGAACTTCGCTCAACGTGCGGACGAGCAAAGTTTTTCCGAGGCCGGGCACGCCTTCGAGCAACACGTGCCCGCCCGCGAACAGCGCAATGAGCGTGCCCTCGACGATGGATTCGTGACCGACGATGACCTTGCCGATTTCAGCGCGGACGGCATCGTAAGTTTGGCGGAAGTTTTGGATTTGTTGTTCAGTGCTCATTTTGGAAATTTGTAATTTGGAACTCAGGAACTCAGGAATTGAGAAACGGATTTTCTGCCGGATTCTTCACGACCAACTCTTTTCACGGTTAATGGCATCGTGGCAAAATTCAGAAGCAAGCCAGATTGAAGCGTCGTTGCCTTTAGATAGGAACGAACAATTGTGAAATGAATGTCTTCCAATGCTTGAATTGCTTTGAGTTCGACCACAACGGATTGCTCAACAAGAAAGTCCAACCGATGTTCTCCGACCGGTTTCCCTCGATATTGGATCAAAACACTCTTCTGTCTCTCATAACGAATCTCAAGGAAATCAAACTCGATGGCCAACGCTTCTTCGTAAGCCGACTCCAGAAACCCCGGCCCCAACGCTTTATGAACGTTGATTGCTGCGCGAATGATGCGGTCAGTCAGTTCTTTATCAGCAAGCATCAGTTGAAAAATGTTTTCCTGAGTTCCTGAGTTCCAAATTAAATCATTTCTTCAAATCGTCGAAGTAATCGCGCACGGCGTTCTGATACGCGCGCGGGACTTTTTCCTGACTCAGCGCGCTTTGCGCATCGTTCTGCGCGGCGGTGGCGGCTTCTTCGTATTGAATCTTGCTCTGGCCTTTGATGCTGACGCCCTTCAACGTGATGCTTGGCATCGGGCCGCCTTGAGAGAATTGTCCTTTGACCTTCGTTGGGTTCAGCGCGTCGTTCAAAGCTGTGTCGCGATCTGTCTGGCCTTTGCCTTCCATGTCCGGGCGTTCGATGCCGGAATTATCCCACGCGCTGGAAAACGGAACGTTCCATTGCCAGCCTTGATTTTCGTCAGCCCAGGTGCCGACGCCGCGACCGGGCCGGTTATTGGCGTTCGGATTGAAACCAGGGCTGCCGGCGCATTGTCCCCAGCCTTTGCCCGAGCCGACGCACATCGAAGCTCGGTCGAGCGCCTTCATCGCATCGGCGAGCTGCTGCGCGTCGCCCATCTGTTGCATGAGTTTTTCAAGTTCTTGTTTGGCATTCGCGAGCGATTGCGCCGCGCCGGATTTGTCACCGGCCTTCATTTGTTTGCTGGCTTGTTTCAATTCGTCAGCCGCCTTGCCGTAAGGACTTGCCGGGTCAATGGAACGCAAAACTTCGTCCAGCATCTTTTCCAATTGCTCCTGCGAGAGGTTGGCGGACTGGAGCTGCTGAATCATTTTCTCCAAGGTCTGTTGCGCAGCCTCGGCCTGTCCGTTCTTCAATTGCTCCGGCAAATCTTTCCCCATCTTTTCGGCGGCGGCTTGCATCTGCTGAAGTTGTTTCGCCGTGTCGCGAGTTTTATCGAGATCGTTCAGCGCGGACTCAATGTCCTTGAGAAAAACGTCGGTCTGGTTCGCTTGAAACGCGGCGATGGCTTCATCCAGTTGCGGCAACTGAATCCCCATTTCGCTCGCCTGTTTGGAAAGAGCGGAAAGCGACTCGGACATCTTCTGTTTGTCCGCGTCGTTGCCGCCGCCGGGGTTCTGGCTGGCCATCGCTTGCGCGGCTTTCTGAAGCTTCTCCAGATTTTGTTTCAACTTGTCCATGGCTTCGGGGTTGCCAGTCTCGTTGCCCAACTGTTTTTGCATCTGCGCCATCTGCTTTTCCAGATCGGCCTTCGTGCCGCCGGGCGAACGCGCGGCCTGCTCCATTTTTTTCAATGCCGGGTCTTTGCTGAATTGCTTCAACTCATCCTTGAGTTTCTCGGTGACGCTCGCCAAATCCTTGAGCGCGTCGCTGCGCGTCAAAGTTTTTTTCGTGAACTCATCGCCGAGCTTCTCGACGGATTCGAGTGACTTGTGTGTCTGTTCCATCACCGGCGCGCGGGCTTCGAGGCTGCGCTTGGTCAATTCGAGCAGCCGCTGGCCGACTTCCTTGATGTTCTGTTGCTCGGCCTGTTTCTGGAGAAATTTCTTGCTGCGATACTCGGGAACAAAACCCAACCCGCACGCTACTGCCAAAATCAAGACCGTCCACCGCGCTGGCTTCGGCAGATGAAATGGCACGAGCCGTCGCGGTTCAATTTCTTTGACGTGTCCGGCGGCATCGTTCAAAACCAATTCACTCCATTCGGTCGTGTCGGATTTTTTTGTGAACTCCAACGCGGTGCTGATTCGTTCCTTCAGGTGCCGGCGGATGTCAACCCAGCGCGCGGTCTGTTCGATGGAAATTTTTTTCCAGCCGCCAACGATGAAACCAATCGCCATGCAAACGACCGCCGCGCCGCCCGCGACGAGCAAACTCCAAATGGGAATCGGTGCGAGTTTGTAAACCGTCAGCGTGACGAGCCAGAGAATCGCGCCGATGAAGAGTCCAAGCCACATTCCGCGCAGCGCCTGCGACCAGCGCCGCCGTCGCGCGGTTTGTTGCAGAGCTGATTCGATGAATTGAATTTCGCTCATGGCCTGGCTCTAAATTGGCGCAGGACGCCCGATTTGGCGAGCATTAAGACACCTCTGATAAACCCGAAAGGGTCATTTTGTTTCCGCCGCAACTTCTTTTTTTACCCAGATGAACCACGCGGCAATGGCGAACAGCAGCAAATTGAACACGCCCAGCGTTTGCAACACCACTTCCAGCCTGCCGGGAAAACGGTTCAGGATTTGCGGCAGCGCAAATGCGTAAACCAGCACCAGCACGACCATGAACGGCACGATCTTGAAACGCGAGCGCGCCAGCAAGTCGTTCACCATTACGTTGGCCAGCGCCAGCGGAATCATTGCGCCGGCATACCACGGTAGCAGCGACACGGTTTTTGCGACGTCGCCGCTTTTATAGACGATTTTGACGACGAGCGGCCCGACGAGCCATAAACCAATCGCCCCGCACACCGCGAGCACCGCCGTGCCGAACACGACGATGTTAAACAGATTCGTCTTTTCCGCTTTGACACTGCTGTGGACGATTTTAGGAAACATCACCGCCGCGAGCGGCAGCACCAGCCAGAGGAGCGCGCGCGACAACGTGCCGGCCGCCACGTAAGGTTTCATTTCATCGCCGCTGAAATACGCTTTCGCAAACATCGTGTCCGTTGTGAACAAGAACTGGCACGTCCCAAAGCCGAGCATCAACGGCAACATTTGCCCCAATGAGTTTTTCACATCGAATTTTTCCGGTCGCATCAACAACAAGTCCCGCGACCGCCAAGTGAAAATTGCCACGCCCAGCCCGACGCCTGCGAGCGCGCCAATCATCAAACCCGTCGCATTCCTGCCGGCAAAAAGAAAAACCGCCGCCGCCGCCACAACCAGCCGCGCGATGCCGCCCGACATCATCGCCCAGCCAAACCAGAAAAAATCTTGTCGCCCCTGCAGCACCCCCGCAAACAGCGGCGTCCACAGCGAAGCAAGCACAACGGGCAGCGTGATCCAAAGACAAACTGCATTCGGAAGTTTCCAGCTTTGGACGATCGCCCCTTGAAACGCCAGCACCGCCAGCGCGGCCACCGCCCACAGCACGAACGTCCACAGCCACGCCAGCCGAATCATGCCCGAAAGTTGCCGCTCGCGATTCGTCGCCAGCGCCAGCGCCGTCTGCTGAGCGAAGACCATCTGCAGCGGCATCGTCGGGATGCAGGCTGTCACCATCAGCAACGTTCCGAAGATGCTGTATTCAGCGTCAGGAATTTTTTTGTTCAAAAAATGGACACCAAAGGTCATCGCGCCACCCGTAATCGTGGCAATCATCATCCATCCGCTTTGCCGGAAAAATGCCGCGTGCGGTTTGCGGTCCAGCGTCGGGACAGTTTCTTTTAAGGATGTGGCGTTCATCAGGGCAGCGATTTCAACAATCGGGCAAGAATATCCTTGGCGCGTTCAAGTTGCGAAACCGAAATCCACTCGTCAGCCGTGTGCGCCTGAGCGATGTCGCCCGGTCCGAACACGACGCTGGGAATCCCGGCGCGCGACAACACGCTCGCATCGCAATAGAAATCCACGCCTGCGGGTTTTGCCTGGCCAATGACGCGAAGAAATTGGCGGACGAGCGGAAGTTTCGGGTCCGTTTCCATCGGCAGGCAGGATATGGTTTTGGCATTCGAGAAACTCGCCGCGAGATGATTTTTGCGGAGCAGCGACTTGATTTCGCGCCGGACGCCGGACTCGGTTTCGCCCGGCAACGTGCGCCGATCCACCGTGATGGCGCAGGAATCCGGCACGATGTTCGCCTGAGTGCCGCCGCAGATCGTGCCGACGCTGACCGTGGCATGGCCGAGCAGTGGGTGACGGTGCGTCTTCAATTTCACGCGGTAAGTCGTCTCCAAAAAATCCACGACGAGCGACATTTCATGAACCGCATTTTTGCCAAGCTCCGGTTTTGAGCCGTGCGCCGCCTTGCCGCGAGTTTCCAGCCTCAGCCACAGGTTTCCCTTGTGCGCCGTGACAAGTTTCAATTGCGTCGGCTCGCCGACGATTGCCAAGTCCGCTTTCAATTTTGATTTTGCCAGCGCTCGCGACCCGCCTTGACTGTTTTCTTCGTCCACAAGCCCGGCAAAATTGATTTCCGTCTCGCGCGGGCGGTTCTTGCTTTGGACAACTTCGCAAAGCGCGGTCAGCATTGCGGCGACGCTGCCTTTTGTGTCGCAAGCGCCCCGGCCGAAAAGAAAGTCACCCTGCTTGCACGGCTGGAATTGTTTTTCACTGACGACATTGACGGTGTCCAGGTGCGGCGCGAGCAGAATACGATGTTTGACTTTTCCAGCCGGACAAAATCTCACGAGCAGATTTGAGCGGTTTGGGAAAACGTTTTGAAAATCAATGTCGAGGGTGGCTTTTGCAGAAACCGCCGCCAGAAAATCCGCCACGCGTTTCTCGCCCGCGCGTGGGTTGCCTGCCGGCAAAAATGCCGGGTTCACGCTCGGCAGCGCGATGAGTTCGCGCAAAAGTTTTTCGGCGGAAATCATTTTTAACCACCGATCCCGCAAGGCGGGACGGATGGACACAGATAGCTGGAAAAGCTGGAGCCGTAAAAACAAATCCGTGTTTATCCGTGTCCATCCGTGGTTATCTCGTTTCGGCTTTCTTGAACCACTCGATAAACAGCGGAATTCCCTGCTCGATTTTCGTTTTCGGGTTGTAGCCGAGTTTGGCGCGGGCTTTGGAAATGTCGGCGAAAGTTATCGGCACATCGCCGGGCTGCGGCGGCTGGCGGTTGATGACGGCCTTCTTGCCGAGAGATTTTTCCAGCAGCGCGATGAGTTCGTCGAGCTTCACGGTCTGCGCTTCGCCAAGATTGAAAACTTGGTAGCCGAAATTTTTTTGTGTGCAAGCGATTACACCGTCCACGATGTCGTCAATGAACGTATAATCCCGCGCCGTCGAACCATCGCCGAAAACGGGAATCGGTTTGCCGTCGCGGATGAGCTTCGCGAATTTATGAATCGCCAGATCAGGTCGCTGGCGCGGGCCATAGACGGTGAAGAAGCGGAGCATCGTCACATCCATGCCGTAAACGTGATGATAAACGTGGCCGAGCGCTTCGCAGGCAAGCTTGCTGGCGGCGTAAGGCGAGATGGCGGAAAAAATTGGGTCGCTTTCTGAGAACGGGACTTTGGAATTCACGCCGTAAACGGACGACGACGACGCGATGATGATTTTTTTGACGCCGTTTTGCCGCGCGGCTTCGAGCACATTGACCGTGCCTTCGACGTTCACGCGCTGATACAACGCCGGTTCTTCAAGGCTTGGTCGGACTCCCGCGCGCGCAGCGAGATGAATCACTTGGTCAAACTTCACGCTGGAAAAAAGCTCGTCAAGCGCGGCGCGGTCCGTGATGTCGCCAACAATAAATTCAAACGGCTTCGCGAGCGTTTGGATTTCCCGGAGGTTGTTGCGTTTCAGCGCCGGGTCGTAGAACGGATTCAAGTCATCCAGCGTCCAGACCGCGTGGCCATCGCGCAGCAACCGCTCGCAAACGTGCGAGCCGATGAAGCCCGCGCCGCCGGTGACGAGACAATTCATGGGCGCATAATGTCGTTCGCCGTTCAAAGTTCAAAGTTCAAAGTTGAACTTTGGCGTTGAAACTTCATATTTCGCGGCAATGAATAACGACGCGATTCTCCAAGTTGATTTGCCGGGCATCAAAAAAATCCGCAGCGGCAAGGTGCGCGAGCTGTTCGACCTCGGCGACCGGCTGTTGATGGTTGCGACGGACCGCATCTCGGCGTTCGATGTCATCATGCCGAACGGCATCCCGCGCAAGGGTGAAGTGCTGACGCAGATTTCGCACTTCTGGTTTTCGCAGATGGAATCGTTTCAGCCAAATCACTTGCTGGCTAAGGCAAATGACCCATTGCCGAAAAATTTACAGTCGCACGAAAAAATTCTCGCCCGACGCAGCATGATCGTTAAGAAGTGCAAGCCGCTGGCCATCGAGTGCGTCGTGCGCGGATACGTGGTCGGCTCGGGCTGGAAGGAATATCGCGAGCGGCAGACGATTTGCGGAATCAAACTTCCACCAGGTTTGCCGGAAGCGGCGGAATTGCCCGAGCCGATCTTCACGCCCGCGACAAAGGCCGAAACCGGTCACGACGAAAATATTTCCTTTGATGAGGCGCGAAAGATCGTGGGCGACGACATCGCGGAGGAAGCGCGCGCGAAGAGTTTGAAGATTTACAACTTCGCACGCGACCACGCGCGCAAACGCGGCATCATCATCGCAGACACGAAGTTTGAGTTCGGTTTGTTCGAAGGAAAGTTAATCCTGATTGATGAAGTCCTGACGCCCGATTCGTCGCGGTTCTGGCCTGCGGACCAATATCGCACCGGCTGTTCGCCGCCGAGTTTCGACAAGCAATTCGTCCGCGACTATCTCGAAACACTGGATTGGAACAAGCAGCCGCCCGGCCCAAAACTTCCCGCCGATGTGATCGCGAAAACGACGGCGAAATATTTGGAGGCTTACGAGCGGTTGACGGGAAAGCAGTTGTGATTGAATCGGAGGGACGAGTTCCACGAGTCCCCATCTTGATTTCGAACAAAGGAGAATTCAGAGACTCGTGTAACTCGTCCCTCCGTTGGATGTTGGCGTCTGCGGCTTCCTTTGCTACCGTCGCGCCACCGCATGAATCCAAGCCAACCGCCACTCAACCTCTCGCGCCTGGGAGGTTTGCGCTTGCAGGAAAGCGGTTTGATTCTCGTGATTCTTTTGCTCGGCACGATGCTGACGATTTTCGGCGGAAAAGTGCCGCAGGCACAGTTCCAAAAAAATTCAACGGGCGAAGTCGAGCGCGTCGTCGTCGAAAAAAATAAATTTCTCAACGCGCGCAATCTGGCGCAACTCGCCAAAGACACCAGCTTCATCGCCATCATGGCCGTCGGCGCGACGCTCGTCATTATTTCCGGCGGAATTGATTTGTCCGTGGGCGCGATTTACGCGCTGGCGTCGGTGCTTGCTGCGATGGTGTTTCACAAATTCGGCGCTGACGTTTTGCAAAACCAAAGCTCCCTGCCCGGCATGGTGCTCGGCATCGCGACTTGTCTCGGCGTCGCGACGCTCTGCGGTCTGGCCAATGGCGGAATGATCGTCGCGCTCAAAGTCCATCCGTTCATCATCACGCTCGGGACGATGGCGATTTTCCGCAGCGTCGCGTTCGTCGTGACGAAAGGCCAGTCCATCGGCGGTTTTCCACAGACGTTTCGTGATTGGGTTCGCTGGGAAATTGGCGACGGGCTAAGCCTCGTGCCGCTCGGGGTGATGGTCCTGGTCGCGCTCGTTGGCGGAATTTATCTGTCGCGAATGGCTGTGGGGCGGCGCATTTACGCTGTCGGCGGAAATGAACTTGCCAGCCGATTCAGCGGTGTGCGCGTCGAGCGGGTGAAACTCAGCGTCTATATTTTTTCCGGTCTGACGGCGGGCATCGCGGCGTTGCTTTCGCTTGGCTACTATGGCGGCGCGACTTCCGGCGACGGCGCGGGCTACGAACTGAACGTCATCGCGGCTGCGGTCGTGGGCGGGGCGAGTTTGTCCGGCGGCAAAGGCTCGGCGCTCGGCGCGTTGCTCGGCGCGCTGCTGATCCAGATGATTTCCAGCGGCATCGTCATTCTCGGCATTGACCAGAATTACAGCCAGATCATCATCGGCAGCGTTGTGATTCTCGCGGTGATGTTTGATCAGTTCAACAAATGGCTTGGAAAACGGCGCATGACAAAGCCGGCATAAATAAAATTGGTATTGCGTTTCTGCCACGCGTGTATTATCCATGGAACATGAAAACTTTGACGCTCAAAATTGACGAGACCCTCGATGGCTGGCTGAACCAGGAAGCCAAGCGGTTGGGCCGGACAAAATCAGAAATCGTCCGCCAGACATTGGCCCAACAGCGGAACGGGAAGAAGACGCCGACTCTCCATGACCGGATGAAGGATTTTTGCGGCATCATCAAGGGCGGACCTCGTGATTTGGCCACCAATCCCAAATACATGAAGGGTTTTGGCGAGTGAAATCTGTCCTGCTGGACACCGGTCCGCTGGTCGCCTACGCCAATGCCGCCGAGGAACATCACGATTGGGCGGTCTCTCAATTTGCCGCGTTGACCGAACCAGTCCTGACATGCGAGGCCGTTTGGGCGGAAGCAGCCCATATCCTGACGAAGCGAGGTGGAAATGCTAATTCACTTTGGACTGTCCTGCGCAGCGGCGCGGTTCAATTTGCGTTCAGTCTGGAATCCGATTATGAATCGGTTGCGGCGTTGATGCATCGTTACGCCGACGTGCCGATGGCGCTGGCGGACGCGTGCCTCGTGCGGATGTCGGAACTGCATCGCGATTGCCAGATACTTACTCTCGACGCCGATTTCAAATTTTATCGCCGTTTTAACCGTCAGGTGATTCCGCTGATTTGTCCCGTGTAAAATTCAAATCATCTTCAATTTATGAAAACAACTTCCCTGCTCGCAACAATCGTTGTCTTCGGTTCACTTTTTGTCGCGCGCGCTGAAACACAAAAATCCTGCACCCTCGGCCTCGTAGCCAAATCGCAAAACAATCCTGTCTTTCAGGCGGCGCGATTCGGCGCGGAACAGGCCGCGAAGGAACTCGGTAAAAAATATGACGTCACCATCAAGATTGACTGGCGCACGCCGAACGAAGAAGACGCGCAAAAACAGGCCGAAGCCATCGAGCAACTTGTGCTCGCAGGCGCGAACGGCATCGCCGTGAGTTGCTCCGACGCAAACAAGCTCACCGACGCCATCAACTCCGCCGTGAAAAATGGTGTGCCCGTCGCCACGTTCGATTCCGATGCGCCCGCCAGCAAGCGTTTCGTCACGTTCGGCATTGACGACGTGAAATGCGGTGAGCAAGTCATGGAGGAACTGGCGAAGCAGATGAATGGCAAAGGCGTCGTCGCGATTCTCGCTGGAAATCAAAACGCGCCCAACCTTCAAAAGCGCGCGCAAGGTGTGATGAATGTCGCGAAAAAATTTCCCGGAATAAAAATTCGCGGAACATTTTATCACAAGGAAACGCCGCAGGACGCCGCCGCGAAAGTCGAGCAAGTCATGCAGGCCAACCCCGACATCACCGGCTGGGCGATGATTGGCGGCTGGCCGCTGTTCACCGACAACGCGCTCAAGTGGCAGCCCGGCACGGTGAAGTGCGTTTCCGTGGACGCGCTGCCCGCCGAGCTTCAATATCTTCGCAGCGGGCACGTGCAGGTTTTGCTTGCGCAACAATGTTTCGAGTGGGGCTACCGCTCCGTCGAGCACCTCATCAACAAAATCCATCTCAAAAAAGACCCGGCCGCCGTGAAAGATGTCAGCCCGCTCGTTCGCGTGACGCAGGAAAACGTGGACGCGTTCGCGAAGAACTGGGAAAAGTGGTTGCCAAAGTGAAAAACACCAAAATCCAAACACCAAACACCAAAGAAACACCAAGCTCCAAACATCAACAAGCGGAAGTTAATTTTGAGTTTGGGTGTTTGAAGGTTTGTTGGTGTTTGGTGTTTGGTGTTTGGTGTTTGTTTCCATGAGCTTCCTCTCATTCACCGGCATTACGAAACGTTTCCCCGGCGTGCTCGCGCTGGACGGCGTGAGCTTTGACGTGGAGCGCGGCAGTTGCCACGCGCTCATTGGCGAGAACGGCGCGGGCAAATCAACGCTGGGAAAAATCCTGGCCGGTGTCCACACCGCTGACGGCGGAGAGATTCTTCTCGACGGGAAAATAATTCATCCGACGACTCCGCTCGCGGCGCGCAAGCTCGGCATTGCGATGGTTCATCAGGAACTGGCGTTTTGTCCGAACATGACCATCGCGGAAAATCTTTGCCTCGGCGATTTGCCCCGCCACGCGGGCTGGCTCGACCGCCGCGCGATGCGCCACCAAGCCCGCACGATGCTTGCGGAGATTGAATGCAATTTGGACGTGGATTTGCCGATCAACCTTCTGACGACGGGTCAGGAGCAACTCGTGCAAATCGCCGCCGCGCTCGGCATCCCGCGAAGCGGGACTCAAATCATCATCATGGACGAGCCGACGAGTTCGCTGTCCGCCGGCGAGAGCGAGCATCTTTTTGGTCTGCTTGGAAAATTGAAACTGCGCGGCATCACCGTCATCTACGTCTCGCACCGGATGGAGGAAATTTTCCGGCTGTCCGACACCGTCACCGTTCTGCGCGATGGCCGCCACGTCGCGACGGAAAAAGTTGCCGAAACAAATCGCGACCGGGTCGTTCACCAGATGGTCGGACGCGAAGTGAAGCAATATACCTCGCAACATTTGACCAAAACTCCGGGCGAAGAATTGCTGCGCGTGGAAAATCTTTCCTCGCCGGGAAAATTCAGCGGCATCAATTTCACCTTGCGCGCCGGAGAAATTCTGGGCTTCGCCGGCTTGGTTGGCGCGGGTCGAAGCGAAGTGGCGCAGGCGATTTTCGGCCTCGACCCAAACGCGACTGGCAAAGTTTTAGTTCGCGGCAAAGAACTCCCGCCGCACTCTGTCAAGGCGGCGTTGCGCGCGGGAATTGGATTTTTGCCCGAAGATCGCAAGCGCCTCGGCCTGGTTCTTTCGATGAACTGCCGCGAAAACACCACGCTGCCGCTCCTCAAGCGACTCAGTCTTGCCGGATTCGTTCGCCGCCGCGCCGAGCGTTCGCTCGTTGAGATTTACATTGAAAAATTGCGCGTCAAAACGCCGACGATGGATTCACCGGTTGCCGGACTGAGCGGCGGCAACCAGCAAAAGATCGCGCTGGCCAAATGGCTCGCGCGCCAGTGCGACGTGCTCATCGTGGACGAGCCGACGCGCGGCGTGGACGTCGGCGCGAAAGCGGAGATTCATCATTTGCTCGACGAACTGGCGTCGCAAGGCCTGGCGCTGCTCGTGATCTCGTCGGAACTTCCTGAAGTGATGAACCTCAGCCGGCGAATTCTCGTGATGCGGCAAGGGCGAATTGCGGGCGAAGTTCCGCGCGCAGATTTTTCCCAGCCGCACCTGTTGCGCCTGATGGCTGGCATCGAAGCGAAAGCAGCGTAAGTTCGCAGAACTGGATTTTCTTTGTGGTAAGAGGAATAATCGGTCAAGTGATTGCAATGAGCGAAGTCTTTTCCAAGGTTCTCGATTATTGGCGCAAAGCCGATGTGTCGCTTGCTCCCGCGTTGAAAAGAAATGAAGTTGAACAACGGTTGTCCTCTGCTGGTTTGGTTGTGGGCAGCGACTTCATTGATTTCTACAGCATCGCGGGCGGAATGGTGGATGAGGATTGCAACCTTTGGTCATGTTGGAGTATTGAGCGAATTGTTGAAGAAAACCGCGCGTATTCCCGGAGCGGTGTTCTCTTCGCAGATTGGTGTATTAATTCTTATCTTTATGTGCTGCGACGCGAAACAGAATCCCGATCTTCCGTTTGGGTGGATTTTTTCAATGACAAAGAGCCGCAAAAAGTTTCGGGCTCGCTCAACGATTTTTTCGAGCGGTATCTCGCGAAAGATGAAACCATTTTTATTCTTTTTGAATAACCTTCAAAAGGGAATGGTAATTTCGGATTTTACTTCTTCGCCTTCTTCACCTGTTCCTCCGCCGCAGCCGCGACTTGTTCGACGGTGAAGCCGAATTTCTTCTGCAAATCTTTCAGCGGAGCGGATGCACCGAAGGTCATTACCATCCTGTAAGGCTGATTATTTCCTCAAGCTTGGATCGCGCAATCTTAACGCGCTGAAGTAATCCCGGTAATAGCCGCGATCACGCGCCAGCAAACCGTCCGCGTGAAGTTGCGCGTGTGCCGCGATGAGAAAATCCGGCACGACGCGCCCGCGTTTGCCGCCGCGCTCCAGATAACTGCCAAACATTTTACCGGCCAGCGCGGCGCTTTCAATCGAAGATGGGACGAAAGCAATCTGCCAGTCGGAAAGAAATTCGTGGATGGATGCGCCCGCGAGCACCGGCAGAATTTCGGCGACAACAACTTCACAGATGATCAATCCGTCCTGTGCCGACTCGGTCAACGCGGCCTCAGAAGCCGGCGCGTGCCGGGAATCATCGAGCAGCACGTCCAGCAGGACAGAACTGTCAACAGCCGTCGCCATCGCGTGTCAGTTTGAGATACTCATCAACGTTTTCGCCGGCCGGCAAGCGGCCACGACCACGCCATTTGCCAACGGCGTCGCATCGTGTTTGAGTTTTGCCGTTGCCTTCGTGCGCGAGATAAACGTCCAACCAGCGAGCCACCGCGCGCGCTTCGGCGGCAGGCAACTCACGGAGCGCTTTCTCGATTTCGGCTGCAGTGCTCATGGGCTGAATGTAACGCTTCCATTGAATTGCGACAAAAGAAAAAACATTCCGGTTCCGCTTCAAATTTTCCGCAGGAGTGAGGGGCAGGCCGCGTGTGTTTCTGGGAGATTTTTGCAACAGGACTTATTTCTTCGCCTTCTTCACCTGTTCTTCCGCTGCTGCCGCGACTTGTTCGACGGTGAAGCCGAATTTTTTCTGCAAATCTTTCAGCGGAGCGGATGCGCCGAAGGTCCTCATGCCGATCATGTGGCCGCGCAATCCGGCGTAGCGTTCCCAGCCGAAGGTCGAAGCCTGCTCCACGGTGACGCGCGGAACGACGCTGCTCGGGATCACTGATTCGCGATACGCGGCATCCTGTTGCTCGAACAATTCCCACGACGGCATGCTCACGACGCGGGCTTTGATGCCTTTGGCCTCAAGAACTTTTTGCGCGTCAACGCAGAATGTCACTTCGCTGCCCGTGCCGATCAGCAGCACATCGAGTTTGCCGCCCTGCGCTTCGGATAAAACATACGCTCCCTTGGTCAAACCTTTCGCCGACGCATATTTCGTGCGATCGAGTGTCGGCATCGCCTGACGACTGAGAACCAGCACGACCGGCTCATGATGCAAACCCATCGTGAACCGCCACGCCTCGGCAACTTCATTCGCGTCGCCAGGACGCAGAACGATGAGTCCGGGAATCGCGCGCATCGAGGCGAGTTGCTCGATCGGCTGATGCGTCGGGCCGTCTTCGCCGACGCCGATGGAGTCATGCGTGAAGATTGTGATGACGGGAATCTCCATGATCGCGGCGAGGCGTAGCGGGTTGCGTCCGTAATCGCTAAAAATCATGAAGCCCGCGCCGAACGCGCGAATCTTGGAAAGCGCAAGGCCGTTGAGAATCGCGCCCATCAAATGTTCGCGAACGCCGAAGTGCAGATTGCGTCCGCCATAACTGCCCGCCTGGAAATCGCCTGCGCCGTCGAATGTGAGCCGCGTCTTGGTCGAAGGCGCAAGGTCAGCCGCGCCGCCGATGAGCCACGGATGATTCTTCGCGATGGCGTTGAGAACTTTGCCCGATGAGTCACGCCCGCCCATTCCTTTTTCGTCCGGCGGAAAAATGGGAATGTCCTTGTCCCAGCCTTCGGGATTCTCGCGACGCTGCATCTGAAGAGTCTGCTTCGCGCTCTTCGGTTCGGCGGCTTCGTATTTTTTGAACAGAGCCATCCAGTCGTCGCGATGTTTCTTGCCGCGAGCGCCTATTCCGGCGGCAAAATCTTTTCGCACATCGTCCGGCACGAGGAACTTTTCATTCTCCGGCCAGCCGTAAGCTTTCTTTGTCGCGCGAATTTCATCTTCGCCGAGCGGTTCACCGTGAGCGCCGCTGGTGTCCTGCTTGTTCGGCGCGCCGTAAGCGATATGGCTGTCCACAATGATGAGCGTCGGGCGGTCAGTTGTGGCTTGAAAAGTTTTGAAGGCGTTGCGGAGACGGTCGAGGTCGTTCGCATCGCCGACGCGCAGGACGTTCCAGCCGTGGCCAATGAAACGCACCGCCACGTCTTCGGTGAACGCGAGCGACGTGTTGCCTTCGATGGTGATGCGGTTGTTGTCGTAAATCCAGCAGAGGTTCGAGAGCTTGAGATGTCCGGCGAGCGACGCGGCTTCGGCGGAAATTCCTTCCATCATGCAACCGTCGCCAGCGAGCGCATAGACGTTGTAATCGAACATCGGAAATCCGGGACGATTGAATTGTTGCGCCTGCCACTTGGCCGCCATCGCCATGCCGACGCTCGTCGCGACGCCCTGACCAAGCGGGCCGGTGGTAGTCTCGATGCCGGAAGTCCAGCGGTATTCAGGATGACCGGGGCAACGGCTGTCGAGCTGACGAAAGCGTTTAAGGTCGTCGAGCTTCACGGAAAGCTCGCCGAGCTTTTCATACTTGTGATTGACGGCCTTCACGCCAGCGAGATGCAGCATCGCGTAAAGCAATGTCGAAGCGTGACCGGCGGAAAGCACGAAGCGGTCGCGGTTCGGCCAGATCGGGTCTTCGGGATCGAAGCGGAGAAATTCCTGCCAGAGGACGTAGGCGACGGGGGCCATGGCCATCGGCGTGCCGGGATGGCCGGAGTTGGCTTGCTGCACGGCGTCCATGCAGAGCGTGCGGATGGTGTTGACGGAAAGTTGTTCGAGTTCGGTTTTGTTCATAGAACATCCGTTGGTTAATCGGTTGCCGCTGAGTTGGAGCGACTTTAGCGGTTGAACAGGTGTGTGCAATGGAAAAGTCGTGGGTAGAAAAACAGATTTCCACAACTCGTCCTTCCGGAAAAAACCGCGCTTGCAATTATTTTGGATTCCCTTAACTTGGCCGGGCTTCCTGGAAGCGAGCGTAGCTCAGCCTGGTAGAGCATCACGTTGCCAACGTGAGTGTCGAGGGTTCGAATCCCTTCGCTCGCTCCAATCTTTTCAAGGGTTTTATCCCTCGGGATAATTTGCAGTCACCTCGCCTTTAGAAAAGCGCGCATCGCGGCTTCCCGCTCCGGAGAGGCCCAACATGCTACAAACTGCTCCTTTTCCCAGCGGTCAAAATCCGGTTGACGCACCGCCATAAACGCCGCTTTGGAAAGTTGCACGGCAGCGCATGGCAGATTGGCGAGTTGCTCCGCCAACGTTCGGGCCTCGGCGTTGAGGGACTCCGACGAAACAACGCGATCCACCAGACCGATGCGGCAAGCGTCAGCCGCATTGACCGGCTCGCCGGTCAGCACCATTTTCTTGGCCGCGCCTAATCCGACCAGTCGCTCCAATCGCGGAATCAAACCCAGTGATGGGAAAATACCAATCTTGACTTCCGGCGCACCGAAGCTTGCCGAGTTGGTTGCCAGCCGGAAATCAGACACCAATGTCAGCAAAAGTCCGCCGCCCATCGCCGCGCCATGCACAGCGGCAATGAGCGGTTTGGAACATTTTTCGATGGTATCGAAGACTGCGCGCGTGTCATCCAGTCCGTCGGCCACAGCTCCGGGAGTCAGCCCGGCCATGTATGACACGTCGAATCCCGCCGAGAACGCCGCCCCGCGACCTGCCAGAACAATGGCGCGAACATTCCCGTCCTTGTCCAACGTCGCAAAGCTCTGGCGCAGTTCATCCAGCATCGTCTGATTGATCGCATTCAAGCGTTGAGGCTGATTCAACCAAACCCAGGCAACACGATCATTGGTTTCTAATTCGATTGTCTTCATTGATTTGACCCTTTGTCGGCCAGTTCTGCGCGCAGTTTCATTTTATCCACTTTCCCCAATGCTGTAAGCGGCAACTTTTCCCTGAACTCAATGCGCCGGGGAATCTTATACTCTGCCAGCCCTTCTTTGCAGTGGGTTTTGATTTCATCGTCGCCCAAAGTCTCACCGGGGCGGGGCACGACATAGGCGACGCCCACTTCTCCCATCACGGTGTCTTTGGCTCCCAGAACGGCGACGAAGGCAACTTTTGGGTGTTGACTGAGATGTTCTTCAATCTCGCGAGGATAAACGTTGTAACCGCCGCTGATGAACATGTCCTTCTTCCGGTCAACCAAAGTCAGGTAGCCGCGAGCATCCAACCGGCCCTGATCGCCGGAGTAGAACCAGCCGTCGGCATCAATCGCCGCCGCAGTTTCAAGCGGGTTGTCAAAATATCCCTTCATCACGCACGAACCGCGGATCGCAACTTCACCCACTTCGCCAACCGGAAGATTGCGGTGTTGATCGTCAACAACGCGCAGTTCAAACTCAGGCGCAACTTTGCCGACCGTGCGGGCGATCGTTTCTGCGTCGTCCTCCGGTCTGGTGTAAGTAACGAATCCCGCCACCTCGGTCATTCCGTAGCCGGTGATCACGGTTACGTTTTCATTCATCTTCATCATTCTTGCCATGACCGGCGGCGGCGTGGGGGCGCCGGCGACAACCACCGTGCGCAGCGACGAAAGATCGAACTCCGCGAAGTCAGGCAGATTGAATTCCATGATGAACATCGTCGGCACCTGGCCCAGCATGGTGATGCGCTCCCGTTGGATGGTTTCCAGTGTGTGACGCGGATGGAAATGATCCATGAGGATGAGCGTAGCGCCGGTCATCAGCGCCGGAACAGTTGTTTCGGTTGAACCGGCCACGTGGTTCATCGGCAGGTGGAAAATGCTGCGGACGTTTTCATGCGAACCAAATTGGCGGACTTGCACGGTGATATTATCAATGATGTTTTTGTGGGTCAGCACCGCGCCTTTGGGAACGCCAGTGGAGCCTGAAGTAAAAACTATGAGCGCAGTGTCGTTCTCATCCAACTCGGCTTGGCGGGCGGCCAAAGCGACGTTTTGATTGGGAAGATCAACGGCAATCAGGTCGCCGAAACGGATCGCTCCAGGTGCCGTTGTGTCGTCAATTGCAATGAAATGTCTTACAAATGACAGCGAGTCGAACAACGGCTTGAGTGACGCGGCTACTTTTTTATCACCCGCCTCTCCCAACACGACCATCAGGACGGGCTTGGTCAACTGCGCCAGGCGAACGAGCTCCGGCGGTGTGTAGAGAATGCTGAACCCAACCAGCACCGCGCCAATCCGCGCCGCGGCGAGATAGGTGTAAAGATATTCAGGTCGCGTGGTTGAAATGACACCGATTCGTTCACCGCGCTGAATTCCCATCTTCAGAAAAGCTTTCGCCAGATTGTCAACGTGGCGATTGAACTCACTCCACGTCACACGCTGATTGCGAAAGACCAATGCCTCCTTGTCCGGCAGCCGAGCTGCGGTCGTGGACAACAGTTCCGCCAGGAGACGTGGATGCGAGTGATGCACAGGCATGATTTGCCTCTTTTGCAGACCGGGGGCAACCTGAATCAAACATTTCTCCAGCACTCGGGCGCAACCTGGATGACGCCCTTCATGGTGCCAACAAACCAGGCTGCAATGGCAAAGTTGGTGGTGGATGCGATGTGCTCACGGGTCGGTTTGGCCGGGGTTCTTTTTCGTGATGAAGCGCTGGTTTTCCCAGCCCTTCCAAACATCAGGGTTGTCATCAGGTTCTTCGTGCCACTCGACACGGCCATCGGCAAAGCCGAAGAATTTTACCCACGTGCCAGCGTCCAAGAACGCCTGTTTTTCGCGGATCACAATGACATCGTGCGGATCGCCTGGCAAGTTGGTTAACGATCCTTGGTAAGAAATCTCATACCAGCGCAACCATCGCATTGCACCCGGCTGGGCTGCGCTGTTCAAATAAGGAACAATTTGATCAAGACTCGTCGGAAGTTGCCCTTGATTTTGATTCGCAAACTCAAGGAGAGCCGCTAGCGCGGTTTCTGCACTACCACTTCTACCTAACATTTGCTGCGTATGCACGGGATGAAGTTCCTTCTCTCGTGGCGGCGGCTCTGCGTTTGGCGCTCGCACCTTGGACACTTCTGCTAATTCGCGCTTTAAGACGCCAACGACGCCACGAAGTCTCAACAGTTCGCTCAACTGGTCATTTGGAAGCGATTGAGAACTTCTTGCCTGAGCGACCAGATTTGAAAGGCGCTCATTCTCCGTTGCCAGCCGAGTGAGCTGGTCGATTTGCTGTAGCAAAGACTTGTTCTCCTCCCGTAGTTTGAGCTGCGCTTGACGTTGAATGACGAAGAGTGTCATTACACTCGCGACCACGAAAGCACTGACAATCCCAGCTTTGAGTTTGGTCATAGTCATAAGTTTCAAGAAAGTGAGTGTTGTTCCAGATCCAACCGCTGCGCCTGCAAGCGACGTGCTCGTGAGTGTCGCAGCCAGACCGGCGGGAGCGGCTTGAATCGCATGCATTGGAAGCGTGGTCGAGAGGGCCAAAGCGGAGGTCGTCACGCCTCGCCGAGTGAGACGGGCGCGAAGTTTTTCCAGCGCGCGGGTGACGCGTTTGCGCGCGGCGTCTTCGTTCGATCCAAGCGCAGTTCCGACCTCCGCCATGCTGCGTTGCTCGAAGAAGCGCAGCAGCAACGCGTCGCGGTCGTTGCGCCCAAGTCCGTCGAGAGCTTCATCGAGCAGAGGACGGATTTGTTCCCAGTCGGGCGTGGTTTCGGATTCGGGAGTATTCATTGCTACAGCCTCCTGTTCGCGCTCCACACGACGGCGTTCGGTGCGGAGCAATTGCGCGGCGGCGTAGCGCGTCGCGCGGTGAAGCCAGCCGGCCATTACGACGCCACTTGGCAGAGAGCAGGCCTTGCGAGCGAGGTCGGTAAAGACCAGTTGCGCCACGTCTTGTGCGAGGTGCGCGTCACCGCTCGTCCGCCGGAGCGCGACGGAATAAACGAGGTTCACGTAACGCGCGACCAGTTCGCCGAAGGCGGCTTCGGAACCATCGGCCGCATAGCGGCGCAAAAGTTGTTGGTCATCCAGCATCACTTTTCACCCAATATACAGCCGCACGACGGCAAAACCGGACAAAAAAAGCGGGACGTTCGCGGCAAGTTTAACCTTGAGCAGGAGAGCCTCGCAAACACTCAGCGCGGCCTGGTTTCTTTTTCACCACGACGCAGAATCTTTTCCATTTCATCGGGGTCATCCATTGGGAAAGATGGCAGCTTCCGCGCTATGCCGTAATCCGGGTCTTTCGGGTCTTTCGCCTTCTCCGGATCGAAGATGCGCGGGTCCACCGGCACACACTTGTAGGGACGAAAGTCTGGTTTTGTGTTGAAGCAATCGGAGAAATCGTTTGCGAGCGCGTCAAACATGTTCAGCGGCGGAAGTCCGAAAATCTGGTAGAGCGTTCGGTGCATGCTGACGATGGTGGTGTGCCGATGGGAAACGTAGCCGCGCTTCGCCCACGGGCTGATGACCAGCAACACGCTGCGCTGCGCGTCCACGTGGTCTGGCTCGCCGCCCGAGTCGTCCTGCGTCACGAAGATCGCCATGTTCTTCCACCACTTGGTGTGGGTGAGGAACTCGACGATCCGGCCCAGCGCCAGATCATTGTCCGCCATGTAGGAGGCGAGATACGGATAGCCCTTCTCGGGCCGGACGCCGGCGCCGTGGTCGTTGCAGATGGCGATGTTGATGAACGAGGGAAACGGTTCCTTACCCTTGAGGAAGCGTTGCTCAACGTCTTTCATGAACCAGTGCGCGCGGTATTGGTCGGGGATGTTCATGTTGTAGATCGGGAACTCCCGGCAGGTGTTGTCGTAAAGCACCTTCGGCATCGGGATGTTCACGACCTCGCGGGCGCCGGTGGGATGCTCGTCCTCGTCTTCGATCACGCCGGGAAACTCGAAGCCTTCGCCGTAGTTGCGGAAGCGGATGCCGCCCCGCGCCAAGTGTTCCCACATCGAGCCGGCTTCCGGGTAATCCTCCGGGATGAGCGAGCCGTTCGATCCCATCGAGTAACGGCGGCCCGGCGCGCTGCTGTCCTTTTTGAACGACCAGCCGACCGAGTAGGTCATCTGCATCAGGTTGTTCGGCTGCACGCCAACCAACCAGCGATGGCCTACGCCGGATGCCTCCGGCTCCATATAAAAGTTGTCGCTTATGGTGAACTGTCGCGCCAGTGCGTTGTGATTCATCATCACGCCAACGCCTTCAAGTTTGGGCTGGTCCTTGCCCTCAATCGTCTGGTTCAGTCCCCAACGCAACAAACCCGGATCATCCTTCGCGCCGGGAATGCGGTCGAAGATGGTATCGTAGGTATGGTTCTCCTTTGTGATGAACACCACGTATTTGATCTGCTTCGACATTTTCCCCGGCACGGTGGGGATAACGGGCGAGGACATCGTTTCCCGGTCGGCGCGACGATCCACGATGCCGTTGTAGTTCAGAACATCAGCGGTCATGGTCTTCAGCGCGGCGTCGGACGGCACATCGAGAACGCTGACTACACCGCGCATTCTCAGGAACTCGCTCTTGGGAATTTCCTTGCCCGCGTTGGGACCGCTGCCGAAGCCGCGGAAGCAGATGCAAACGAGTTGCCGGCCATCCGGCGAGAGGGCGACGCGGTATGGATACCAAGCGGTCGGGATGTGGCCGAGAACGGACAAAGTTTTTGCGTCCAGCACGGCGATGGCGTTGATGCCCAGCTCGGCGACGTAAAGGCGCGTTCCATCCGGGGAAACCACCATGCCTGAAGGACTGACGCCCCGCACCCGGGCCACCAACGGCGAAGGAACGATCCGCTGCTTCGCCACAATTTTATTCTGCGTCAGGTTGATGCGCTCGATGATGTCGTTGTTGCCGTTGGACACAAAGAGCGCGTCGCCATGCGCCGCGAGGAAGTTGGGGGCGCTGCCGCCAACCGTCTTGCCGTTGTCTGACGGCGCGCCGACCAGCAGGCCCGTCTTCAAGCGGCTGATGACTTTCGGAGTTTCCGGATTTGAAACGTCCACGCCCCAGACGGAAAAGGATTCAGGCACGTTCGGCTCGCCGAGGCCGGGAATCTTTCGCCCCTCGAACTCCACGCCATCGCGCGCCTCTTTGCTGGGATAGCCGAACGGCGGAAAAGTGAGGCCGCGTTTGTCAAAACGGTCATCATTAGGCAGCGGCACGGGACTGTATTCAAACAGTCCGATGTTGGCGGCATAAACTTTGTCTCCCACCACCGCCAGCGCGTAGGGATAGCGTCCCACCCGCACCGAGCCGACCACCTCCCTGCGCTCCGCGTCAATCACCACGAGGCGAAAGTTGGTCACATCCGCGCAGTAGAGATGCCTGCCGTCGGCGCTCACCTTCACATCCACGGCATAGCTGTCTTCGTATTTGCCGCCACCGATCCCGGTGTTCAACGACACCTCGGCGATTTGTTCACGTGAAGCCACATCGTAGAAATAAATCGCGCCGGTGTCGCCGCTGCTCCAGTAAAGCGTCTTGCCGTCAGGAGAAAAATCCGCGCCGCCCGCGTTGGAAGGCCGCTCCTTCTTGCCGTTCTTCAGGTAAGCCGGCGGGTTGACGACCGCCACAACCGGCTTCGCCGCTCGCCAGCCGGTGATGAGCTGGCCGACCCCGTCGCTGGCCACAAACAACGTGTTGCCGTCGCGGCTCATCGCCAACCCGTAAGGCTCTTGACCCACTGGCAGATGGCGACCGACGGGTTTCAGATAGCGGCCAGAGGAGAGAATGGTCAGCCCGTTCGGGTCGTGTTTCGCGTAAGTGTCAACGGATGGCGCGTGGAGATAGGGCTGCTCCAGGGCTGCTGCGGCCAAAGCCAATCCCGTCAGGCTGATGATTGAGGCTGATAAAATCTTCAAGGCTGCTTATTTGTTTCGAAGTTTTTGATTCGATAAAGATTGGCGGCGGTGCGTATGATCAGGCTGTCGCGCGCAATCGCGGGCGTGGCCATGCACATTTCACCCAGACTGTTTTTGCCGATCAATTTGTATTCCGGGCCGGCTTGAAACACGAAGGTGTCGCCGTCTTCGCTCAGGCAAAATATTTTATTGTCGTAAGCCCACGGCGAAGCGGTGAACCCGGAGGAGCCGTCGAGGTTGATCCGTTGTTTGGCATAAAGCTCCCTGCCGGATTTGGCGTCGCGGCAACTGAGAAAACCGAAATCAAACAGCACGTAAAAATTATCGCCGTAAACCAGCGGTGAGGGATTATACGGCGCGGCGGTCTTTTCGCACCACGCGATGTATTGATTGTTGGTTTCCCCGGCTTTGAGGCTGATGTCGCCGGATGCGCCGGGGCGAATCGCAAACACAGGGCGCGTCTGGTCACCCACGTAGCCGGAGGAAACGTAGAGCAGCCCGGATTTCGCGAATGGCGTGGCAATGACAATGGAGGACATGCCGCCGAATTCCCAGAGCAACTTGCCGTCAAGATCGTAGGAACGGACCCGCTTGGTGCCGGGCGTGATCAACTCGGTGCGTTGCTCGTTTTCCCAGATGAACGGCGTGGCCCAGTTGCTTTTCTCATCGCGCTCGACGCGCCAGAGTTGCTCGCCGGTCTTCTTGTTGAACGCGGCGAGAAAAGATTTTTCGTCGTTGTCATTGACGATGAATATCCGATCCTTGTGCAACACGGGCGACGCAGCCGTGCCCCATCCAGCGCGCGTCTTGAATTGCCCCAATTTCTGCGACCACAGTTCCTTGCCGGTCAGATCAAGACAGAAAAGTCCGAGGTTGCCGAAATAAGCATAGACGCGTTCGCCATCGGTCACAGGCGTTTCCGAGGCGTAGGTGTTTTTCAAATGGATGGAAGTGCTTGGCGAACCTTCGTGGACTTGTTTCTCCCAGATTTTTTTGCCGCTGTGCCAGTCAAAGGCATAAACCATCCAATGCTGGGTGTTCGTGGATGGCGTCCGCCGTTCGCCGCCAAAGTAGAGTCCTTTCTTGGGCGGTTCGACCTCGCCGTCGCGAATGACGGAGGTGACGAAAATCTTGTCGCCCCAAACCACGGGCGAAGACCAGCCCAGGCCGGGCACGGTTGTTTTCCAGGCGACATTTTGATTCGTGCTCCATGTCGTCGGAAGATTCCGGTTGCTCGCGACGCCGAGCGATTGTTCGCCGCGGAACTGCGGCCAGTTGGTTTGGGCAGCGGCAGTGAAAACAGCCGCAGCGACGATAAGTCCGGAAATCCGGATCGGGCAATTCATTGGCATCACAAGCGCAGACTGCACCAATGGAGACTGTCACTCAAGAATCATTCATCAGCCGCCCATGGACACCCGGAAAGCCGTGGGAGATCACGGCGACGATGGGCCGACCAGCTTGTTGGGTTTGGACCAGATCACACGCGCCACAAAAGTCGCTCCCTCGCCCCCGCGTTCGCGTGAGTCTTTCATGAACATGCCTTCCGAGACGGTGATCCACGACTCGGATTTGCTGATGGCGGCGGCCCCGAAGTTGCCGAGTTCCGCGCCGCGCTCCGGCACGACCACTTTTTCCGTGCGGCGGAGGATTCGCAGCGTGGCCGGATCCACCTGCGCCATGAACAGAGGCGCGCGGTGACGCATGATGTGGTCATTGCTCGCCCCGCGCCGGGTGTAAATCAGAAAAAGTCCGTCGCTGTGCGCGAGCCAATGTTGTTGGGTGTTGTAGCTGCCCAATTCCGCGCCGTCGTCAAACAACCACGATTTCGCCTCGGCGAACTGCAAGCCGTCGTTGCTCACGCTCACGTAACCTCGTTCGTCGTTGCGGAGCGTGAGGAAGTAACGGCCGCGAAACGCGATCAACGAGGGTTCATAAAGTCCTCGGGCGATGTTCAGCTTCAACACCGTTCCGTGGCGCGCGTAGGCCAGCTTCGTGCCGTCGAAACGACATTCAGCGACGGTTGTGCTGAACGGCTCGTGGGAGTTGCGCCCGATGTAAAGCGGCACCAGCAGCCGGCCATCGGGTCGCACGAGCCATTGCGAACAGGCATTGCGCGCAAAATCGAATTGCTCGTCCGGCGGCAGTTCCAGCACCGACCACGGCGACCATCGCTCCGTCTTCGGATCGAAGACCGCATAGACCGTCTGGTGCGCGCGGATGACATCGTCGAGTTGCTCGCCTTTCGGGCTGTAACGCACCTGGCAGCCGATGGCGAGCAGCTTCCCCGTCGGCGCGTGCCAGTCGGGCGTGACGTCGGCGACGCTGATGGTGACGCCGTTCGATTGCCGTTGCCAATCCAACTCGGGCGGGAGCACCGGCCCAGTCCACGGCGCATTGGGTTTCGCGCGCGCCATCACATGGAGGCCGGAGTAGTAATCCGAAATCTTCAGATGTTTTTGAATCGTCATCACAATCGCAGGCTCGTCTTCGCCCCGCGCGGGAATGGCGGCTGCGCGCGGATGAAACCAGAGGAACTGGCCATCGTCGTGTTTCATCACGGTCTCCAGTTTCACGGAGAAATCCACAGGGGCCGGTTCAGCGGCAAGGAGCGCAGGCAGCGGAGACAGCAGCAGGGCCGTGAGAAGGAAATTTAGTTTCATGAAACACGATCCCCTCATAGCTTCTCGATAATCTCCAGCGCCTTCGCTTCGAAAATCTTCTGCCATTCTGGACCCACGAGGCTGTCGCAATCTTCCTGCGCATAACCGGTATTGTTCCGCTGCTCAACCGTCGGCGTGTAGTAGATGTAGCCGTTCGAGTAGCCGGCGACGAAGGCGTGCGGATCGTTCGCGGCTCGCTTGATGTTGAGTCCGATCTGCACGGTCAACTCGCCGGGGAAGGTCACCAGCTTGAAATCGCCGATCCGCACCCCGACGATCTCGACCTCGAGCGTGGGTTTTCCAGCGGCCTGGTTCTGCGCGAGGTGTTGCCGGAGTAACGCAAGGTTCACGTTCAGCCGCGTGAGCCGCTCCATGATCTGGATGTTCTCCAAGTAGGCGTCGAGGCTCTGGCGGTTTGTGGCATCGAGCTTTGTCAGGTCCTCCTTGCCAAGCGCCCGGTCGTGGAGATAACCCTGCGAGTAGAAAGAAGGGAAGTGGGGCGAAAGTTTGTGTTGCACGAACAGCGGGAGGAAGGTCTTGAAGTTGATGTCGGTCGGTTTGAGCGATTGCAGCAGTTTCGCCTGCTCCGCCTGGATCGCCGCGATGCGCCGCGCCAGATCGGTGCCGCGCGGCAACGCAATGACGTTGTTGATGATCTTGAGTTCGCTGCCGGACTTGGTTTCGATTTTTTTCAAAGCACGCATGACGCTGAGGCCAAGCATGTTTCCCAGCGGCTCGGCGCTGGGTGGGTGCTGGACATCCTTATAACGCACGGGATTGATGTCGCCGGCGCAACCCTGCACGAACAGCGCGATCGCGCCCTCGCCGAGACTTTCCTCGATCACTTTCGAAGCAAAGCCAGGAAAGTCCGCCGAGTTGCCGGTGCTGGGCGGATTCATGATGGGATGGCACGCAAAGTTGTAGAGCACGGCCAAAGGTTTGCCGTCCTCCCGGTCGAGCCGCAGCAATCCAATCTGTGGGTCAATGGGGCCGACGCCCGCCACCCCTTCATCCGGGGGCATCGAGTAGGCGCGGCGCATGTCCACCTCGCTGCCATCTTTCAGCTTCAGCCGGCGGTTCTCGCTGATCCGGTTCTCGTGTCCCACGCCCGCCCCCACCTTCACCGGCGCCGTGTGCTGCCACGCCGCGCGCACCGCCTGCATGGTCAGCGCGTCCGTATCTGCGCGCACGATGCTGTGGCAATGGCTGGCATTGATGAGGACGTTCGACGGCGGAATCCCGAACTCCTTTTGCAACTGCGCGCGCACGCTTGCGAGATAGCCGTTTCCAATTCTGCCGATCTCCCCGATGGCGACCGCATCCACCGTGAGAATCACCACCGTGCTGCTGCCGTCCTTGAGCACCAGGGCTTTCACATACGAAGGGTCGTTGACCGGCCCGGCGGCACGATCGGTGATGTCCACGCTGGCGACGCCGGCGCGGAGTTCGGCGCCTGCCAATGAGGCCGGCGGAGCCAGCAGCAGGGCGGTGAGGGCGAGAAGGATTCGATTTCGCATAAGTTGTCGGACTCCGCCTGATCTTGTCCCGGGCATCATTGAAACCGCAACGCGTAAAGGTCGGCGTCTTTCATGACGAAACGCAGACGAACCGTTTTGCCCGCGAAACGGGAAACGTCCGCGCCGCCTTTCCAACGGACGACGCGCTCAATCTCGTTGCCGATCACTTCGACACAATCGCCCGCGGCAAAACCGCTGATAGGTTTGCCCGCCTCATCCTGAAGCTCGACGCGAATCGAGCCGGCGGCTGAGGTGGAGAAGTTTAGTTCCAAACGGTCGCCGGTGAACTTCAGCGGCTTGGTGAGCAATTCGCCGCCCGCATACGGCGCCCGGACCGAGGCAAAGCCGTCGAGCCGCATCGAGTAGCGCCGCAGGTGCGCAGTCGGCTGGGCATTGTCCTGATTCATGTAAATGGACATTTCGGTCGGGCCGGTCTGCACGATCCCGAGGGCTGGATAATTGTTTCGCGAAACCCAGTGCCGCGCGCCGATGCCGGGCCGGATGAATGAACTCAGAAACGTGCGTTCGTAAACACTGCCGCCGCGCGTGGTCATCAGCACGGCGTCGGACACGTCCTTCTCGTAACCTTTGGCGACCTTGAGAGCTTGGGCTTCCTCGTCACTGATGGCTTGCCGTCCGGGAAAGAATCGGGCGGCCACCGCGACGTAGAGATGTGGCGCCCGGAAATACGGGTCTGTCTGGTTCGTGTAAAGTTCCTCGACCGGCGAGGGTTGGCCGTCCGTCATTTGACTCATCAAAACGGGATCGGTCCAATTCAGAAAGTCGCTGCTTTCCGTGCGCGCGATGCGGCGGACGCCCTCCCAGACGCGGAAATAGCAGACATATTTTTTCTCCGACTCCGACCAGAACGCCACGTTCTGCGAATCGAACATCCAGGCGAACTTGAACGGCGCTTTTTCGGGAATGACCGCCGTGTCGCGCAGCTTGCACCAGTGCAGACCGTCCGCCGATGCGAATGCAACCAGCCCGCTCTTGGAGATTCCCGCCAGCGCCTTGTAGCGCTGATCGGGTGGGCAGCTCGGGCGCGAGTCGAGGAACGGACTGAAGTTGTGGGAGAACGGCGGATCACCCGCGAGCACAACGTTGTTCGCCTTCGTCCCTTTCACTTCAAACAGCCCGAGCTTCGGTTTCGTCCAGCGCAGGCCATCGTTGGATTCGGCAAGGCAGGTGACTTCGCCCGCCGTTCCGTCAATCACGTCCGCCGGCATGCCTCGGTAATAAACGCGGAACCGCGCGCCATCGCGGATCACGGTGCAATAGCCGGAGTGAATTCCCTCCCACGCCTGGTCGAAGCGCAACACTTCCCCCTCGTCGCGCGGCTCGTGCAGGCGCAGCTCGACGCCGTTCATTTTTGCGATCAGGAAATTGTCCACGAACATCTCCCGCCGCGAACCGAGGTCCACGACTTCACCGGCGGCGACGAGCAACGGCAGCCAGGCCGCGCCCAAGAGCGCGCGTTTCAGAAAGTTGCGGCAGGATGGTGAAAGGGTTGTCCGCATGGTTGAGTCATTGCGCTCTGCAATCGTCGAGCATGGTTGTCGTGGGAGACAGTTGGCTCGATTTAATTTTCAATTCTTCAGATGCGCTACTCCATCGCCGCGGCTTTTTTGCGGCGTTCCTTCAATTCTTTCCATGTGGTCAATATGATTCCGCGCTCCTGGATGAGTTTCTTGACGGTCGGATCGGTCAACGCCCGGGTGTCAGCCAGACGGGACTGGCTGGAGGTGGTGATCAGCGGAAAATCTTCGGTCGGAATCGAGGCGTGAAAAAGAATTTCCGTCACGCCGGGCTTCAATTCTTTGAGCAAGGCGATGAGTTTTTCCGTTTTATCTTCCGTCTTCCAACCGTAGGAACCGGTGTGGAGATCATCAAGGACCGGCAGCCCGGCATTCCAGATTTTTGGGATCCACGCGCGCAGCTTGCCGGCCGCTTCGGGATTTTCCTTCAAGGCGTAAGTGGCGTGACCGCCAATGACGAGAATGGGGATGCCTTTTTCCATGCCGACTTTGGCGAACCGCTCGAAATAATCGGCCCGGGCGAAGAGCGTCCCCATGTGCGAATCCAAATGGGTGATGGGAAGGCCGAGAACCTCGGCGCGATCCACCTGGGCGCGGATTTCCGCTTCGATTTCATCCGGCGTGGCGTGCGTGGCCACCTTCACGACGTTTTGCCACAGGCATCCCTCCTCATCCACCAGGCCGGGGACTTTGGGTTTGCCAGCCAGCGGCGGCCAGCGATAGAGACTCCATTCCGAAGTGAGCGTCAGATGCAGGCCGCTGTCCACGCCCGGATGCTGCTTCAAATATTTGGCGATCTCCGGCACCCACGGACAGGGCATCATCACGCTCCAGGAAGTCGCCACGCCTTTTTCCACTGTCTCGATGGCTCCAAGATTGGACGAATGCGACATGCCCACGTCATCCACGTGCAGGATGACGACCACGTCTGTCGGCTTCCAACCCAAGCGCTCGGCAAAAGTTTTTTCCGCGCGGGTGGTTTGCGGGAGCAGGAGCGCGACCATTAGGGGGATCAAAGCAAATCGGTTCATAAAAGTATGGGCTTCAAAATATTCAGCTTGTTCGACTAAACCATCTCCCGGTTTTGGCAGTCAATTCAAGCGAAAACGCCACGTCCGGTGGGAAGATTTGGGTAGATCGTGACCTCTCTACGGCAAAGTTCAAGGTGATGAGCAGCATTTCGCCGCCTTCCCATCAAGCCTTCCACGGCGCGCGTTTGGCGCGATCCAGCCATGTGTTTGCCTCTTTGTCGCCGATGAACTTTTCCTTCTTCGGATCCCACTTCAGCCGGCGATGATTCCAGTAAGCAAGGTTGCCCAGGTGACACACGGTCACCGAGCGGCAGCCGATCTCCACGTCGCAAATCGGCAGCTTGCGGCTGCGCACGCAGTTGAGCCAGTCCTTCAAATGATCGCTGCTGGCATACAGCCGGATGGCTTTGTCGCCAAGCGGTTCCTGGCCGAGAGATTCCGGCGTGGCTTCAAACTTGCCGCGGTCCACAAAAATCTTTCCGTCCGATCCGATGAACGTCACTCCGCCCCGGCTGCTGTCGTGGATCATTTCCACTCCGTTGGCGTAGAGGTAACGCACACCGGTGGTGGCGTTCGGATCCTCGGGCGGAATGATTTCCACCGGCCCGCTGTCGTCCATGCCCAGACCCCATTGCGCGATGTCGAAATGATGCGCGCCCCAGTCGGTCATGGCGCCGCCGGAGTATTCGCGGTAGCTGCGCCAGTTCGGGAAGTGGTTGTGAACGCCGCGCGGGCTGAGCACGGAGTTGTAAGGCCGCACGGGAGCCGGGCCGAGCCAGGCATCCCAGTCCAGCCCGGGCTCCATGGTCTCCTCCGGAAGGTCGCACCACTTGCTCGGCGCTCCCACGCCGACGATCACGGTTTTCACTTTGCCGATCCGTCCGTTGCGAACCAGTTCGCACGCCTTGCGAAATTCCCGGGACGAACGCTGCATGCTGCCCGTCTGGAAAATTCGTTTCTTGCGGCGCACCGCCTTCACCATGGCGCGCGCCTCGGCAATGGTCAGGGAGAGAGGTTTCTCGCAGTAGATGTCTTTGCCCGCGTTTGCCGCGGCAATCACGTTGAGGGCATGCCAATGATCCGGCGTCGCGACCACCACGGCGTCCATATCCTTGCGCGCGATCAGCTCGCGGAAATCTTTGTAGGCGTCGCAACCCTTGAAGGTGCCTTTGCTGGTTTGTTTCGAATAAAAATCCTCGACCGTTTTTTTGGCGTTCTCGCGTCGCGTCGTATCCACATCGCATACCGCCACAACCTGCGTTTCCTTGTTTTGAATGAAACCATTCAGCAGGCTGCTGTTTTGTTTGCCCATGCCGATGAAGCCGAGCGTGATCCGGTCATTCGGTCCGGGCTTCGCCCCCCACACTGATGAAGGCAAAATGGCGGGCGCGGCAACGGCCAGCGTGGCGGTGGTTTTGAGAAACTGACGGCGAGTGAGGCGGTTTGAAGTAGTCATGTTTTCGGGTTTCGTTTATCCGGCGAACGGTTCTTAAATCTTCACGCGCCAACTGGCAAGCAAGTTATGTCGTAAGGTCAGCGATGGCAGAACACCAGTTTTCGCATTTACAGTTTCTTGCCCCGCGCCACCCGTTTGAGCAGTGAACCAGCCGTTGCTGTGATTTTCGGCTCCGCGCCAACTTCCAGATAGCTCGACCGCGCTCGCCACGTCGTGTAGCCGCCGAGTGGAAACTGGTCCGGCGGCGGCAGGTAGCCGTTGCAGCCGTTCGCGAGTTCCATCACCATCGTCAGCGCAAATGGACTGTTTTGCTTGATCGCCAGTCCCGTGCTGCCAAAGGTTTCGCACGGCGTCGTGGCGATGGCGAAGTCGCCGACGCGCAATGCCTGTAGCTTGATTTCCTTCTTCGCGGGCCAGTCGGCCATCTTCACCGTTTCGCGCGCGTAATTTTCCTCCCAGTTGCGCGTCGGGCGGTCGCCCACTTTCTTGGCGAGATACTCGCGGGCCGCCGCCACGTTTTCGCGCGTGGGCAGGCGCACTTTGAAGGATTGCTTCTGTTCCGCCATCGCCAGCGGCATCCAGTCCTGGTAACGCGCGCTTTTCAACGCCTCCAGCGCCGCGTCGGCGACGGCGCGAGCGACGGTGAAGCGGTCGCTCTTCCAGTTGGGCTTGGTGAAATCAATGCAATTGGCGTCGCCGCTGGTGCCGTTGCTCATGAGCGCGACGAACGGTTTGCCTTCCGCGACGCCGAGATCCTTCGCCATGACGCGGCAGAACTCGCCGAAATAATCCGCCGACAAGCCCGGCTCGGACACGCCCGCGTAATGCGTCGAGTAATTCGCCAGCAACGCCAGCGGCCGGCCGTCGGCGGTTTGAACCGAGAGCACGGTGACGGCGGGATCCACGGGGCCGGTCTGGCGAACCTTGTTCGTGTTTGCGTAGCCGGGATTCATCATGGCGATGTTCGTGGCCTGACCGGTGAATTCCACCGGCGGATTCTCCGCCGTGCCGGGCCGCATGATCCAGCGCCGGCAATGCACGAACTGCGGGCAGTCGCTTTTCCCCCAGCCCACCCGTGCGGGCGCGCGAGTGCGCCACGCTTCAATGATGGCGGCGGCGATGCGTGGAATCAGAAATTCCACATAGCCCGGCTCGACGTCGTTGCCGTGGCAACTGTAAGCGGCGGGCGCCGAGTGCGTGTGCGTCGCGGCAATCAGCATCCGCCCGATCGGAATTCCCGTGACGCGATGCGCCGCCGCCTTCGCCGCGTCCATCGTTTCGCGATCCACCATGCAACTGTCCACCACCGCAATCGCGACCTGCACCCGCCCGTCATCCAGCACCAGCGCGCGGACATTAAGTGCATCGAGTGCCTTGTGCGCGATGGTGAGTGAGAGGTTGCCGGCAGTGCGGATCGGAAAATTTGTCGGCGTGATGTCCATCATTGCCGCGCCGGCGCGGAAGATGGCGGGGGCGGCGAGGGATGGCGGCGAACCCGTGATCAACGCAAAAACAATTGAAAAGCTCAGAACGGACGCCAAGTGCCACAGACTCCTCCTCGTCCTCGAAATTGCCAGCGAAGCCGAAGCGGGCAGATCGTAGGCAGGTTCTCCCTCACCCCGGCCCTCTCCCGCTGGGAGAGGGAGAATCGTCGGCCGACTTTGGTGAAGGCTTGAGTCGGCCTTTGTGGGGCAACTCAGAGAGTTGTTGAACGCTCGCCCGCTTTTTCCCTCTTCCAGCGGGAGAGGGATCAAGGGTGAGGGAGAGCGGCACGAAGACGTGGCTGGCTCGATTCGCTTGCCACTTTTCGGATTTCGGATTTCGGATTTCATAAGCTCATTCTCCTTTCAAGCACGCCAGCAAATCGGCCAGCTCCTGCTGGCTCATCGCCGCCTCCAAGCCCTCCGGCATCAACGACACCTGGCCCACCGTCAGCCGGACGATGCCTGCGCGCGGGATGGTTTCCTCGATGCCCTGCGCCAGGCGCAGCGTGACGCTCGCGGGTGATTCACCGATGATCAGGCCGGTCAACTCGCGGCCATCCTTGCATTCGATCATGCAAGCATTGAAGCCGTCAACAACTTCGTAGTTCGGATGGACGATGTGCAGGAGGATGGTTTCCTTCGGTTGATTGCGAATGCCAAACAAATCCGGGCCGACGTTGTGGCCTTCGCGGTCGAGCCGATGGCACGAAGCGCAATGAGTCGCAAACGGTTTGCGCCCGTTGGCCGCGTTGCCGGTGAGGGCGAGAACGACGCGCGCCTTCTCGTAGGCTTTCATGCGGTCTCCGGTTTCCGCGGCGGCGAAGAGTTGGTGCGCGCGTTCGCGGATCGCGGTGTCGCCGTGCTTGCGCAAGGAATCGCGTTGCGCGCGGCTCAAAATATTTTCGGGAAGCTGCTTCGCTCCGATGGCCGCCAGCAACACCCGGAGGTGGCGTGGCTGCGCGAGCAAAGACGTGAGGACAACTCCGCGCGTGCCGGGCGGCAGTGCGTTCCAGCGGCTCGGGGCGAGGAGTTCGGTGGCGGCGGTGTCGCCCGGCAATGCAACCAGCGAACGCACCGCCGCCAGTTGCAATTCCGCCGGCTCCGTGGCGGCCAGCACCGGCAACAAGGCGGCGATGGCCTGCGCGCTCTCCGCGTTTGCCAGAAAACCAATGGCCGCCTTGCGCGTCGCGATGGATTCGGCGGGCGACGCGGCCAGCCGCGCGGTCTCGACGCTGAAACGCAAAAGCACTTCTGCCGGCAACGCCACGGGCTTGCCGCGTGAACGCAACGATTCCGCCACGCCGTTGAGCGCGGCAATGAAGCCCGGCGAAGGCGGCGCGTTCGTTGGGAGGAATGGTGGCAGAGTGCCGGCTTCGGCGCCGAGCACACGGCCAAGGTCGGACCAAAATTCCACTGGCGCGGGGTCGCCCATGCGGCCCGCGAGATAACGGGCGAGTTGTTGCGCCTGCTGCTCGCCGGGCCTGAGTCCGCTGAGAATCGCGGCGCGCATCCAGCGGTTTGTGCCGTCGCTGGCGGCAAGCCGGGCCAGCACCTCCGGCCAGTTCTGGACGCGCGATGCCTGCGGGCCTTGGTTGAAACCCAACGCGAACCAGAACCGGGCGCGCGGATTGGGATCGGCGGCGAAGACCGGGAACAACCGCCCGGGAAAATCCGTCATGCCCGACTGCCGCTCCGCCAGGATGCGCCAGGCGTTCTCTCGCAGAACCGGATCGGCCGCAAGCAACGACACGCGCAAGGCGTGATGCAAAAGCGCGGGAGCGGAGCCTTCCTCGTTGATCCTAGTAGAGCCGACCTGCTGGTCGGCCCGGACGCGCGGCAGCGCGTCCCTACCATTCGAAATGAGGATCGCCAGCGTGCGCAGCGCGTGCAAACGCCGCAGCGCGTTGGCGGGCCTGGCGTCCCCGGGTAATTTCGACCAACCCGCCGCCACCAAAATTTCACTGCGACGTTTGAGTTCAGCCTCGGAGGATTTGAAATGTTTCGCGAGCAACGGCAGCGTCTTGGGATCGCGGCGCTCAGTGAGCAGCCGTTGCGCGGTCTCGTGCCGCCATGAATTGGAATCGCCCAGGGCCTGAACCAGTTCCGCCGTGGAAGCGCGGGCGGGGAATCCGGGAGTTGTAATTTGAGATGTGAGATTTTTCCCCGTCACCCGCCAGATGCGCCCCAGGTCGCGCCCGCTCGTAAAGTCAGTCCGCTTGCGCACCTCGACCGGCAGATACTCGGGATGCTCGATGGTCTTGCGATACATGTCGCAAACGTAAAGTGCGCCGTCCGGGCCGGTCGCGAGGAACACCGGGCGAAACCAGTTGTCGGGCGAGGCGAGAAACTCGCGGCCCTCGTTCGCCATGCGTGAGGCGAACGTCGACCCCACCGGCGTGAGCTTGTCGCGATGCACGAGGTTCGCCGTCGGATCGCACGCGAAGGCGTCGCCGCGATACTCCGCAGGCAATGCGTCGCCGCGATAGATGTGAACCGAGCAGGCGGCGGTGAACGTGCCAACGTGCGAGTCGGCGGTGGTGAGATTGTCACTGATGGGATACAGGCGCGCGGCGAAATTCTGGTTCGCGCCGCCGATGAGGTCGGTGACCATTGTTTCTGGCACGTTCTGCACCGTCTCGCCGAGCGCGAAGTTCGGATTCCGCGCGAGGTAGCGCGGCGCGATGACCGTGTGCTGGATATGCACGCGGTTCATGCAGTGAAAACGATTTCCCGCCTCGTCGAAGGTCTGCCCGAACTGCCCGCGCCCGCCGACCGGTTCGATCTCGAGTGTGAACGGATTGAAGCGCGCGTCCGCGCCGATCTCGACGGCGGGCCGTTCGGGATGCTGAGGCGACGTGATCTTGCCCGCACGCGTCAGCCCGCTGGTGAGATAAACCCAACCGTCTGGGCCGAAGGTCGGATGACTGACGCGCAACTGCGTCGTGGCGTTGGTGTCGAAGCCCGTCAGCAACACGCGCCGCACCTCGGCGCGACCATCGCCATTGGTGTCTTTCAAAAACAGCACGTCCGGCGCGCAGGTGACGATGAGGCCGCCGTCCCAGGGCGTGAGGCCGTTCGGAAAAGTCAGTCCGTCGGCGAACACCGTCCGCTGATCCATGCGCCCATCGCGATTGGTATCGTCCAGACGGGCGATGACACCAGCGGGCGGCTGGCCGGGGCCGGGGCCGGTGGGATAGCCGCGGTTCTCGGCGACGAACATCGCTCCTTCCGCATCCCACGCCACGGCGCACGGCTGGAAGACGAGCGGCTCGGCGGCGACCAGTTCAACGCGCAGACCGGGATCGCATTGAAACGCGGCGAGGGACTGGGCCGGCTTTGAAGGGCTTTCAAGGCCGCGACTGGACAGAACGACCATCGCGAGCGCGACTGCAACGCTCAAGAGCTTCAGTCGGAACCAACCGACAAGGCAAATAGCCCGGCACGAATTTCGTTTCGACCAGAAGCGAGGGATGATTGTTTGCATCGGGTTGTCGCGATGCGCTGACACTAAACCGCCAGTCGGACGGCAGCCAGAATTATTTAAATCACTTCAAGATGACCTCGGCAACACACCGACCGCGTCGGAAAGTCCATCACCCTGCGTCATGAATGCCGCCCGGTTTAATTTTCTCCGTGGACCCGAAGCATCAAAGCCTCCGTGGCTTTGTATAGTTCGGGAGTATTGAGTTTCGGATTCCGCTGAACCGCCTGTCTGGTTTGAATGATGAGCGCATCCACCGCTTGTTTCTGCGCTGCGTCAATGGTTTGCGTTTGAACCACCCGATCCATGACGGTAATCGCATGGGTGTAATCGCCGGCCTGGAAGGCGGTGTTGACTTGGACGATGTCCTGTTTTATCGGCGCGTCAGCCTTTTCAAAACTCTGCTGCAATTGTTCGGTGGCCGGCTTTGCCGACTTTTTACCACACCCAACCGCCGCCGCCGCGACGATGACTGCGGCCATCATCCAACCGGCTGGTTTCATAAGCGTTTCCATTGTCAGTCGTTTCCAAGTTTAGACTTAAAATGCAGGCGAGAGACCACTGTTCCGCGCGGCAGTGGGGTGATAAAGCACATCTGGCAGCAACCCAAAATCTCCACTCCGTAGCTTCCGATATTTTCTGAACTCGGCATGGCCGTCAACGAACACCAGATTGCCTCCCTCATCATGCACATTGGAAAGGTTTTCGCGAAAATATGGGGAAATAAAGGATTCGTGGGTGCGAAAGTCGGCCCACATATGCCATTCACTGTAAGTGGTCGGAGTGCGCCCTTCCAATACATCATCTGAACGATTGTCGGGTTCGGGCTGATTCCACAACTGATGAGAGAGTGACCAGGCCTCCTGCATGAGGATAATTGCGGATGGTCGGGGAACCGCTGATAGTGGCCGGCCCAACGGAACCGTGTTCATGGACAAACCGGTGCTGCTGTAAATGGTCGGGGCATAAACCGCTTTTGGATGCGGTTTCAACGACGGACAGTTATAGACCGCAGGCGACATCAGGCCGGACTTGGCCCCCAGATAAGGAATCAGCAGGTTCAACGCATTGGGCGGTGCCACCGGGTTGTTGAAGTCGCCGACCGGATGGCGCTTGGTCGGCAGTCTTTTCGTGTCCCCTTCATACATTTGGAGGGCCACTCCGACCTGGCGCATGTTGTTCAGACACCCGATGCGCCGGCCTTTTTCCTTGGCTTTGGCCAGAGCCGGCAACAGCAGCCCCGCCAGGATGGCGATGACGGCGATGACGACCAGCAATTCAATCAATGTAAAGCCGCGACGCCCCAACGATGCAGCCACACGCAGGGAAATTTTTGTTGCGAACAACGCTTTCATAAAGGACGCGGCCTTATATTAAGCCGCTCGCCGACAACGTCAATTCCGATTATTCAGGCTCGCTCGTTTCATAATCTACCGACGTTTTATCAAGATCAGGAACGGCGTGACACGATTGTCACCGTGCAAAACTGCGGCTTAAATAGACCCGGGTTAGTGCTTTTGGAAGGCGTCTTGAATTTCCGCCAAGGAAACTCCGAGCATCGCGCGCGCAACGGCATCAAGCGACTCCGGCGGCCCGCTCAAGTGAACCGTCCGATGAACATGCGTCAGGCTCTTGCCCGGTTGCAGTGCGGCCGCGGGCGACGAGGATTCCAGTTCGTAGAACGGCCCGAGGGGGTTTGCGCCCGGGGTCGGCGCACCGTCGTTGTAGCTGTTCGCCGCATCGCCGCCAAATGGGTTGTCCTGTATCTTCCACAACGAATTCACATAATCCGTCACTCCCTCCGGCTGGGTGAACTGCACAATCGTGAGTGCCTTGTTGGCCGCGTCATAACTGCCCAGCACGGCCTTGCTGCGCTTCGGATTGATGCCGATCTTGCTGCGGTAGTTGCCGTCGCCGCTGAAATAAACCACATGCTCCTTCACCACCAGGCGCTCTGCCGGGACGCTTCCGAAGTAATCCGATGTCACCTTCACGCCCAATTCGGATTCCCGCCCGGACTTGATCGGCACGACAATCGTCGTGGCCGGCGACGGATTGAACATCCCGAGAATCCACACCGAAAGCAGTCCCGATTTTTTCTCCCACGGCTGTTTGCCTGCGTTCGAGATTCTGTTGATCGTTTCGTAGGCGACGACATTGATATCCTTCGCCGTCCGGACGCCCAGCTTTTCCGACGCGCTCTTTGTCGTGAGCAATTTGACTTCGCGATTCACTTCCAGGTCGAACCGTGTGCCGGAGTAATTCGTCACGGCAAATGCGGCCCGGAAGGTTGCGGTGGACCGCGACTGTTTCGCCACTTCATACGGCATCGTGTCAATGACCGCCGGCGTGAACCAGTCGCTGAGTTCGAACTTTGCGCCCTTCGCGAAGAAAATGGAGAATTGTCCGCCTTCCGGCCCCAACCAGAAGCGATCCTCGCCGCCAAAGACGTTGATGTGCGGCTGGAGTTTTCCCGAAGCGATGAGGTCGCGATTGATCCAGCCGAAGCTCAGGCCATCGTCGCCACTGGCCGTGCTGGTCATGACACGCCCCTGCCACGCCGGAGACACGGCGACTTTCGCTTTGCCGGCACGATCGCTCAATACGATGAGCGGCGTGTGTTTCTGAAGAAAGGCGGCGTCCTCGCCGAAGCTGGCGGCGTGGGATTTCATGGAGGAGGCCCCGGTCGCAATCAGGGCTGAGGCGACCGCGCCGGTATAGATGGAGTTCCTAAGTTTGTCGTTTGCTTTCATTTCGGGTTGGTGGTTGTGGTTGGGAAAATTGACTCTCGTCTCGCTCGGCGGAAGATCCTTGCGCCGTTCGCCGCGTGGACGGGCAGGTTTGACTGTTGTTGGCTCATGTGCGCGCGAATGATTTACCAAGAGGTTGCCAAATTCCAGCAATTCCGACATGGCATATTTTAGCGCTTTGTCCTCAGATGAGGAACCGCTTACGACCTGTTTATTATGGCGTGAGTGTCGAGATTGCGCTCGATCCCTTCGCTTGCTCCATTTTTTGTTTTCCTTGTCGAACCGCCCGCCAACGAATACTTGTAACACATGAAAGTTGTTTTCCTGCCCGTCATCAGCGCAATGCTCCTCGTCCCAACTCTCCGCGCCGAAGATGGGAAGCCCGCGCCGAAAAAAGAGCCGCCAAAAATTATTTCAGCTCTCGAAGCCACGAACCATGTTGATGAATCGGTCATCGTCACGGGAAAAGTCGCGCAAGTTTCCATCCGCGAGAAGATGGTTTATCTGAACATGGAAAAGTCGTATCCCGCCACGCCGCTTTCCGGTGTCATCTTCGCTGCCAAAACAAATCTCTTCACCGACCTCGAAAAGTTGAAGGACAAAAACGTGGAGTTGAGCGGTAAGATCACGCTGTTTCGCGACCGCGCGCAAATCGTCCTTGAAAGCGCGAACCAGTTGAAGGTCGTCGAGATGAAAAAAAATTCGGCGGAATCAGAAAAGCAATAGCGCGCCGGCGTTCTTCGCGACGCGGCGCGTTCGACGGATTGACGAATGGGAAAACTTTACCTTTTCGAGTGTCCCAAGTGCGCCTACCGCGCGAAAGTTTCCGGCGGCGATGAAAGCGGGCTGACGTTTTCCTGCCGGACAATTTCCTGCCGCGATTGCAAATCACTTTACGAAGTCGTGACGCGGATTCGGATCCCAATTTCGCGGAAACAACGAGGTGGCCAGCAGCTCTTTTCCGGCGAGATTGGCAAACGTTCGCAACTGCGCTGGCTGCCCGACAACCCGCCGAGTTTCGACGCTGCGCTGAATCGGCTCACAAACATCGGAATAAAAGACTCGCGCTGGATCAATTTGCGATTGCGTTGTCCTGTCTCCCGTTTTCATCGCATTGAAGAGTGGAGCGCGCCCGCCAAATGTCCGCGCTGCGGCTGTTTTCTGGAACCGAGCGCCACGCCGTATCGGATTTGGGATTGAAGCCGGAGGGACGAGTTACACGAGTCCCTAAATTCGCGAGACAAAGGCCAGCGATTCAGTTGGGGACTCGTGTAACTCGTCCCTCCGAATGAATCCACTTGAAACCTGAAACTCGAAACTCGAAACTTCCACCGCTTGCACATCGAACTCATCAACACCGGCACAGAGTTGATGCTGGGGCGCGTCCTAAACACGCATCAGCAATGGATTTGCCGGCAACTTGCCGATCTCGGATGCAACGTCGCGCGGCAAGTTGCCATTGCGGACACGGCCGGGGAAATTCGAAGCGCCGTCCGAGATGCGCTGGCCCGAGCGGATTTGGTCATCACGACCGGCGGGCTTGGGCCAACATCGGACGACATCACACGGGATTTGATTGCCGAGTTGCTCGGGAAAAAATTGCGGACAGACGCGACCGTTCTCGCCGGGATTGAAAAGTTTTTTGCTTTGCGCAAAAAACCCGTGCCGGAGCGCTCCAAAGTCCAGGCTCTCATTCCCGAAGGGGCGATCGTTTTACAGAACCGCAACGGCCTTGCTCCGGGACTGGCGATGGAAATGAAAGAAGGTGGAAGATGGAGGATGGAAGGTGGAGACAGATCGCGCGCGCCATCCTCCATTCTCAATCCACCATCCTCGCCTTCAAAAAAGTGGCTCATCATGCTTCCCGGCCCGCCGCGCGAATTGAGGCCGATGTTCACGGAATTCGTCGCGCCGCTCGTTCAAAAGGAGTTTCCGATCGTCACAAGGTTCGTCTGCCGCACGCTTCGCACTTCGGGCATCGGCGAATCCATGGTGGCTGACCGGATTTCTGAGCCACTGAAAAGTCTGGTGGCAGCCGGATTGGAAATCGGCTACTGCGCGCGCGTGGGGCAGGTGGACGTGCGCGTTTCCGGGCGCAACCCGCAGGCCGGTGAACTTGTGCGCGATGCCGAAAAAATTTTACGCGAAAAACTCGGCGGCCACATTTTTGGCTGCGAGGACGAGGAACTTGAAGCAGTCATCGTGCGCGAATTGACGGCGCGCAAACAAACTCTGGCCGTCGCGGAATCATGCACCGGCGGCGCGATTGCAAACCGCATCACGAATGTTCCGGGCGCGTCGGGAATTTTTCTGGGCGGCTTCGTGACTTACAGCAACGAGTCGAAGCAAAAATTTCTCGGCGTTCGCTCTGAAACTTTGGCGCAGCACGGCGCGGTGAGCGAAGCCGTCGCGCGCGAAATGGCCGAAGGCGAGCGAGAAAAGATGGGGGCAGACTTCGCGTTGTCGGCCACAGGAATTGCCGGGCCGAGCGGCGGAACCGAAGCAAAGCCTGCGGGCACAGTTTTCATTGGACTGGCTGGAGATTTTCCAACCATCGTAGTCCAAAATTTCAATCCCTTCGACCGGTTGACCTTCAAAGACGCGACTGCGACGCAGGCGCTGGATTTGTTGCGGCGGAAACTGTAGCGTCGGCTGTCTCAACCAACGAGTGCGCTGAGACAGCGCACTCTACAGAATCAAAAAACTCGCGGGCGATTTCGCCTGCGAGTTTTGAAAGTCAAGGCGTCGTGGAACTCCGCCCTCCGGAAATTTTTACGCGGGGACCGCGTCGCCGTTGTTGCCGATGGCTTCGACGGGGCAGCCTTCCATCGCTTCCTTGCAACGCGCGGCTTCCTCGTCATTTTCCGGCTGCTTGTAGACGAACGAATATCCGCCGTCGTCGTTGCGCTTGAAATTGTCCGGCGCGGTCTCGCGGCACAGGTCGCAGTCAATGCACTGGTTGTCCACGTAGAATTTGCCCGCCGAATTTTCAGGATACTTGTTTGCGATGTCTGCCATAAAATTGTCGTGAGAATATTTCGGCGAATGAGGCAAATATCAAGCTCGGTTTTTAAAATAAGGCGGCTAAGTCGTCTGACATTCCGCCAGAAGATCGGCCTTGCATCTTAATTTGTCCGTCCAAGTTTGCATTTCGTCTGACACATGTGTGCAATCTGACTTTCCCTTTTCAAATTCCTTTAATCTCAAGTATGCATCTGCGCGAAAGAAATACGCTCCTTCTCGGTAATATTCTGATTTGTAGTAATCACATAGCTCAATGACCTTTGTGAAATCCAACACTGCGCTTTCAAATTTACGCAGCAGAAACAAATCAATTCCCCGCATATAAAAATAATGTGGCTCTTTGTCGCAAAGGGCGATCGCTTTAGACCAATCTGCTACAGCTTCTTCATAATTACGTTGATGTCCATTGATGTGCGCACGTGTGGTCCAAATTTTTGCGTCATCAGGATTACTCGTGGCCAATTTATCGAGACGTTGAAGCGCCTCGGTATAGTTGCCAGCATTGGCCAAACCTTCAATCTCTCGCAACTTAGTTTTCATCGAGGAACAATTTCTATTCTCAAGCCTTTATGCTCTATTAAAAATCTGCCGAATCACTTCTTCAATCGGCACTTCTTGAATGTCTATGTCCGTAACCGGAAGTTCGTCGAGCAGTGATTTGCAAACGGCAATCACGCGGTCGCGCTTCACTTTCAGTTTGAGATTACCCGGGCCTTGCTCGACGACTTCGCCGTAGCGCGAGAACTCTCCCTCTCCTCCATCCGATGGAGGAGAGGGCCGGGGAGAGGAGGTGCGTTTCTCTGAATCTCCCCTCTCCTCAATCCTCTCCCCACTCGTTCCTCGCGGGGAGAGGAGGAAGTTTTGGTCGAATTGAATGGTGATGATCTTGAAATCGGCGAAGCGGTCCAGAATGTCGTCGAGCCGTCCGTCGAAGAAAATTTCGCCGTGATCAATGATGATGACGCGGTCGCATAGTTCCTGGATGTCGGCCATGTAATGGCTCGTGAGCAGGATGG